>JBKOZH010000198.1:0-18610 GCA_046725765.1 Candidatus Methylomirabilota bacterium | reverse complement strand
TGCCGGCCAGACGACACCCGCTCAGGCGAAGCGTCATACGATGCTTCGATGTCGACCCACGTGTCGACGAGATCACCATCGACGTACAGGTAGAGCCGCGTGGGCGTGCGCGCACCATGGACGCGGAAGCGAAGCACGTTCGCCATCTCTTGGATCGTCACCGAGAGCCGTGATCGTCGCGGCTGGCGGCCTGCCCCCGCCGGGCCGCGATCGCGGTCGAGCGGGACGATCGTCCCCATCAACTCGCCACCGTGAGACGGACCCGGACCTTCCTTGGCATGGTTCGAACCGGACTTCCAGAACGTCGCATGTTGGCCCTCCCCCGGCGGGCGGCGGATCGCAAGGGCAAGGCCACGTGTCCCGTCTCAGAATCACGCGGAAACGTGAGCGTTAGAACTTCTACGTTCTCCGCGAGTGGCGATGATCTGACGCGCGGACACACCTGACACGACGGTGAGCTGACACCTGCCACACGGGGTCAAAGCGCCTTCAGGAACGCGACCGGATCGCGATCGCCTGCCGCGCCGCACTGCCACCGCCAACGGCGGTAAACCATGGCTCGAAGACCGTGAAGACGTCGTCCGTGATCGACGATGGATGGAGCTGACTCTCGGCGTGCCCGACCCTCGCGTCGCACCGTTCGTGCCGAGGTTCTGGAAGAACGGCTCGTCCCGATCCACCGTTCCGCCGGCGACCAGAGTCCGTGCCAGGCCGCTTGGGTTCGGTGTCGGGCCGCTGACCGGAAGTGGCGGCCACCAAGGGCCGCGCTTCCAACGCCGTTGAGCGCGATGGAACCGGCGAGGCGCGTGCCGAACGGAAGATCAAACGGCTCGCGCGCGGCGGAGCTGCCTCGTCGCCGAGCGGCCAGCGCCCGTCTTAACCGACAGCCGCTGCGACAAGACGACGACTCTCGCTCCCGAAACGATGAGCCGGCTGCGCAGCCGTCGGCGCAGGAATCTGCTCGACACGACGCCGACATAGTGCACGGCGGTAGCTTCACTGTGAAATAGGTTCGCCACATGACGCGGCGCGTGGCTGCACCCTCATTCCGTAATGGGATAGCACGCGCCCACTTAGCGCCGTCCGACCCCGGACGGCGGGGCGCGTTTGCTTCGTAGTCACCGCACTTCGCGCCGCCCTCGGAGCCCAATACGCCGCGATCCGCCGGGTATGGCAACCCTCTTGCTCCCTCTCCAGGACAACACGTGGCGTCACCGACGAGTCAACGTTTTCGGTTGCCCGTTGAGGAACGGACGCCCGAGAAAGCCAAGGGGGCGAAGCCTGTGCAGATGACGGAGACCGACGTCGCGCTTGGCATGGCGACCGCCGACCTCGATTGCACCGTCGAGCAGACGGCGGGGATCGGCGCCACAACTCCCGCGTGGCATGTGCTGTGGACGCGGAGCAATTGCGAACAGCTCGTGCTGGAGCAGCTGGTCGGCAAGGGTTTTCACATCTTCATGCCGACGATCGAGACCTGGGCCAATACCCGTGAGGGCCGGCATCGGCGCCGGGTGCCGCTGTTCCGCGGCTATCTCTTCCTGCACCACGCGCTCGACCGGTGGAGCGACGTCGAGGTGCGCAAGGCGCGCGGGCTGGTCACCATCCTGGGTGACGGCTGGGACCGTCGCGCCGTCGTGCCGCACGCCGAGGTCGACGCGATCCGAGCCCTCGTGCACAGCGCGCAGCCGGTCTTCCCCTACCCGTACCTCACCGCAGGCCAGCGCGTGCGTATCACGCGCGGCCCACTGGCGAACGTCGAGGGGGTCCTCGTGCGAACGCGGCCCGACAAAGGCCTGCTCGTCGTCTCCGTCGAGCTGCTGCGTCGCAGCGTCGCGGTGGAGGTCGATTGCACCTTCGCGACGGCGGCGTAGCCGGTGAGGTCATGAGCATCGTCTGGCAAGGCCGGAACGGTCACGCGTACGACGAGCCCGTCTTCCGGCATCTGCTGGCCCGTGAGCGGATTCGGGCGCGCGCGGGCGCTCCGCTCGTGCTCCTGCTCGTCGAGCTGACGACGCCGGACGCCGGCCTCGATCGCGCCCTCGTCGATCGGCTGTTCTCGGTCCTCGCGTCGTGCGTGCGCGAGACCGACATCGTCGGCTGGTATCGCCGATACCGCGTGGCCGCGGTCGTGCTCACCGAGGTCAGCGACGCCTCGGTCGCGACGGCATCCCGCCTCATCGAGGCGAGGGTCGCGGCCGCGCTCGAGCGACGGCTTCCCGCGACTGTCGCACATCGCGTGCACGTTCGCGTTCATTCGAATCGTCGTTCGGCCGCCGCGTAATGGTGGCGGCCGGGCTTGCTGTGAGAGAGGACCAATGATCAACCTGGCAGTGATTGGCTACGGTTACTGGGGCCCGAACATCGTGCGCAACTTCGCGACGCACGCGGACTGTCGCGTCGTCGCCGTGTGCGACAGAGACGCGCGGGCTCTCGCGAGGGTGGCGAGCCGTCATCCGACGGCGACCGTCACCCAGGATATCGACGCGACGCTGCGCTCGCCCTCAATTGACGCCGTGGCGATCGTCACGCCGGTCTCGACCCACTACGCTCTCGCCAAAGCCGCGCTGGAGAACGGCAAGCATGTCTTCGTCGAGAAGCCGTTCACCGCAACCGCGGCGCAGGCCGAGGCGCTCATCGAGCTGGCCGAGCGCAAACGGCTGCAGATCATGGTCGACCACACGTTCCTGTTCAACGGCGCCGTGCGCAAGATCAAGGAGCTCGTGGATGGCGGCGTGCTGGGGCCGCTGTACTACTACGACTCGACCCGGGTGAACCTCGGGCTCTTCCAGCACGACGTCAACGTGATCTGGGACCTCGCCCCGCACGATCTCTCGATCATCGACCACCTCATCGGCGCCGAGCCGGAGATGGTCCTCGCCACCGGAAGCGCGCACCTCAACGGACACGCGGACGTGGCCTACATCACGCTGGGCTTCCCCCGCGGCGTCATCGCCCACGTGGCGGTCAGCTGGCTATCGCCGGTGAAGCTCCGTACCACGCTCGTCGGCGGCGAGCGCCGCATGGTCGTGTGGAACGACCTGGAGCCCGCTGAGCCGGTGAAGGTCTACGACAAGGGCGTCCAGGTCACTTCCCAGCGCGGCATCCACGAGCTGCTCGTGAGCTACCGCAGCGGCGACATGTGGGCGCCGCGCATCGACCAGGTGGAGCCGCTGAATCTCGAGACACGATACTTCCTGGATTGTGTCGCGTCGGGCACGACGCCGATCAACGACGGCCGGGCGGGTCTGCGCGTCGTGCGCATGCTCGAGGCCGCCGACGAATCACTGCGGCGCCATCGCGTGATCGTCGGCCGCCCCGGACGGCGGCGGCGGATCGCAACCACGCCGGAGCAGCGGCCGCCGATCTCGGCGGCCATCGCGTCGGCCAAACCGTCAGCCATCACGCCGGCGAAGCCCTCGGCGATCACGCCGGCAGCGTGACCATGATGGAAGAGGACTCGCTCGGCTCTTACGGCCGCCGGCGCGGACTCGCTCCGCGCCAACCGCGCCTCCTCGGCGCGAATCTCTTCCGCTCGGTGCTGATCCGCGAGCGAAAGCGCGCCGAGCGCTCCGGTGGAGCGGTCGTGCTCGTGCTGGTGGCCGAGAGCGACGCGCAGCGCGCTGCACCTGAGGCCTGGTCACGGGTCGTCGAGCGACTCGAGACGGCGACCAACGCGACGGACGTCATCGGCTGGTACGAGCCGGGCGCGGTCATCGGGATCGTACGATCGCTCGCCCGGGTGCCGGACCCCTCGCGTCCGGACCGGAGCGGCGACGGCGTTCTCGATGACGCGCTCGGCGCAAGGCTGCAAGAGGAAGTGGCCCGCGGCGGCTCGTTCCGGGTGCTCGTGCATCCGCAGCCGGTGCGTCCCGCGGGCGACGATCTCGGGACCGTGGCTCGGGCCTTCTATCCGGAGCTCGTGTTCCGCACGCCCGGTGCGCGAGCGCGCGACGCCGCCAAGCGCGCCGTCGACATCGTCGGGAGCCTCGTCGGCCTCGTGCTGCTGGCTCCGCTGCTCGCCGTCATCGCTGTGCTCGTCAGGCTCACGTCGTCGGGTCCCGCGCTCTTTCGCCAGCCGCGAGTGGGTCACCTCATGAAGCCGTTCACCGTTCGGAAATTCCGCACGATGTACACCCACGCCGATTCCGCGGTGCATCGCGAGTTCGTCAGTCGATTCATCGCGGCCGGCGCCTCAAACGGCTCCGCCTCAAACGGCTCCGCCTCGAACGGCTCCAATGGCCGTCCACGCAACGGGACACTCTTCAAGCTGACCAACGACCCGCGCATCACGCCGCTCGGGCGTTTCTTGAGAAAGACCAGCCTCGACGAGGTGCCGCAGCTCTGGAACGTGCTCCGTGGCGACATGTCGCTCGTCGGACCGCGACCGCCGTTGCCCTACGAGTACGCGCAGTACCTCCCCTGGCATCGGTGCCGGGTGCTGGAGGCCAAACCCGGGCTCACCGGGCTGTGGCAGATCAAGGGACGCAGTCGGACCACCTTCGACGACATGGTGCGCCTGGATCTCCGCTACGCGCGCACGCGCTCGTTGTGGCGCGATCTCGCCATCATCTGCAGGACGCCGGCCGCCGTCATCTCCGGCAAGGGCGCCTGCTGAACCGACAGGAGGACCGTGTGCACGGGGACGAGTATCGCTGCATCGCCGACGACGTCACGCTGGCGCCCGGCGTGCGGCTCGGCAAGTTCATCAATCTCTACGGCTGTTCGATCGGCGCGGACACCAAGATCGGCGCCTTCGTCGAGATCCAGAAGAACGCCAGCGTCGGGAGCCGATGCAAGATCTCGAGCCACACCTTTGTGTGTGAGGGGGTGGTCATCGAGGACCGCGTCTTCATCGGGCACGGCGTCACCTTCATCAACGACCGGTATCCGCGCGCCACGACGGAGACCGGGGAGCTGCAGACGGAGAAGGACTGGAAGGTCGAGCCCACGGTCGTGCGCGCCGGCGCGTCGATCGGCTCCGGCGCCACGATCCTCTCGAACGTCGTCATCGGCGAGAACGCCATCGTCGGCGCGGGGAGCGTCGTGACGCGCAACGTTCCGGCCAACGCCGTCGTGCTCGGCAACCCCGCGCGAGTGCTGCGCCACATCACGCCCAAGAGGAGAACCGCCGCATGACGCCCGCTCCTGCCGTTCCATTCCTGGATCTGGTCACCCCCCACCGCGAGCTCGAGGCCGACCTCATCGGGGTGTTCCAGACCGCGCTGCGCTCCGCGAGCTTCATCGGCGGTCCCATGGTCGAAGAGTTCGAGCGCGAGTTCGCCGCCTTCTGCGGCGCGCGCTTTTGTGTCGGCGTCGGCAGCGGCACCGACGCGCTGCGGTTCGCTCTGCTCGGTGCCGGCGTGCAGCCGGGCGATACGGTGCTGACCGTTCCGAACACGTTCATCGCGACCACGGAAGCCATCTCGCACGTCGGCGCCCTGCCGGACTTCGTCGACGTCGACGCGCGCACGGCCACCATGGATCCCGCGAAGCTGCGCTCGTATCTCGAAGCCGAGTGCACGTCGTCGCCCGGCGTCACGCAGCCGGTGAGCCGCCGCACCGGCCGCCCGGTGACGACCATCGTTCCCGTGCATCTGTACGGGCAGATGGCCGACATGGATCCGATCATGGAGCTGGCCGAGCGCTTCCACCTCACCGTCGTCGAGGACGCCTGCCAGGCGCATGGCGCCGACTACTTCTCGGAAAAGCACGGGGCCTGGCGAAAGGCCGGGACGATCGGCCGCGCGGCGGCGTTTAGCTTCTACCCCGGCAAGAATCTCGGCGCGTGCGGCGAGGCGGGCGCCATCACGACGGACGACGAGGGCCTGGCGCGGTATTGCCGAATGATGCGCGACCACGGCCAGTCGCGGAAATACGTCCACGAGTTCGTCGGCGCCAACGGCCGGCTCGACGCCATCCAGGCTGGCCTCCTCACCGCCAAGCTGCGCCACCTGGCGCGCTGGAACGAAGAGCGCCGCGAGCGCGCGTGTGAGTACGATGCGCTGCTGCGAGCGTCGGGCAGCGGCATCATGCCGCCGCACGTGCCGTCGTGGTCGCGGCACGTCTATCACCTGTACGTGGTGCGTGTGCCCGAGCGCGATCGCGTTCAGCGCGAGCTCGCTGCGGCCGGCATCGGAACGGGCATCCACTATCCCGTGCCCCTGCACCTCGGTCCCACCTACCCCGGCGTGCCGGTCGGGCCCGGCGACTTCCCGGTCGCCGAGCGCGCCGCCACGGAGATCCTGTCGCTTCCGATGTTCCCAGGACTGTCGGGCGTGCAGCAGCGGCGCGTCATCGAGTGCCTCGTCGCCGCCGTCGCGGCGAACGCGCCTGGGCCGCAGCGTTCGGCGACGCCCGCGGAGGCCGCCGCCTGATGAAGATCGTGTCCGTGGTGGGGGCGCGCCCGCAGTTCGTCAAGGCGGCGGCCATGAGCCGCACGCTGCGCGCGCGTCACCAGGAGGTGCTCGTCCACACCGGCCAGCACTACGACTACATGATGTCCGGCGTCTTCTTCGACGGTCTCGATCTGCCCACGCCCGAGGTGAACCTCGGTGTGGGCTCGGGCGCGCACGGCGTGCAGACGGCGCGGATGCTGGAGGGCATCGAAGCGGTGCTGGCGGCGCACCGGCCGGACTGGCTGCTCGTCTACGGCGACACCAACTCCACGCTGGCGGGGGCGCTCGCCGCGGCGAAGCTCTCGACACCGATCGCGCACGTCGAGGCCGGCCTGCGCAGCTTCGACCGGGCCATGCCCGAAGAGATCAATCGCGTCGTCACCGATCATCTCTCGACGCTGCTGCTGTGTCCGAGCGAGACGTCGGTGCGCAATCTCGCGGCCGAGGGCATCACGCGCAACGTCCACATCGTCGGCGACGTCATGCTCGACGTGCTCCGCGACGCGCAGAGCCGGGCGGCGGCGCGCGCGCCGAAGGTGCTGTCGCGCTTCGGCGTGAGGGCGAAGGCGTACCTGGTGCTCACGGTGCACCGCAGCGCCAACACCGACGACAGGGCGGCGCTCGGGGGGATTCTCAAGGCACTGGCCGCGCTGGACGAGCCGGTCGTGTTCCCGGTTCACCCGCGCACGCGCGGGATCCTCGCCGAGGCTGGCGCGCCGCCCGCGCACGTACGTCTCATCGATCCGCTCTCGTACCTCGACATGCTGACGCTCGTCGGCTCGGCACGCCTGGTGCTGACCGACTCCGGCGGTCTGCAGAAGGAGGCGTACTGGCTCGGCGTGCCGTGCCTCACGCTGCGCGACGAGACCGAATGGGTGGAGACGGTGAAGGCCGGCTGGAACACGCTCGTGGGAACCGAGCCGGCGCGCATCGTCGAGGCAGCGCGCGCCGTCACGCCGCCGGCCTCGCGTCCACCGCTGTACGGTGACGGCCGCGCCGCCGCCAGGTGCGTCGATCTACTGGGCGGAGCCCACAACACCGAAGGAGCATCATGAGTCACACGATCAACGTCGCCGTCGCGGGCATCGGGTATTGGGGGCGCAACGTCGCGCGGAACTTCCACGAGCTCGGCGCCCTCGCCGCGCTGTGTGACGCCGACGACGCCACCGAGACGCGCTGCCGCTCCGAGTATCCGGGCATCGCCTTCCACCGCGACTACCGCGCGGTGCTCGACGATCCCAACATCGCCGCCGTGGCGCTCGCCACGCCCGCGACCACGCACTACGAGATGGCCCGGGCCGCGCTGGAGGCAGGCAAGGACGTCCTCGTCGAAAAGCCGCTGTCCATCGAGGTCGAGCACGGCGCCGAGCTGGTGGAGGTGGCCAACGCGAAGGGCCGCATCCTGATGGTCGGCCACATCCTGCGCTATCACCCCGCGATCATCGCGTTGCAGCGTCTGATCCGCGATGGCGCGCTCGGGCGCATCCACTATCTCTACTCCAACCGGCTCAACATCGGGAAGATCCGGACGGAAGAGAACATCCTGTGGAGCTTCGCACCGCACGACATCTCGGTGATGCTCTCGCTCCTCGGCGAGACGCCCACCCGCGTGTTCTGCCAGGGCGGCGCCTACGTGAGCCCGCAGACGGTCGACGTCACGCTCAGCCACTTCGAGTTCGCGAGCGGGGTGCAGGCGCACATCCTCGTGAGCTGGCTGCACCCGATCAAGGAGCAGCGGCTCGTCGTCGTCGGGTCCGAGAAGATGGCCGTCTTCGACGACACGGCCGACGACAAGCTCGTGCTGTATCCGCATCGGGTCGAGTGGCGCAATCGCATCCCCACCGCCGTCAAGGCCCGCGGCGAGGCCGTGCCGCTCGAGAACACCGAGCCGCTCAAGGCCGAGTGCCGGCACTTTCTCGATTGCGTGCGCACCGGCACGACGCCGGTGAGCGACGGCGCGGAAGGGCTGCGCGTGCTCCGCGTGCTCGACGCCTGTCAGCGCTCGCTGCTCGCCGGCGGCGTCGTGACGGATCCGGCCGCGCGCGAGGCCGCCAAGCCGGCGCGCCCGTACTTCGCGCACGAGACCGCGCGGGTGGACGAGGGCGCCGAGGTCGGTGCCGGCTCGAAGATCTGGCACTACACGCACGTCTCGGCCGGCGCCCGCATCGGCCAGAACGTCAGCATCGGCCAGAACGGCTATGTCGACAGCGCCGCGCAGATCGGCAACAACGTCAAGATCCAGAACAACGTCTCGATCTATGCCGGCGTCGTCATCGAAGACGACGTGTTCCTCGGTCCCTCGTGCGTGCTCACCAACGTGAGCAATCCGCGGTCGCAGGTCAATCGCCACGCGCTCTACGAATCCACCCGGCTGCGGCGCGGGTGCACCGTGGGCGCCAACGCCACGATCGTGTGCGGCGTGACCATCGGCCGCTACGCGTTCATCGCCGCGGGGTCCGTCGTCACCAAGGACGTGCCCGACTTCGCGCTCATCGTCGGCAATCCCGGCCGTCAGATCGGCTGGATGAGCCGGCACGGTCACCGGCTGACCGCCGGTCCCGACGGAACGATGCGGTGTCCCGAGACCGGCTATCGCTACCGCGAGGTCGAGCCCGGCGTGCTGCGCTGCCTGGACCTCGACGAGGAGTCTCCGCTGCCGGAGGCGCTGCGCAAGGGAACGCGGCCGTATCGCCACTGGAAGAAGGAGGCGGCGTGATGAAGGTGCCGATGCTCGACCTCAAAGCGCAGTACGCCACGATCCGCACCGAGATCGAGGCGGCGGTCGCCCAAGTCCTCGAGTCTCAGCATTTCATCCTGGGACCGGCGGTCGACGCGTGTGAGCAGGCCATCGCGCGCTACTGCGAGGCCGGCCACGCCGTCGGCGTATCCTCCGGCACCGACGCGCTGCTCGCGTGTCTGATGGCCGAGGACATCGGTCCCGGCGACGAGGTCATCACGACCCCGTATACGTTCTTCGCGACGGCGGGCGCGGTCGCCCGCGTGGGCGCGACCCCCGTCTTCGTCGACATCGATCCGGCCACCTTCAACCTGGAGCCGGCGGCAATCGCCTCCAAGGTCACGCCGCGGACCAAAGCCATCATCCCCGTGCACCTCTACGGCCAGATGGCCGACATGGACGCGGTGATGCGGGTCGCCGAGGCCCACAGCCTGGTCGTGATCGAAGACGCCGCGCAGGCGATCGGCGCCGCCCACAAGGGACGCCAGGCCGGCACGATCGGCCACTACGGCTGCTTCTCGTTCTTTCCGTCGAAGAACCTCGGCGCCGCCGGCGATGCGGGAATGATCGTCACCAACGAGCCCGAGCGGGCGACGAAGCTCATCCGCGTGCGCGCGCACGGCTCGCATCCCAAGTACCACCACGCGATCGTCGGCGGCAATTTCCGCCTCGATGCGATCCAGGCGGCGGTGGTGTCCGCAAAGCTGCCGCATCTGGACGACTGGACGGCGGCGCGCCAGCGGAACGCCCGACGCTACGACGAGCTGTTCGCCACGTCCGGGCTCGACGTCGCCAACAGCGCGGTCTATCGCTTCCGCGACGGCGCCCAGGCGGGCAGCGGCGGGCCGCACGTCTTCGTGCCGTCGGTCGTGACCGACCGGCACATCTTCAATCAGTACGTGATCCGCGTGCCGCGGCGCGACGAGCTGAAGACCGCGCTGCAACGGCAGGGCGTCGGGACGGAGATCTACTACCCGGTGCCGATGCACATGCAGGAGTGCTTCGCCTATCTCGGACACACGCGCGGCGCGTTCCCCGAGAGTGAGCGCGCGGCCGCCGACACGCTGGCCCTCCCCGTGTATCCCGAGCTCACCGACGCGCAGGCGCAGTACGTGGTCGACTGTGTGCGTGACTTCTTCCTCGCGCCGGGTCCCGGCACGAGCGCCGCGGGAGCCCGCACGTCGTGATCGGACTCCTCTGTCGTCGCGAAGACGCCGCGGTGTTCGCGGAGTTCTTCGAGCTGTTCAAGACGCCGTGGGAGCCCTACGAGCCCGGACGCGAGTACGACGTCGTGCTGGCCGTCGGCGTCGACGTGCCGCCCATCGAGGCCGGGCTGCTCGTGATCTACGGCGCGGGCGCAAGCCGCACCGAGGAGCCGCTGGGCGCGGCCGCCGCCCTTCGGTCCGCGGGCGGAGTGCTGCGCTATCGCGACACGCCGCTGCCGATTTATGGCGCACTCCTCACCTTCGCGGAGCAGGAGCCAGACACCGCGTACGTCTGTACCGAGGACGGCGCCATCGCGGGGTTGCGGATCCGCAGGGGCGCGCTCACGGTGGTGCGCCTCGGCTACGACCTCGCACAGGAGGTGCGCGCGCTGCTGTCGGTGGGACAGCCGGCGGCGCATGCCGGCGTGCCTGCGGTGGACATGCACATCGCGATGCTGCGCGAGTTGATCCTCGAGGCCGGCCTTCCACTCGTCGAGATTCCGCCCGTGCCGGCGGGGGCCCCATTCGCCGTGTGCCTCACGCACGACATCGACTTTGCGGGCATCCGTCATCACCGGCTCGATCACACCGCGTGGGGATTCCTCTATCGCGCCACGGTCGGCTCGCTACGCCGGGTGCTCGGCGGCCGGCTCTCACTGGCCCGGTGCGCGCAGAGCTGGCGCGCCGCCGTGTCGTTGCCGCTCGTGTACCTCGGCTGGGTCAAGGACTTCTGGGAGCCGTTCGGCTGGTACCTGCGCACCGAGGACGGGTTGCCGGCCACGTACTTCCTGATCCCGTTCAAGGGCCGGTCGGGCGATCGTGTTCCGGGACCGCACGCCTCGCGGCGTGCCGCGGGCTACGCCCTCGCCGACGTCGCGTCGGCGGCGATCATGCTCCGCCAACGCGGCTGCGAGCTCGGCGTGCACGGCATCGACGCATGGCACAGTGTGGACAAGGGACGCGCGGAGCTCGAGCGGATCGCCGCCCTGACGGGCGACGGCACACGGATCGGCGTTCGCATGCACTGGCTGCTGCGCGACGAGCAGACGCCGCGCGTCGTCGAAGACGCGGGCTACGCCTGGGACTCGAGTCACGGCTACAACGAGACGGTCGGCTACCTGAACGGCACGACGCAGCCGTTTCGGCCCAAGGGCGCAACGTCGCTGATCGAGTTGCCGCTGCACATCCAGGACGGCGCGCTCTTCTATCCGGAGCGGCTCAACCTCTCCGAGGCCGACGCGTGGCGACGTTGCGAGCGCCTCATCGAAAACGCGAGTGCCTGCGGAGGGGTCCTCACCGTGCTCTGGCACGACCGCAGCCACGCCCCGGAACGGTTTTGGGGCGACTTCTATATCCGACTCGTGAACGCACTGGAAGCGCGCGGCGCCTGGTTCGGCACGGCCGGCCAGGTCGTCGAGTGGTTCGCCAAGCGACGTCGGGTGCGCTTCGAGCGCACCGCCACGGGAATTCGACTGCGCTACCACGGCGACGCGATCAGCCCCGCGCTGACGCTGCGGGTCCACGGCCGGCAGTCCGCGGACCACAGGCCCGAGCAGGCGGCTCTCTGGACCGACATCTCGTGGGCGGGCGATGACCTGGAAGAGGTCGAGCGCCGGCTGACGCACGTCGTACAGCGCGAGGCGGCGTCCACGCACGGAGCGGCCGCATGAGATCCGTCTGCATCCTGGTTCAGAACGTCTACGACCACGACATCCGCGTGAGGCGCAAGGCCGAGGCGCTCGTGGCCGCTGGATACTCGGTGGACGTCCTGGCGCTGAGTCCATCGGCGTCCGCGAAGCGATACACCCTCAACGGCGTGCAGGTTTTCACCGTGGCGCTGGGGAAGAAGCGCGGCTCACGCATCCGCTACGCCTTCGAATACGCGGCCTTCTTCATCTGGGCATCGGCCCTCGTCGCGCGGCGCACGTGGCGGCACCGCTATGACGTCATCGACGTCAACACCCTGCCCGACTTTCTCGTCTTTGCGGCGGCGGGCGCGCGCTGGATGGGAGCCAAGATCGTCCTCGACATGCACGAGATCACGCCCGAGTTTTTCATGTCGAAGTACGGCGTCGGCGAGCGCTCGCCGTGGGTGCGGCTGGCGCAATGGATCGAGCGACGCAGCTTCGACTTCGCAGACCGCGTGATCACGATCAACGAGCCGATCCGGGAGCTTCTCGAGCGCCGCGGTCTGCCCCGCTGGAAGTCGTCGGTCATCATGAACGCGGTCGACGAAGCGCTGTTCACGGGGCGCGGCGCGCCCGCGCCGGCGGCGGGCCCCGTCCCGGGCCGGTTCGTGATGATGTATCACGGCACGCTGACGTCCGTGTACGGCATGGCGCTGGCCATCGAGGCTTTGGCGCTGGCCCGGCGCGAGGTGCCGGGCGCGGAGCTCCGGATTCTCGGCTCTGGGCCGGAGCTCAAGGCCCTGCAGGAGCTCGCGCGACGCCGCGACGTCGCGTCGAGCGTGCGGTTCCTACCGCTGGTGCCGCCAGGAGAGGTCGCGGCCCTGGTGAGCGAGTGCGACGCGGGTGTGCTGCCCATGCGTCGCGATGTCTTCCTGGAGTTCGCCTTCCCGAACAAGCTCTCTGAATACATCGTCCTCGACAAGCCCGTGATGATGCCCCGGCTGCGGACGATCCGACACTACTTCAGCGACGACGCGCTCGCGTACTTCGAGCCGGACGACGCGGCCGATCTGGCTCGCCAGATGATCCGCCTCGCACGCGATCCCGAGCGGCGCACGAGGCTCGCGAGACGCGCGCGCGAAGAGTACGCGCCGATCCGGTGGGACGTGATGCGGGGGCGGTACCTGCGAGTGATCGACGACGTGGCGCGCGGCGATGAGTCCGCGCCGCAACCGGCGCCGGCTCCCGCCGACTTGACCGCGGTCCTGCACGACGCGCGCACGACCGCCGTCTCGCTGCTCGAGTACTGCAGGACAAACGACTGGGCGGGGCACGATCCGTATGACGCGCTGAATAGCCGGCTCCTCGGCGCGCTCCCGATTCTCGACACGAAACCCATGCGGCTCGTTCTGACGCAGGCACTCAAGCGCAGCCCGGTCGACATCCGCGGCCTCGCGCTGGTGCCGCGAACGCAGAACGCGAAGGCCCTCGGCCTCTTCCTCGCCTCGCTTCTCAAGCTGGCTCGCGCCGGCGTCCCGGGCTCGGAAGCGCTCGTCGAGCCGATGATCCAGCGGCTGATCGCGCACCGCTCACCCGGCCAGTCCCACTGGTGCTGGGGGTACAGCTTCCCGTGGCAGACACGGGCATCCGTCGTCCCGCGCGGCGAGCCCAATCTCGTCTGCACCTCGTTCGTCGGCGGTGCGCTGCTGGACGCCGCCGAGCAGGGGGACCGGCGGTGCCTCGACATGGCCGCGAGCGCCGCGAACTGGATCGCCGGCGCGCTGTATCGCGAACACCGCGACGGACCCGGCTTTGCGTATCCCCTTCCCTCCAGCGAGGCCAGGATCCACAACGCCAACCTTCTCGGGGCCGCGTTTCTCTGCCGCGTCGCCCGGCTGACGGGCGAGTCGGCGCTCGTCGAGCCGGCCATGCGCGTCGCGCGCGCAACCACGAGCCATCAGCGCGCCGATGGCTCGTGGCCCTACGGGGAGGGTCCTCATCAGGGGTGGATCGACAACTTCCACACCGGCTACAACCTCTGCGCACTCGCGTCGATCGGTCGTGACGCCCAGACGGACGAGTTCGAGGTCAGTGTCCGCGACGGCCTGGCGTTCTATCGCCGCCACTTCTTCCGTCAGGACGGAGCACCGCGATACTTCCACGACCGCACCTATCCGATCGACGCGCATTGCGTCGCCCAGAGCATCATCACGCTCGTCGAGCTGCAGGATCGTGACCCCGACAATCTGCCGTGTGCCGCGTCCGTCTTCCGTTGGGCCATGGGGAACCTGTGGGACCGTCGCGGCTTCGTCTACTACCGCAAGCTGCGCCTCTGCACGATTCGCACCTCGTACATGCGCTGGTCGCAGGCGTGGATGCTGTTGGCGCTCGCGACGCTCATCGACGACCAGAGCGCGCGCCGGTCGCCGGTGAACGAGCGGGCGCTCACGGCGACGGCCCGATGACCCCAACCGTCGGACGAGACGCCACGTCGTCCGCGGCCACGGTGCCGGAGCTCCGGGCTCCGCTGACTTACGTCTTGATCACGCCCGCCCGCAACGAGGCGCAGTACATCGAGCGAACCCTCGCCTCCGTCGTCGCGCAGACCGTGACGCCGCTCAAGTGGGTTGTCGTCAGCGACGGGTCGACGGACGGCACCGACGATATCGTCCGGCGCTACGCCGCCGAGCATCCATGGATCGAGCTGCTCCGCATGCCCGAGCGTCGCGAACGACACTTCGCCGGCAAGGTACACGCCTTCAACGCGGGCTATGCGCGCGTGCGTGACCTTGCCTACGAGGTCATCGGGAGTCTCGACGCCGACATCTCGTTCGACGACGACTACTTTGCGTTCCTCCTCGACAAGCTGGCCACCGATCGCGGGCTGGGGTTGGTCGGCACCCCCTTCAAAGGACGCTCGACCTACGACTATCGCTTCGTCAGTCGCCAGCACGTCTCCGGCGCGTGCCAGCTCTTCCGGCGCTCGTGCTTCGAAGACATCGGCGGTTACGTGCCGGTCAGGACCGGCGGCATCGATCACATCGCCGTGCTGACGGCGCGCATGAAGGGCTGGGGCACCCGGACGTTCACCGAGCGGGCGTGTCTCCACCATCGCGAGCTTGGCTCCGCACAGCACGGCCCGCTCGGGACGAAATTCCGCGACGGCGTCCTCGATTACCTGCTGGGAGGCCATCCGGTGTGGGAGCTGTTCCGGACGGTGTACCAGGCGACCCGACGACCGTGGTTGATCGGCGGACTCACGTTGCTGGCCGGATACACCTCGGCGATGGTGCGTCGCCTGGAGCGGCCGGTGTCGCCCGAGCTGGTCGCGTTCCGTCGCAAAGAACAGATGCAGCGGCTACGAACCTTCCTCACACGCGCTGTCGATTGATGATCGCCATGAGCTTTCCTGACCGCAGCCTCTCCTGAGCGCACCAATGACACCACACGATCCCTCGATCATCGGTCTCGACGATCCGATCCTCGTGACAGGCGCGGCGGGATTCATCGGCACCCGCGTCGTCGAACAGCTGCTGCAGCGCGGGTTCCGGAACATTCGCGCGTTCGTCAGGCCCTCCAGCGATCTGACGCGATTGGAGTCGGCGCGGCGCGCGTCGGATGGCGCGGGGCCGACGGTGATCCGCGGCAATCTCTTGTCCCGCCTGGACTGCGCAGCGGCGTGTAAGGACGTCGCGGTCGTGTTCCATCTCGCGGCGGGTCGCGGCGAAAAATCCGTCCCGGACGCGTTCGTGAACTCCGTGGTGACCACGCGCAACCTCCTCGAGGCCTGCGTGGAGCACGCCCGGCTGCGACGCTTCGTCAACGTCAGCTCGCTCAGCGTGTACAGCAATCAGGGGCCCTCGCGCGGCCTGCTCGACGAGGCCAGCCCGCTGGAGACGCGCCCAGAGCTGCGCGGTGATGCCTACTCGTTCGCCAAGATCAAGCAGGACGAGCTGGTGGCAGACTACGCCGCGCGATTCGGCGTTCCTGTGGTGACCGTGCGACCGGGATATGTCTACGGCCCCGGCAAAGAGGCCATCACCGGTCGTGTCGGCGTCGGCAGCTTCGGCGTCTTCCTGCATCTGGGAGGCGGCAATCCGCTGCCGCTGACCTACGTCGACAACTGTGCCGAGGCGATCATGCTCGCCGGGCTCAGGGCGGGGATCGACGGCGAGGTCTTCAACGTCGTCGACGACGATTTGCCGTCGAGCCGGCGCTTCCTCCGGCTCTACAAGGCCAACGTCCGGCGGTTTTCGTCCATCTATGTGCCGCACGCCGCGAGCTACGCGCTCTCGTGGCTGTGGGAAGCGTATGCGCGCTGGTCCCAGAACCAGCTGCCGCCGGTCTACAACCGCTGCGTTTGGCACACGTACTGGAAACGAACACGCTACAGCAACGCGCATCTCAAGGAGCGGCTCGGCTGGACGCCCTCGGTGGCCACCGCCGAAGGTCTGCGTCGCTACTTCGCCGCCTGCCGCGAAAGGCTCCAGCATGCTTAGGGTCGCCATTGTCGGATGTGGCAAGATCGCCGACTCCCATGCCGCGCAGATCGGTCGCATCACCGGGTCCGAGATCGTCGGCGTCTGCGACCGGGAGCCGTTGATGGCGCGCCAGCTCGCCGAGCGCTTCCGCATCGCGCGCTGGACGACCGACCTCGGCGAGCTCCTCGCCACCCGCCCCGACGTCGTCCACGTCACGACACCGCCCGCCAGTCACTTCGACATCGCGCGGATGTGCCTCGGGGCCGGCTGCCACGTCTACGTTGAAAAGCCGCTCGCGATCGACGCCAATCAGACCGAGGCTCTCGTCGCGCTCGCCATGGAAAACGGGCGGAAGCTCACCGTCGGTCACGACGACCAGTTCACCCACGTCGCGCGGCGCATGCGTGCGCTCGTGCAGCGCGGCTATCTCGGCGGCTGTCCGATACACATCGAGAGCATCTACAGCTACGACCTCAGCGAGCCCGGCTACGCCCGCGCGCTGCTGGCGGACAAGGCGCATTGGGTACGGCGATTGCCAGGCGGGTTGCTGCAGAACATCATCAGCCACGGCATCGCCAGGATCGCCGAGCACCTCACGAGCAACTCCCCGACCGTCATCACCCACGGCTTCGTGAGCGCGCGGCTCCGAAGCCTCGGTGAGACGGAGCTCGTCGACGAGGTGCGCGTCGTGATTTCCGAGGCGCCCGGGCCGACCGCGTATTTCACGTTCTCGTCGCAGATGCGTCCGTCGCTGCACGAGCTGCGGCTCTTCGGTCCGCGAAACGGGTTGGCCCTCGACCAGGATCGCGAAACGCTCATCCGGCTTCCGGGAACGAGGCGGAAGAGCTATCTCGAGAAATTCCTTCCCCCGCTCGATCTCGCCTGGCAGGAGCTCGGCAACGTCGTGAGCAACGCGCGCACGTTCCTGGTCCGCGACTTCCACATGAAGTCGGGGATGAAATACCTCATCGAGGCCTTCTACCGCTCGATCACGCACGACACGCCGCTCCCCATCCCCTACCGCGAGATCGTCCTGACGGCGCGCATCATGGACGCGATCTTCGATCAGCTCCGCATGCGCCAGCCCTCCGAGGCGACCATGACGGTGCGTGCCGACACGGAACGAGTCTGAGCCGTGCCGGGCATCGTCGGCCTCATCACCCGCCAGCCCCGCGAGCGCGTGGAGCCCGAGCTCCTTCGCATGCTCGAAACCCTTCGTCACGAGCCGTTTTACGGCACGGGCACATGGATCGACGAAACGCTGGGCGTCTACGTCGGCTGGACGGTTCGCAAGGGCTCCTTCGCGGACGTCATGCCGCTGCGCAGCCAGCGCGACGACGTCGCCCTGGTCTTTGCGGGCGAGGAGTTTCGCGGCCCAGGGGACGCGTCGTACCTCCTCGACGTCTACGAAAGCGACGCAACGTTTCCCGCCGCGCTCAACGGGCGCTTCCACGGCCTGGTGGCCGATCGGCGGCGGGGAACGGCGACGCTGTTCGACGATCGCTACGGCATGCAGCGCCTGTACTACCACCAGGCGCCAGACGCCTTCTATTTCGCCGCCGAGGCCAAGGCCATCCTCGAGGTGCGGCCCGAGCTCCGGACGATCGACCCTCGGGCGCTGGGAGAGCTCATCACGTGCGGATGCGTCCTCGAGAACCGCTCGCTGTTCGCCGGCATCCGCGTGCTGCCGCCCGCGGCCGCCTGGGTATTCAGGAATGGCGCGCTCGAGCGCACGGCGTCGTACTTCGAGCCGCAGGAGTGGGAGCAGCAGGATCTTCTCGCGCCGGACGCCTATTACGACGCGCTGCGCGACGTTTTTTCGCGGCAGCTGCCTCAGTACTTCGGCGGGTCGGAGCCGATGGCGATGTCGCTCACGGGCGGACTGGACACGCGGATGATCCTGGCGTGGCGCCGGCTGCAGCCGCGCTCGCTTCCCTGCTATACGTTCGGCGGCACGATCCGCGAGTGCCGGGACGTTCGCGTGGCGCGCGCGGTGGCACGCGCATGCGGACAGGACCACGACGTCATCCGGATCGGCGACGCGGACTTCATGTCGCGCTTCGCCCATTACGCCGCGCGGACGGTCTATCTCAGCGACGGGTGCGCGGACGTCAGCCGGGCGCCCGATCTGTACGCCAACGAGCGGGCGCGGGATATCGCG
>JBKOZH010000058.1:0-10063 GCA_046725765.1 Candidatus Methylomirabilota bacterium | reverse complement strand
GAGGTCACCATCCTGCAAGAAGGGCTGCCGGAGGCGATTCCCGCCGAGGCGTGCTATCTGGGCTGGCAAGAGTCGCTCATGCTGCTTGCGCAGCTCGTCGAACCGGAGATTCCCGGATAGCGGCCGCGGAGACCCTCGCCGAGGCGGCGGCTCTGGGCGAGGCGGCTATCGGTTTGGCGGGGTGCGGTCAGCCCCGCCGACGAACCTCACCGATTCTTTACCCTTGAGGACGTTCGGCGTGATGGCCCAGGTCCCTCCACACGCCGCCGTCGCGACTTTTTCGGCCGTCGGCGTGCCGCCAAAAGGCAGGGTCAGCGCGCTCGTCACGCCACCGACGACGCAAAAGGTCAGCTTGAACGGTGCGTACAGGATCGTCGTAAAGACGCTTCCAGCGCCGTAGCCGACCTCTTCCGCGGTCGACGCTGCGTCAGCGCGTGTCGGAACGACCGCGGTCAACCCGACACATGAGAGCACCAACACGAGTGTGACGATTCTGTTCATGTCCCCTCCGCTCGTGGTTCGTCGTCCGGCAGGTGCCTGATGCAGTCCACGGGATAGTATCGACAAATAGCACCCCTCACAGGAGGCCCGCCATGTTGTTGCGCTCGTCGTCACGCATCCTTGTCGCTGTCGTTCTCATCCTTGGTGCCGCCGGCTGTAGCTCCACGAGGCTCGTCAACCACTGGGAGAACCCGCAGTACGCTCCGGCGCGATTCAACCGGGTCATGGTCGTGGGCGTCAGCCGCCAGGGAAGCGTGCGCCGCACGTTCGAAGACGCGTTCGTCGCCCGGCTGAAGGCCGAGGGTGTAGACGCCGTGCCGAGCTACGTGCTCATCCCCGAGGATGGACAGGTCGACGAGACCCGGCTTCAACAAGCCATCCGGCAGGCCAACGCCGATGGCGTGCTGTTGACGCGCCTGGTTCGTGTCGAGCGGAAAACCCAGGTCACCCCTGGTTACTACACGCCCGGGCCGGCCGTGGGCTTGTATCCCTGGTACTCGGCCGGCTGGTTCGGCTACTACGAGCCGCCGCGTGTCTACCAGTATGACGTCTACATCTCGGAGACGAGTCTGTACGACGTCAGACAGAACCAGCTCGTGTGGAGCGGCACGGTGGAGACGACAGCGCCGGGAAATCTCAACAAGGAGATCCAACGCTACGTGGCCACGGTGATCAAAGCGCTGAAGAAAGACAACATCCTCACATGATCTCGTCAGCGCGATAAGGATCGCGTTCCGCTCAGAATCTGTCAGAGGCGCCGCCGCCGCCAAATCCGCCGCCGCCCGGGACGAAGCCCTTGTCGGCGGGCACCGGAGCCGTTGCGGCCGGTGTGAACGTGCCGACGACCGGGACGACCTGCAACAGCTGGCGCTGGCGTTCGTCGGAGAACAGGGCGTCCGCCGTGAAGCCCCACGCCTCGCCGCCGGGTACACGCCGTAATGCGCGCTCCACAGCCAGCGCGAGCGCAATGAGCACTGTTCCCGAGAGAGTCAGGACTACCCAGAGCGGCGCGACGTGAACGTAGTGCCTCAAGGTGACCAGCGACAGCGCCAGCAGCACGATACCCGCATGGATCAGCAGCGTGCGGCGCGCTCGCAACCCCCACAGGAGGACGACGAGGGGCAGGACGGCTGTCGCGACGGCAGCAATGGCGAAGACGACCGTCGGTTGAGTGGCACGCTGCGGGCTGAATCGCAGCAGGTCCTCCAGCACGCTGTGCTCGAGTGAGTAGACGTTCAGCGCCGCATAGACGGCGGCGAGGCCGGCCAGCAGCAGCACCGCCGCGGCACGACGGTGCGATGGTGCCAGCGCGCCGTCGTCGAGACGACGCGCGGCGACACCGGCCAGCGTGACGCCGGCCACGACGCAGAGGGCGCGGCCGAAGGGCACTCTCGCGATCAGGACGAACAGCGAGAGGGCAGAGAGGCCGGCGAACAGTGGGCTCCCCCACCGCCACGCACTCGCCGCCCACGCCAGCGCGCTCGCAAGCAGGAACGCGTGGAGTGCAGGATCGGGGCGCATCCTCAGAACATGGAGAAGTAGGCCGAGGCCGCCGAGGAACAGGGCGATTCCCCAGAACGATGTGGCGCCCGCCGCGCCCCGGCGCGCCAGTCGCGGTGAGGCCTCCATGTACTCGGTCGCGACGAAGCACGCGGCGGCGAACAACCAGAGCAGAAGCGCCAGCCCACGGTCGCGCGGCTCAACGGCCATCACGAACGCGCCGAAGGCACACAGCACGATGGCGGTCACCATCACGGCCGTCAGGACCCGCCACACCGCCGAGGGCGTGATGCAGGGATCGGGGTACGCGTTCCTGATCGCCTGATGCGTGCGGGCGTCGATCGCCCCGGCCCGCCTCCAACCGTCAGCGGCGACCCGAACTTCGGCGGCGCGCTCCCCGGCGATCGACTCGGACCTCATCGACCGCTCATCCGCCTGTGCGCCGCGAAGACAAGCGCGAGCGCGCCGAGGCCCAGTAGCGCGGCGAGCAGAAATGGCACGCTTGCTATCCGCTCGGCGAAGGGAGTAAAGACGAGGCGCACCAGCCCGACATACGCCGCCAGCACGCCCTGGGCAAAGTACACCGGCCGTCCAAGCCAAAACGAGAACCACATGACCGCACCTGCCACGACGAGCAGGGCTACGAGCCAGAGCCCCCATCCCACCTCAGACGCGACCACGCCGGAGGCGAGGCCACCGAGAAGGAGCAGCAGTCCGGCATTGCCGAAGATCTCCTCGAAGTGGGCCTTGCGGTCGCGTCTGACCGCCAGAAAAGCAGCGAGCACGTACAGGACTCCGAGCACGACGGCGTTCGCACGTAGATCGCCGGCGTCACTCCTCTCCAGCGACCCCGCAAGCAAACTAACCGAAACGCCGCGCCACGCCGTGAGCGTGCTGAGGGCCAGGCCCAGGACGATTCGCGAATCCCATCGGTAGGCGGCCAGGAGGTACACGATTCCGACGACGAGCAGATGGTGGACCCACCGGGGGCCGAGAACGGTGAACTGCGCCTCGACGTACGCGAGATCGGACGCGAACAAGAGCAGACCCAAAAGGAGGATGTAGTCGAACGCCACCCTCGGAGACTCCACCTCGCTCCAGGTGAACGGCGGGGCCCAGCGAATCACCCAGAGGAAACACGCGGCCGCCGCCATGGCGATCGAGGCAGCGATTGCCCATCGGCCGATGTCTCGGTGGTGCTCGACGATGAAGATTCCGGCTCCCGACGTCAGCAGGAGAACGCCCACGTAGAGCAGGGCCCTGATCTCGAGGCGGACCGACACGAGATCACGGCGCGCCACCCTGCTGAACAGCGCCGCCTGGTCGCTCGACAGAACTCCTTCGCTGCTGAGCCGAGTGACGCCGGCGACGACATCAGGGTTCATGAGAACCATCATGCGGAACCGGGGTCGGCCAAACCAACCTAAACCTTCCGGCGGCGACCACCCTCCGTTTACGGTAGAGAGAGCGTGCAGCGTCGCCTAATGGTGGGCGGGCTGACGCTGCCACCATCCCCGGGAACCCGTCATGCGTCTGCAGCCGGCGGAATCCGACGCGATCGCCCGCCGCGTCGCGAGTGTCGAAGCGCGGACTGGCGTGCAGGTGCTCGCCGCGGTCGTGCCGCGATCGGACAGCTACGTCGAGCTCCCGTGGAAAGCCTTTGCGCTCGGCGCGTCACTGGGGGCGTTGGGTGCGGTGGCCGCCGACCCGTCGGCGGCGGCGGTGCTTCACGCCGTCGCTATCCTGGGCTCGGGCGCGTTCGGCGCCCTGCTCACGATCTTCGCCCCACCGTTCGCGCGATTGTTCCTGCGCGAGGCGCGCAGCCACGCGGAGGTGAAGCAGTACGCCGAGTCGCTGTTCCTCAGACGCGAGCTCGTCGCGACACGCGGCCGGACCGCAGTTCTGATCCTCGTGAGCGAATTCGAGCGACGCGTCGAGATTCTCTCGGACACCGGCCTTCACGGGCGCATCGGCGAAGCGGAATGGCGGCACGTGATCGACACGATGGTGCCTCACCTGCGCGAAACAGGTCCGTTTCACGCACTCGACGCGGGCATCGTCGCCGTCGAGCGGCTGCTCGGGGCCAAGGGCTTGCACGCCACGGCCAGCACGGCGAACGAGCTTCCGAATCGCCCGATCGAGGAGAGCGGCGCATGACCCGCGCGGTCGTCGCCGTGCTCCTGGGCGTGCTTGCCCCCGCCGTTGCGCTTGCGGCCGACGTTCCGTATCTCACCGGCCGTGTCGTCGACAACGCGGCGATCCTGTCGCCGGATGTTCGCGCCCGCCTGACCGCCGTCCTCGCGGCACACGAGCAGGCGACGTCGAACCAGATCGTCGTCCTGACGGTGCCGACGATTCAGCCGGAAAGCATCGAGCCGTACGCCGCCGACGTATTCAACACGTGGAAACTCGGCCAGAAAGGCCAGAACAACGGCGTCCTCGTCGTCGTCGTGCCCCAGGATCGCAGGATGCGTATCGAGGTCGGCTACGGGCTGGAGCCGATCCTGAGCGATGCCGCCGCTGGCGCCATCATCCGAGACGTCATGACGCCAGCCTTCAAGCGCGGCGACTACGACGCCGGAGTCCAGAACGGCGTCGCGGCGATCATCGCGCGCCTCGAAGGCAAGAGTGTCGCGACCACGGTGCCCGAAGCGGCGCGCGCGCCCGCGCGGATCCGCTCCGGCTTCGAACGAGCCGACATGCCGTGGCCACAACGGATCCTCTTGAGCCTCTTCGTCTTCGGTCTCATCGGCCTCTTCACATTCATCGGCATCGTGACACCGGGCGTGGGCTGGTTCCTCTATGTGTTTCTGATCCCGTTCTGGTCGGTGTTTCCCATGATGCTCATCGGCCCGATGCCGACCCTCGTTCTCGTCGCCGCATACCTGATTGGCTATCCGCTGGCCAAGCTCCGCCTCTCGCAGACCGCGTGGTACCAGAAGGTGGCGCTCGACCTGAAAACGAAGGGCACTGCAAGCCTCGGCGGCTTCGCCGTCGTCAGCAGCGGTGGCGGCGGCTTTTCGTCGGGAGGCGGAGGCGGTTTCTCAGGCGGCGGCGGGAGCTCCGGCGGCGGGGGCGCCTCGGGCAGCTGGTGAGTGCGATGCGCAGGGCGCCTCCTTGACGCCCTGCGCTTTCAACTACCGGGCGCGGCGAAGCGTTATCGTGTTCCCGCTGCCGAGATCGCCGGTAATCACATCACCCTTCACGTTCAGCCAGGGTGTGATTCCCGTCCCAGGCCGCTCTGCGAGCTTAATGGTGTTGCCGTCTACTAGCCCGGTGATCGGTCCGTCGAGGTTGCCACCCGCGCCTGCAAGAGTACCCGTCACTTTGTTTCCCGCCTGCTGCAGCTGCAGCGTCACCGTCCGAGCGCCGGTCGCAGTGCTCCCGGTCCAGGTGCCGTTGACGTCAGCGGGCGTCGCAACGCTGGCACTGGGGCTCTTCGAGCTGGCGCAGCCCGACACGGCAATGAGCGACCCGAGGAGAAGCAGCATCACTGTCTTCAGCATGTATTCCCTCCCTGGCTCGCAAGGCTTTCGGAATCGACGCGCCCAGCTTGCCGGAGGGTGATGGTTCGCACAGGGCCGACTATCGGTTTCCGGAGAGCCTTTAGGCTCTAAAGGAGCCCTCTGGTCCGCCCTCGTCGGTTCGGGTAGACTTGCCGCCGCTGTGCAGCCCGTTTGATGGGAGCTGCGTATGAGATATCTCACTGTGGTTTTGATGGTGGTCCACATTTCGGTGACGGCGGCCGCCGCGCAGAGCACCGCAACGATCCCGCCGTCCGGCAGCCCGACGGTCGCAGCCGCGGGACCCAGCACGCTCGAAATCGTGAACGGCGCCCCGATGAATATCGTCTTCGACATCAGCTGCGATCAGGGCCGGAACTGGGATCCGATGGCACTCGCCGCGGGCGTGAGCAATACGTATTACTGCGGTCGCGGGACGCCGCCGAGCTTGTGGTTTCGGATCATTACGCAGCTACCGGGAGAGCCACGTCGAGAAGTCCAGGGGCCGCTCGAGTGGAGGACCCGCAGCGAGATCGCCTGGGATGAGATCACCGAGAGATGGACTCTGCGGCGCGTCTCCAGCCCGCGCTGACGCGTCCCTAGAACATGAGGTTCCCTTCGAGCCAGGAGGCCGTGATGGGACGTTTGCTCGCTCTATGCGTTCTGGTGCTGATCGCCGTGTCGCCCACCGGGGTGGACGCGCAGACGCCGCGAATCACGACGGAGAGCTATCACATCCCCGCGCGTGACTCCGGCATTCAGCTCTACGTCCGCAACAAGCGCCCCGAAGGGGTCACGCAGTTCAAGTCGGAGAGGATTTTGCTCTTCGTGCACGGCGCGACGTATCCGTCGGAGACGGCGTTCGACCTGCAGCTCGACGGACTGTCCTGGATGGACTACATCGCGCAGCGCGGCTGGGATGTCTATCTGATGGACGTCCGTGGCTATGGCGCGTCCACGCGCCCTCCCCAGATGAGCCTGCCGCCGACGGAGAACCAGCCCATCGTGAACACCGACGTCGCTGTGGGTGATGTGGCGACCGTGGTTGACCACATCCTCGCGCGCCGTGGCGTCTCCAAAATCAATCTCATGGGTTGGTCCTGGGGCACGGCGATCATGGGCGCGTATACGGCGCAGAACAATGCGAAGGTCGAGCGAGTGGTGCTCTACGCGCCGCTCTGGCTCATCAAAGATGCGCCGCCAATCGGCGGGCAAGGTCCGCTCGGCGCCTATCGGACCGTCGCCAAGGAGGCGGCCCAGCAGCGGTGGGTTCGCGGCGTACCCCCAGACAAGGTAAACAACCTCATTCCGGCCGGATGGTTCGACGCCTGGTGGAGCGCCAACATGGCGGCCGACCCCGAGGGCGCGCGCCAGACGCCGCCTGTTGTTCGTGCGCCCAATGGCATCATCGAAGACCTGCGCAAGCACTGGATGTCGGGAGCGCCGCACTATGATCCCGCGAATATCACGGTGCCGACGCTCGTGATACTCGCCGAGTGGGACGCCGATACGCCGCCGTACATGGCGCAGGCCGTCTTCGCGAAGCTCGCGAACGCGCCGAGGAAGCGCATGGTGATGATCGGTGAAGGCACCCACACCGTCATCATGGAGCGCAACCGGATGCAGCTTTTCAACGAGGTGCAGCTCTTCCTGGACGAGCCGCGCTAGCAACGCGACGGCCTCAGCGCTTGCCGTACTCGTCGTGGCGCCGCCACCACACGCCCGACTCGTTACGCCCCTTGGGGGCGCGGTCGAGCCACTGGTACATCCCCCAGAGGCCATCCACTCCGCGCGAATAGGCGGAATAGGCGTGGTAGATGGCGCCGTCCTCGAGGACGAACGCACTCACGCCAGGTCTCTCGCGCGAGTACGTGGCCTCGTCGGTTCCGGTCATGGTCGCGAACGTGGCCGCTCCCTCGCTGCCCGCTGATGGCTGCCACGGGGCCTCGCGCCGGTAGTTGTATTCGATGCCCTCGCGCTGCTGTTCCTCACTGAACCCGACGGCGAAGTCGGGGTTGAAGTCGCTGCCGAACGAGGACGCCCAGGGGAACGTCCAGGCCATCCGCCGCTTGTAGGCCTGTAATTTCGCGAGGGGCGCTCGCGACACGGCCCACAGCATGACGTCGTGGTTGGCCAGGTGCACGGCGATGCCGTTAAAGCCGTCGGCGATCGCCGAGCAGGACGGGCAGCCGGCCGCGTAGTCGGGCCCGAACATGAAGTGGTAGACGAGCAGCTGCGAGCGGCCTCGGAAGAGGTCCGCCAGCGAGGCGCTCCCCTCGTCGGTCTCGAATCGATACTGCTTGTCGATCCGAACCCACGGCAGCTCCTGCCGCCGCTGTGCCAGCTCATCGCTGCGGCGCGTGAGATCCTTCTCGGCCTCCAGCAGCTGAAGCCGCGCGGCGAGCCACTCTTTACGCGTCCCGATCTTGTGCGTCGTCATCGTCATGTCTCCTTCGTTCGGGTATCCGTTCGTTGCTCGATCCGACCCGATGGTCGTTGCTCACGAGATAGACTTACCGCCGGATATCGGACGATGGGAGTGACAAGTGTGGCGGGATTCTGATGGACTCGCTCATCACGGCCGCGGCGCGTGCGCTCGCAGCGGGTGATCCGCTCGGCGCACTGAACCGGGTCGCCCTGCGCGACGATGCGCCTGCCCTCGCGCTCCGCGGTATCGCGATGGCGCAGCTCGGCGATCTCGTTCGCGCGAAGGCTCTCCTGCGACGTGCGGCGCGGGCCTTCGGTCCGAAGGAGACGGTGGCCCGCGCCAGGTGCATCGTCGCCGAGGCCGAGATCGCGCTGGCCTCGCGCGACCTGAGCTGGCCGGCCAAAGCGCTCGACGCGGCCCGAGCGACGCTGGAAGAGCACGGCGATCGGGTGAACGCCGCGTTTGCGCGGTATCTGGAGATCAGGCGGCTCCTGCTTACCGGGCGCATCGACGAGGCCGAACGTACGCTCGCCAAGCTGGACCCCTCGCCCCTCGCTCCCATCTCTAGGACTCTCCACGAGCTCATCGCCGTGGGGATCGCCCTCCGACGCCTCCGCACGAAGGCAGCGCGCGCCGCGCTCGCTCGGGCCGAGGATGCGGCGCGCGACGCCCGCATCCCTGCATTGACGGCGGAGGTCGAGAGCGCGTCCCTGGTGCTCAGCACGCCCGCGGCGCGCCTGCTTGCGAGTGGCGAGGAGCGCCTCCTCCTGCTCGAAGAGGTCGAAGCGTTGCTCGCGTCGAAAGCCCTCGTCGTGGATGCGTGTCGTCACGTCGTGCGTGATGCCCGCACGGTGGTCTCGCTCGCACGACGTCCGGTGTTGTTCGCGCTTGCACGCGCGCTGGGTGAAGCGTGGCCCGGGGACGTCCCGAGGGACGCGCTCGTGGCTTGCGCTTTCGGCGCGAAGCTCGCCGATGAATCGTTTCGCGCGCGGTTGCGCGTCGAAGTCGGGCGCCTTCGCGCAATGCTTCGGACGCTGGCCGGCGTGAGCGCGACGAAGCGAGGGTTTGCGCTGGCGCCGCGCCGCGCACGAGAGGTCGTCGTGCTGGCGCCGCCCGTCGAAGATGAGCATGCGGCGGTGCTGGCGTTCCTCGTCGATGGTGAGTCGTGGTCCAGCTCGGCGCTGGCACAGGTCCTCGGAGCCAGCCAGCGCACCGTGCAACGCTCGCTCGACTCGCTTGCGGCGGCAGGCAGGGTTCAGTCGTTTGGCCGCGGGCGCGCCCGTCGTTGGATGACCCCGCCCGTGCCGGGATTCGCGACGACGTTGTTACTCCCTGCTCCTCTACCGAGTGACTAAGATGGACCGCATGAGTCGATCAGCGGCCGAGATCGTTCGCGAGTATGGACCGTTTCCGAGCGTCGACCACGTGCATGGGCTCACGTATGACGGTCAGCACGTCTGGTTCGCCGCGGGCGACAAGCTGATTGCCTTCGATCCTGCGAGCGGGAAGACGCTGCGCTCGATCGATGTCGCCGCGCACGCTGGAACCGCCTTCGATGGCCAGCATCTGTATCAGATCTCCGAGAATCGCATCGTGAAGATCGATCCGAAGACCGGCCGTGTGCTGGCCACCATCCCGGCGCCCGGCGGTGGCGGTGACTCAGGGCTCGCGTGGGGGGAAGGGACGCTCTGGGTGGGGCAGTATCGAAGCCGGAAGATCTATCAAATCGATCCCGAGACAGGCGCGATTCTTCGCACGATCGAGTCCAAGCGCTTCGTCACCGGCGTCACGTGGGTCGACGGTGAGCTCTGGCACGGCACCTGGGAAGGTGACGAGAGCGAGCTGAGGCGAGTCGATCCCCGCACGGGAGAAGTCCTCGAAACGCTCGCGATGCCGCCCGGAGTGGGCGTTTCGGGGCTCGAGTCCGACGGTCGCGATCTATTCTTCTGCGGCGGAGGACCCAGCGGAAAGGTGCGCGCCGTCCGCCGGCGCGCGAGGACGAATCCACGAGCGCCGAGGTGACTCGGCGCGCGGGTTATCAGCGCACGGCGCGGGGCAGTGCGGAGCTGGCGCTGCTGTCCAGCGCGCGGCGCGCCTCGGCGAGCATGGACTCTTCGGCGCCGCCGGCCTG
>JBKOZH010000074.1:0-32046 GCA_046725765.1 Candidatus Methylomirabilota bacterium | reverse complement strand
GGCGAAGGCGCCGTCGCCGCCACCGACGTCGAGCACACAGAGCGTGCGCTCGCGCGGTAGGGCGCGCGCAACGCGCCGCACGCGCGCCAGCGACAGCGCGTGGCCGCCGAACCACGCATTCAGTCGATCGAGGTCGCCGAGCGTCGCGGCGAGGTCGGCAGGCGCGACGCGGCCGTCGAGGTGCTCGCGCGCGCCCACCGCCCGGCGCATCACCAGCGCAGCAGCGCGCCCTCGGCCGCGAAGCCGGGACCGAGGCCGATCATGACGCCCCAGGCGCCCGGCACGGGATGCTCGAGGCGCAGAAGGCGCTCGAGGACGAACAGGATCGTGGCGGACGACATGTTGCCGTGCTCGCGCAGCACGGCGCGCGCGTGCGCCATCTGCGCGTCGCTGAGCTCCAGCAGCTCGCGCGCGCGGTCGAGCACGCGGCGGCCGGCGGAGTGCAGCACCCAGTACGCGACGTCGGAGCGCTTGAGGCCCTGCGTGTCCATGAGCGCGCGCGACATCTCGCCCATCATGACCGCGCCGATGCGCCGGACGTCCTTGGAAAGCACCACACGCGGTCGTCCACCGGGATACTCGAAGCCCATCGCCGACAGATGCTCGGAGCGAAACAGCGTGCGATGTCCGACGATGGCCGGCCCGGCGCCGTCGCCGCCGAGGGCGAGCGCGCCGGCGCCGTCGGCGAAGATCGCGTGGGCCACCGCGCTCTCCAGACGGTCGTCGAGGAAGTAGGCGGCGGAGCAGATCTCGGCGGCGACCACGAGCGTGCGATGCGACGGGAACGCCTGCAGATGGTTCCACGCCTGCTGGAGCGCGACCATGGCGGAGGCGCAGCCGGTGTCGCCAACGTGCACGCGCTGCACGTCCTCGCGGCAGCCGAGCCGCGCGACGAGATGCGCGTCGAGGCTCGGAGTGAGCCGCCCCGTGCAGGTCGTCGTCGCGATAAAGTCGATGTCCCTGGCCGACCAGCGCGCCCGCTCGAGCGCGGCCCGCGCCGCCGACTCCGACAGGGCGAGCGCGCCTTCGCAGAAGCGCGCGTTGAGGTCGTCGACGCTCTCGTCGGGCGTGAAGCGTTCGGGGTCGAACCAGAGATGGCGTCCCTCGATGTCGCTGGCCGAGAAGAAGCCGCGCCGCCGCTCGTCGGCGTAGCCGGCGCGCGCGAGGATGTCCGTCTGGGTGAAGCGGTGCGGCGGTACGGCGGTGCCCACGGCAGCGATGCGCGGTGCGCTCATATAAGATGAGGCTCAACGTCGAGCATACTGCGAGGGTCGAGCCCATGCCACTGTTCAGCTTCGAAGGCAAACGTCCCAACGTGCATCCGACCGCCTTCATCGCGCCGACGGCGGTGATCATCGGCGACGTCACCATCGAGGAGCGCGCCTCGGTCTGGTACAACGCCGTGCTGCGCGGCGACCTGAATCCGATCGTCGTCCGCGCCGGCGCCAACGTGCAGGACTGCTCGGTCGTGCACGTCACGGCACGCGGCGGCGTGGAGATTGGACGCGGCGCCACCGTCGGCCACAACTGCACGATCCACGCGGCCCGGCTTGGCGACGAGGCGCTCGTCGGCAACGGCAGCACCGTCCTCGACGGCGCGCGCATCGGGTCGCGCGCGATGGTCGCCGGCGGCGCGCTGGTGACGCCGGAGACCGAGGTGCCCGACGGGATGCTGGCCATGGGCACGCCCGCGAAGGTCAGGGGGCCGCTGGCCGGCACGCCCGCGGAGTTCTGGGTGAAGCACAACCCCGAGGGCTATCAGAAGCTCGCGCAGCGTCACGTTGCCGGGATCGCCGAGATCAAGCCATGACGCCGAGTCGCATCGCGCTGCTCGCCTTTCCCTGCCTCACCTTCCTCGACCTCATCGGCGTCTACGACGCGCTCCGTCGCGTCACGCCGATGGGCATCGCGCCGGGGGTGAGCGTCACGCTCATCGGGACCGAGAACGAGATCGTGGATGACAGCGGGCTCGTCGTTCACCCGCACAAGGTCTACGACGATCTCGCCGGCTACGATCTGCTGTTCCTTCCTGGCGGTGTCGGGACGCGCACGCTGATGCACGACGCGCGATTTCTGCAATACCTGGCGACGTGGGGCGAGACGCGGCCGCTCGCGTCGGTGTGCACCGGCTCGCTCCTGCTCGGCGCGGCGGGTTATCTCAAGGGACTGCGCGCGACGACGCATCACAACGCGCTCGACGTCTTGAAGCCACTCTGCCGCGAGGTCGTCGCCGATCGCCGCATCGTCGACGAGGGCCGCGTGGTCACCGCAGGCGGCGTTGCCTCGTCGCTGGACCTCGGACTTTACCTCGTGGAGAAGTATTGGGGCGCCGCCGCGCGCACCACGATCGCCGCGCAGATGGAGTACACGGCGTACCGCGCCGTCTAGCGTCCGCCGGCGCGCCTAGCGTCCCTGAAACTTGGGGGCGCGCTTCTCCTTGAACGCCGCCACGCCCTCCTTGTGGTCCTCCGTCTGGCGCACGATCGCCATGTGGGACGACACCAGATCGAGGTGCGTGCGCAGATCGAGCTTCATCGACTGGTAGACGAGCCGCTTGATCATGCGGATCGGCACCTGCGGCCCGTCGGCGATCTGCCGCGCAAACGCGTAGGTGGCGTCGCGTAGCTCCGCGTCCGGCACGACGCGCTGCACGATGCCGAGCAGCAGGGCGTCCGGCGCCTCGATGAAGTCGGCCGTCCACAGGAGCTCCAGCGCCTTGGCCGGCCCCACCAGCCGCGGCAGGAAGAACGTGTCGCCGTCGCCGGGGACCAGGCCGACCCGCACATAGCCGGTGGAGAAGCGCGCGGACTGCGCGGCGAACCGCACGTCGCACATCACCGTCATCCCCATGCCGGCGCCGACGGCGAGGCCGTTGACCATCGCGATCACCGGCTTGTCGACGGTCTCGAGCGTCTTCGGCACACGATGCACGCCTTCCCAGAGCATGTTCTTGTGATCGAGCTGCGTGGGTTCACCCTGCCCCATGCGCGCGACATCGCCGCCGGCGCAGAACGCGCGGCCCGCGCCGGTGACGACGACGACGTTGACGTCCGGGTCGGCCTGCGCGTCGGCGAGCGACTTCGCCCACGCGTCGATCATCGGCCCCGTGAACGCGTTGAGCTTGTCGGGCCGGTTCAGCGTGATTGTCGCGATCTTGTCCTTCTTTTCATAGAGCAGGTCACTCATGGTCAGTCCTCATTCCGTCTGGCCGCGTCAGTCTTTCGGCAGGCCGAGCACGCGCTCGCCCAGGATGTTCTTGAGGATCTCCGTCGTGCCGGCGCGGATGCCGCTGGCGCGCGCAAGCAGCTCGTAGAACTCCCACTGCGCGTCGTCGGGCGCCCACGGCGAGCCGCCGGCGATCTGCGCATAAGGCCCGATGACCTCGGTGGCGGCCAGCGCCAGGTCCTGGTCGAGCTGGCTCCAGTAGAGCTTCGAGGTCGAGCCCTCGGGGCCGGGCTCGCCGCCGCGCAGGATCTTGGTGAGGCTTCGATAGCCGTTCATCTGCAGCGCCTGCTCGCCGATCCACAGCGCGGCGACCTTTTGCCGCACGAGCGGATCGCCGCCGCGGCCGCGCTCACGCACCAGCCGCACGAACCGGTGCAGCGCGTTGCGCAGCGCGATGTGGCGGATGAACGTCAAGAGGTCGCGCTCGTAGGCGAGCGTGGTGATGGCAACCGCCCAGCCCTCGTGGAGCTTGCCGACGAGGTTCTCCCGCGGCACGCGCACGTTGTCGAAGAAGACCTCGTTGAACTCCGCCTCGCCGGTGAGCTGGCGCAGCGGTCGCACGGTGATGCCGGGCGTCGTCATGTCGACGAGCAGGAACGAGATACCCTTGTGCTTTGGCGCGTCCGGATTGGTGCGCACGAGGAGGAAGCACCAGTCGGCCACGTGGGCCATCGAGGTCCACACCTTCTGGCCGTTGACGACGAAGTGATCGCCGTCGAGCACGCCGCGCGTCTGGAGGTTGGCCAGATCCGACCCCGCATTCGGCTCTGAGAATCCCTGGCACCAGAGCCCGTCGGCCGTGAGGATGTTCTGCAGATGCTGCTTCTGCTGCGCCGGCGTGCCGTACTTCATCAGCGTGGGGCCGAGCATCGAGAGCCCGCCGCGATTGACGAACTGCGGCGATTCCGCGCGCGCCATCTCCTGGAACAGGATGATCTGCTCGGTGATGGGCGCGTCGCGGCCGCCGAACTGCCGCGGCCAGCTCATGCCGACGTAGCCGGCCTGCCACATCGTCTTTTGCCAGGCACGCAGTCGGCGCACCTCGTCGACGTCGGCGCGCGACGACGCGAAGGCTTTGCCGCGCAGGTCGTCGGGCACGTTGGCCTCGAGCCACGCGCGGACCTCTTTACGGAACGCCTCTTCCTGCTCGGTGAAGTCGAAGTTCATCGGTGCTCCGTTGCGACTCGCACCCTGCCAAATTTCCAGGCTCGCCTCAGCGCCCGGCGCGCTTCGGCTCGCACTACCACTTCATAGGCTCGCCTCGGACTGTGGGGCCCCAGCCCCACGAAGGCCTGCGGCTCGCACTACCACATCACACAGCCACCATCGACCATCAATGCCTGGCCGGTGATGTAGCGTGCCTCGTCGGAGGCGAGGAACACCGCGGCGTTGCCGATGTCCTCCGGCGTCTGCTCGCACTTCATCGGCACGATGTCGGCGACGCGCTTGTCGAAGACCTCGCGCGCCGTCATGCCCTTGAAGGCGGGGTTGGTGTCGGCGATGTGCTGGGCCAGCTTTTGCCAGAAGTCCGTGTAGAGCACGCCGGGACAGATGGCGTTGACGGTGATCCGGTGCGCGGCGAGCTCTTTGGCCACCACGCGCGTGAACGTGATCACACCCTGCTTGGCCACGCTGTAGGCCGGCATCGTGATGGCCGACAGCGGTCCGGCGATCGACGCGATGTTGATGATGCGGCCGGCCTTGCGCTCCAGGAAGTACGGCGTGATCGCCTTGCACGTCAGGAACACGGACTTGGTGTTCACCGCGAACGTGCGGTCCCAATCGTCCTCGGTGTTGTTGGTGAACGGCATGCCCGGCGGCGACGCCATGCCGGCGTTGTTCACGAGGATGTCGATGTGGCCGAGCACCTCGCGCGTGCGCTCGACCATGTGCTTGACGTCGGCGCTGCTGGTGACGTCGCACTTCATGGCGAGCACGCGGCGGCCCAGCGCCTTGACTTCGTCGGCCGTTTTCTCGGCGTTCAGCACCTGAATGTCAGGGATCGCGACGTCCGCGCCTTCCTTCGCCATCGCCAGCACGATCCCGCGGCCGATGCCGCTGCCACCGCCGGTGACGATCGTCACTTTCCCCTCGAGCCGGGCCATGCAGACCTCCGTCGATATAATCGGTGCTTCGGAGGGCCTCATGACAACACAGCGTCTGCGAAGCCGCAACTGGTTCGGCCGCATGGATCTGGACGGCTTCGCGCACCGCGCGTGGCTCAAAAACGAGGGATTCAGCGACGTGATGTTCGACGGACGTCCCGTTGTCGGCATCGCAAACTCGTGGTCCGAGCTGACGAACTGCAACGCGCACCTGCGCCAGGTGGCCGAGGCGGTGAAGCGTGGCGTGCTCTCGGCCGGCGGGTTTCCGCTGGAGTTTCCGACGATCTCGCTCGGCGAAGTCCTCATGAAGCCGACGACGATGCTCTTCCGCAACCTCATGGCCATGGACGTCGAGGAATGCGTGCGCGCGTATCCGCTCGACGCCGTCGTCTTGCTCTCGGGCTGCGACAAGACCACGCCCGCGATGCTGATGGGCGCGGCGTCCGCCGACGTGCCGGCGATCATGGTGACGGGCGGGCCGATGCTGCGCGGCAAGTGGCGGCAGGAGGAACTGGGCTCGGGCACCGGTCTGTGGCGCCTGTGGGCCGAGCGGCGCGCGAACCGCATCACGGACGAGGAACTGTGCGAGGCCGAGTCGTGCATGGCGCGCTCGCCCGGACACTGTATGGTCATGGGCACGGCGTCGACGATGGCGTCGATGGCGGAGGCGCTCGGCATGACGCTGCCGGGCAACGCGGCGATTCCCGCGCCCGATTCGCGCCGCCTCGCCCAGGCCGAGCTGGCGGGCCGGCGCGCGGTCGAAATCGCGAAGGCGGGCGGGCCGAAGCCTTCGGAGATACTGAGCGCGCGGGCGTTCGACAATGCAATCCGCACGCTGATGGCGATCGGCGGCTCGACGAACGCCGTGATCCACCTGCTCGCCATCGCCGGCCGCGCGGGCGTGTCACTGTCACTCAAGCGCTTCGACGATCTATCGCGCACGACGCCGTTCCTCGTGAACCTGCAGCCGTCTGGAAAATATTTGATGGAGGACTTCTTCTACGCCGGCGGGCTCCCGGTCGTGCTCAAGGAGTTGTTGCCGCTGTTGCGCGCGGACGCACCGACGGTGAACGGCAGGAGCCTCGCGGACAACGTGCTCGACGCGCGCTGCTGGAACGACGACGTCATTCGTCCGCTTGGCGTGCCGCTCGCTTCGGAGGGCGGGCTCGCGATTCTCACCGGCAACCTGTGCCCGGACGGCGCGGTCATCAAGGTCTCGGCCGCCTCACCACAGCTGCTGACGCATCGCGGTCGTGCCGTCGTGTTTGAGGACCATGCCGACCTGCACAAGCGGATCGACGATCCCTCGATCGCCATCGACGAGTCGTCGGTGCTCGTGCTCAAGCACGTGGGCCCGAAGGGTGCCCCGGGCATGCCGGAGTGGGGCGCCGCGCCCGTGCCCGCGCGCCTGCTCCAGCGCGGCGTCAAAGACATGGTCCGCATCTCGGACGCGCGCATGAGCGGAACTTCGTACGGCACCGTGGTGCTGCACGTCGCTCCGGAATCCGCGATCGGCGGCCCACTCGCCCTCGTGCGCAACGGGGACGAGATCGAGCTCGACGTGCCGCGCCGCACGCTGACCCTCCGGGTTGATGACGCGGAGCTGGCGAAGCGCAAGGAGGCGTGGAGGCCCCGCCCACCGCACTACACGCGCGGCTACGGCCGGCTCTTCCTCGAGCACGTGCTGCAGGCCAACGAGGGCTGCGACTTCGACTACCTGCGCGGCAAGACGCCGGTGCGCTTCGAGGACTCTGCGGGGCCCTCGCACGCCTGATCAGCGCGCGCCGGCGATCCAATCACGCACGCGCGCGGGCATCGCGTCGCGGTTCGTGCGCGTGATGTCCCACAGCGTGATATCGGGACGGCGCTTGACCTCGGCGATGAAGCCGCCGCCGCGCTGACCGACCGTCGCGACGAGCGGCACGCCGGCGTCGAGCAGGGTCCGCGTCGCCTCGACGAAGGCCGGCGACAGACACTCCATCTTGCCGATCTCATCGACGAGATAGAGCGCGACGCCGCGGCGGACGGCGAGCGCCGACCGCGACATGGCCTCGAGCGTCGCCACGTCGACGCCGTACTTGCCGACGCGCGGCGGGCCGCCACGTTCGACGTGCGCCATGACGGCGCGCTCACCATCGAACGTCACCAGCGCGAAGCCCCGGCGCTCGCCGCGCACGCGGATCTCCTCGGTGAAGAACCCCGCGAGCTTCGCCCGTGGCAGTGCACGCGCCACCTCACGAATGATCGTCGTCTTGCCGACGCCCGGCGGGCCGGTGAGCAGCAGCGCGCCGACGCTTCGGTCGGCGCCAGTGCGTGCAGCACCGGACCGCGGCACCGTCAGCGGCGCGGGAACCGAGTGCCGCCGTTGCGGCGTTCAATCACCGGACGCAGGGACCCGGCCACCCGCAAGGCGCGGGCAGCGGCATCGGCCGACAGGTCCGTGCGCGCCATCACGATCGCGACCGGCACGCGGCCGTCGGCGGCGGCCAGCAAGCGGCGCGCACGCATCGGCGAGACCGCGCCGATCTCGGCGACGAGCCGCCGCGCGCGCTCGCGCAGCTTGCGCGAGCGCGGCTGGACGTCGACCATCCGGTTGCCGTACACCTTTCCCAGCCGCGCCATGCTCGCCGTCGTGAGCGTGTTGAGCACGAGCTTCGTCGCGGTGCCCGCCTTCAAGCGCGTCGAGCCGGTCAGCACCTCGGGGCCGGGGGCCGGCGCGACCACGACGTCGGCGATTCGGCGGACGGCTCTCTGCGAGCCTCGCGTACGCGCGGTGGGGACCGGATTGCAGGTCACTAGCACCGTCGCCGCGCCGGCGCGACGCGCCGCCGCGAGCGCTCCGCGCACGAACGGCGTCACGCCGCTGGCCGACACACCGACCACCACGTCGCCAGCGCCCGCCCGCGCGCGCACGGCGCGCGCGGCGGCACGCGCGTCGTCCTCCGCACCCTCGCGCGAGCGGAACACCGACGCGCGTCCGCCGGCCATGACCGCCTGCACCGTTCGCGACGGTGTGCCGAACGTCGGCGGGCACTCGGCGGCCTCCAGCACACCGAGCCGGCCGCTGGTTCCGGCGCCGACGAAGATGAGCCGCCCGCGCGTGCTGAGCGCGGCGACGATGAGGTCGACTGCGGCCGCGATATCGCCGACGACGCGGCCCACGGCCCGGACGGCGCGTGCGTCCTCGCGATTCATGAGCGTCGCGATCCCACGCGCGTCCAGACGGTCCAGGCGCGCGCTGGCGCGGTTCGCTCGCTCGGTGACGAGCCGCTCGTAGCGAGGCGCGCGCGCCATTGCGCGCATCGTATCACCGCCTTGCGCTACCATCGTCTGGTGCCCGCCGTCCTGACCGGTCTCGACGTGCTGCTCGCCGATCGTCTTCATTCGCTTCGCGGTCAGCGCGTCGGCCTGCTCGCGCACCAGGCGTCCGTCGATCGGCGGCTCGAGCACGCCGCCACGCTGCTGCGCGACGCGCGAGGCTTGCGTCTGGTGCGGCTGTTCGCGCCGGAGCACGGGCTCTGGGGCGCCGCGCAGGATCACGCGCCGATCGCGAACGCGCGCGACCCGATCACCCGCCTGCCCGTCACCAGCCTCTATGGCGCCAAGCGTGAGCCGACGCCAGCGATGCTGGCCGGGCTCGATGCGCTGGTCGTCGACCTTCAAGACATCGGCTCCCGCTACTACACGTTTCAGTGGACGCTCGCGCTCGCCATGCGTGCGTGCGCGCGCGCGGGCGTCGCGGTCGTCGTGCTCGATCGGCCGAACCCGCTGGGCGGCGCGATCGTCGAGGGCAACGTGCCGGACCCGGCCTTCGCCTCCTTCGTCGGCCTCTACCCGCTGCCGGCGCGGCCGGGACTCACGCTCGGCGAGGTCGCCGCATGGCTCGCGCGCGCACACGGCCTGCGGCCCCGGTTGAGGGTCGTCGGCATGCGCGGCTGGCGACGCGCAATGCTGTGGGAGGACACGGGCGTGCCGTGGGTCGCGCCGTCACCCAACATGCCGACGCCGGACACCGCGCGCGTGTACCCGGGGGGCTGTCTCATCGAGGGCACGAATCTCTCAGAGGGACGCGGCACGACACGGCCGTTCGAGTGGGTCGGCGCGCCGTATCTTGACGCCCACGCATACGCGGCCGCGCTCGAGGCGCTCGGCCTGCCGGGCGTCGTGTTCCGGCCGGCGCGCTTCACGCCGACGTTCCACAAGTGGGCGGGACGCGTGTGCGGCGGCGTGCAGCTGCACGTCGACGATCGCGCGACGTTCAAGCCGTTCCTGACCGGTCTGGCAGTGATCGCCGCTGCGCGCCGGCTGGCGCCGCGGCGCTTTGCGTGGAAGCGCCCACCTTACGAGTTCGAGCGCCGCCGGTGGCCGATCGACATCCTGCTGGGCACCGACCGGATCCGGCGCGCGCTCGAGCGCGGACGCCCGCTCCGGCAGATCGAGCGTGAGTGGGTCACCGACCTCGCGCGCTGGCGCCGACAGCGGGAGGCCGTGCTGGCGTACCGCTGAACCGCGCCGCCGAGGCTGGCGCGCTCGCGAACCGTCGTCAGTTCGTGAACAGGCGCGTGAAGAAGCCCTTCACGCTCGAACCGAACGCGTCCGCGCTCTGCTTGATGCTGCCTTCCTTGAGGTGCTGCCAGGCGCTCTTGGCCGGCGGCGAGGCCGCCTGCCCCGACTCCTTGAACTTCTCACCGGTGAACTTGGCGCCCTCCACGACCGTGTTGCCGACGCCCTTGGCCATTTCCTCGGTGCCCGTGCCGACCTTGCCCTCGCCGATCTTCTTGGCCCCGGTCTCGACCTGTCGCGTGGCCGCCTTGGCCTTCGACTCGTCGGCGGCCTGCGTCGATGCCGGGAAAGAGGCGGCGAGCATGGTGAACGCGAACCCAGCGGCCAGCCATCGCTTGGTGCTCATGGCGGATAATCCTCCTCAGACCTAGCGTACCGCGGCGCGGCGCGACGTCGAGCGATGCTCAGCCGCGACGTGCTGGGGCGTCAGCCGACAACGGAGCCAGCGGATGGCCGGCTGGGAACGAGGCTTGGCGGCCCAGGCGCACCACGGGATCGTGCTGCTCGATGAGCCACACGTCGCCGACGTCGACGGTCGGGCCAGAGCCAGACCTGCCTCGCCCCTCGCGAACCGACGCGAGCACGAGCCAAATCGCGGAGACGATCAGGACCGCGGCGAGCAGCTTCACGAGGTGAACCCGCGCGCGCGCATGCAGCCCGCATAGGCGGCGCGATAGCGCTGGTCGTGCTTCTTGTTCTCGTTGAGGCCGTAGAGCGTGCCACCGCCCCCACCGACCTTCACGACCTCCATGGTCGTGTCCTTGGAGCCGACTTCACTGGCCGCGTACCTGTTGCAGGCCTCGACCGCGCTCGGGGTCGGCACCGCGGCCGTCTGCTGAACCTTCTGCTGGACGTGGTACTCCGGCGCGCCGCGATCGCCGCCGGTCCAGTTCGCGACCACCAGGCCCGTGACGAGCGCGGTGACCATGACCACGACCAGCCCGATCGCCGTCGCCTTCCAAGGATTCATGCTTACCTCAGATTGCCGGCGCGGCCGGACGCCTCCGACGACGACGGCGCGCCCGCGCGGCGGGTCGACATGACCGAAGCGCTCGGCGTGCGTGACTCGTTGTAGCGAGTCATCACCTGACCGATGTTCTTGTCCGTGAGGAGTCCCTGGGCACGCATCTGGCGGAACACGTGCTCCCAGCCCGTCCCCTGCTGCTTCATCGCCGCGATCTGATCGAGCGTGAGCGTCTTCGCCGTCGCGCTCGACGTCGCGGGCGACGCCGGTGCGGGCTTGCTGGCCGCCTTCGTGGTCGCCGCGCTCATCGGCATCGTCTGCGCCTCGAAGAGAGCGCGCGCCACCTTCTGGTTACCGGCCGAGAGCTTCTGGTAGGCGCCCGACACCGGCGGCGGCGTCGTCACCTGCGCGTCGGCGGTCGTCACTCCGAACAGCAGAAGCATCGCTGCGACGTGCGATCCACCGCCCATATCGGGCCTCCGGGGTCCAGCGCGCGGCAAGTACCGCCTCGTGGCGGCCAAAGACGCCTGAGCGTGGGCCCTCCGAACCCCAGGCAGAGCACCCCCCGTGCCAGACCCTGAGCGCACCCCTTCCCGCCTTGACAATCGAGGGGTTCGCGAGCCGCGCGGACGATTTCCGACCGCCGCTCAGCCTGGCCGACGGTCGAGGCTGAGCCAGGTTTAGGGACAGACTGGCAGGCGTGTACAGGTTTTCGTCATTTTCTTCCGCCGTTACGCAATGCGAGGGCGGACGCGGGGCTCATGGCTAGAATGACGAAGTGACCGGCCTCGAAGACCTCGTCGGCGAGCGTCTCATGATCGGCCTGAAGGGTCCCACGCTGGACGACGCCGACATTCGTCTCTTCCGCGAGACCCGCGCGCGCGGCCTGATCCTCTATCGCCGCAACTTCGAGAGCCCCGCGCGGCTGCTGGATCTCCTCGGGCGCCTGGAGAGCGCGCTCGGCTGGCGGCTGCTCGTCGCGACGGACCACGAGGGCGGACGCATCGTGATGCTCGGCCGCGGCACCACGATCTTTCCCGACAACCTTGCGGTCGGCACAGCCGGCGAGGAGACGTTCGCGTACAAGCAAGGACTCATCGAGGCGCGCGAGCTTCGCCGCCTCGGGATCGATCTCAACCTGGGGCCGTGCCTCGACGTGCTGACCGACCGCTACAGCCCCAACATCGGCATTCGCTCGTACGGCAAGGATCCCAAGCTGGTCGCGCGCTACGGCGCCGCGCGCCTCCGCGGCATGGCCAAAGGCGGGCTATCGGCGTGTCCGAAGCACTTCCCGGGCAAGGGGCACTCACCGCTGGACGCGCATCTCAAGCTGCCGACTATCACTTCGGACTGGGACGAGATGCGCGCCGTGCACCTGGTGCCGTTCGTCGACGCCATCGCCTCGGGTGTCGAGTGCGTGATGACCTCGCACCCGGTGTACCCGCGTCTCGATCCCGCCGCGGTGCCCGCGACATTCTCGCGCGTGATCGTCGAGGACCATCTGCGCGCCGAGCTCCGCTTCGGCGGCGTGATCGTCTCGGACGATCTCGAGATGGGCGCCGTGTCCGAGACGTGTCCGATCGGCGAGGCGACGGTGCGTGCCGCGCAGGCCGGCCACGACCTTCTGCTCGTCTGCCACACCGAGCCCGCGCAACGCGCCGCCGCCACCGCGCTCGTGGAGGCGTATCGCTCGGGGCGGCTGCCGCGCGCGGAGCTCGAGCGCGCAGCGGGGCGAGTGCGCGCACTCCGCGAGCGCCGCACCACGCGGACGGAGGGCGGAACGCCGGCACCCGAGCGCGACGGCGGGCCGCTTGCGATGGCCATGGCCACCCGCGCCGTCACCGAGCTCACGCCGGGGCGCGAGGCGTTCGTGCGCGCGCTTAACGGCCGTGTGCTGGGCATCTTCCCGCGTTTCTCGGATCTCGCCGCACGCATCACGATCGAGCCCGAAGTCTGCGACGAGGCCGGCTGGATTCGCGGCGCGTTCGCACCGGCGGGCGTCCGCGCCGAGCCGTGCGTCGTCGGCATCGAGCCCTCACCGGCCGAGATCGAGGATGCGGCGGCGCGGGCCGCCTCGGCGGACGCCACGGTGCTCTTCCTGTACGACGCGCACCTCTACGCGTCGAACCGCGCCCTGCTCGAGGCCGTTCAGGCGCGCGCGCGGCGACTGGCGGTCGTGCTGCTGCGCGATCCCTACGACGCCGCGCTGCTCGAGCCAGGCGTGTTCGGTATCACCGCGTTCGGCTGGCGCCGCTGCCAGCTCGACGCCGTCGTCGCTCGCCTCTCATACCCGTAGTCGCCCGCGCCGTCTCAGCCGCGGCGCGCGAGAATTGAGCTCAGCGCCAGCGCGAGCGCGATGGTTCCCGCAGTGCCGACGATCACGAGCCACGACCACGGAAACGTGATCCGTCCCGTCTCCGAGAGCAGCAACAGGACGAGATTGACGAGCGTCATCGTGACCATGGCGATGACGTTGGCAGTATCCACGACGCGGCGCCGGGACAGCAGCCCGAGCAGGAACACGCCGAGGAGCGAGCCGAACGGCACGCCGGCGATCTTGAACACCAGCCAGAGAATCTGCTGCCGCCAGTGCAGAAACGCCCACGCCACGAGGCCCAGCACGACGCCGAAGACGACGACGCACAGCCGGGACACGCGGAGGTAGTGGCGCTCGGTCTCGCGGGGCGCCACGAGCGGACGGTAGATGTCGGTCACGAACGAGGCCGAGAGCGAGCCGAGCGGCGAATCGATCGACGCCAGCACGATCGCGGCGAGCATGAGCCCGCGGAGCACAGCCGGCATCGCGTGGGAGACGAAGTACGGCAACACCTCGTCGCTGCGCCCGATCGCGGGCGCCCCGTGCTGCGTGTAGAACGCGAAGAGCGCCGCGCCGAGGCTCAGGTAGATGGCGAGGGTCACCAGCGTCGCGAGCGGCGTGAGCGCGAGCGTGCGCTGGCTCTCGCGCCGCGTCTCCACCGTGAGCAGCCGCTGCATGAGGTCGTGATCCGTGCCGAACGCCGCCATCGATCCGATGAAGCCGTTCAGGATCGCGACCCAGACGATGTTGGGATCGGATGTCAGGCGCGTCCAGAAGTCCGGCGCGCCCGGCGCCGGACCCCAGTCGAAGATGCGGAGCCGGCCCGCCGCGTGCGCGATCTGCATGATCGCGCCGGCGCCGCCGTCCACCTGCGCGACGACGAAGCCCAGCGTGAGGGCGCCGGCGACGAGAAACATCAGCGCCTGGAACACGTTCGTCCACACGATGGCCGAGACGCCGCCGCAGGCAATGTAGGCGATCGACACGACGACGGTCACGACGATCGTCGTCTCGATGCGCCAGCCCACGAGCAGCGACACGGCGATGGCGGTGGCGGTCAGGCGCGCGCCCGAACCCGTGAGCCGCGTCAGGAAGAAGAACAGCGAGCCCGTCACCTGGGTGGCGCGCCCGAACCGGTCGCGCAAAAACTCGTAGATCGTCGTGACGTCGTGACGGTAGAAAGCGGGGATGAAGAGGAAGGCCACGGCGAACTTGGCGAGGCTCGAGCCGATGAAGAACTGCACGTACTCCCAGTTCTCGCTGTACGCGGTGGCGGGCACCGAGATGATGGTGACCGCGCTGATCTCGGTGGCCAGAAACGACAGGCAAGCCGCCCACCAGGGCACCCGCCGGCGCGCGAGGAAGAAGTCGGCGGTGTCGTGCTGGCGACCGGTGAATGCGAAGCCGATCGCGACGAGGATGCCGAGCGCGACGAGGAGGACGGCGTAGTCGGGCCAGGTCAGCGACGGGGCGGACGCGCCCACCCGGTCATTGTCACACGGGGACTATTGGATCAGCGCACAACGGATGCGGGAGCGACCGGGCGCGGCTCGATGGTCGTCGCCGGCACCGCGCGCTTACGCAGCTTGTCGACGAGGCCCGCGTACGAGGACTGTTGGATGATGCGCTCGAACTCGCTGCGGTAGCTCGCCACGAACGACACACCGTCGAGCAGCACGTCGTACGCCCGCCAGCGGCCATCGCGGAGCATGAGCCGGTAGTCGACGGCGATTTCGGCGTTGCGCCGCGTGACGATCCGGCTACGCACGGTGGCGAATGCCCCCTCCACGCGCTCACCGGTATAGAGGATGCGCTCGCCGGAGAACTGCTCGATGCGGCCGATATAGGAGCGCTCGAGGACGTCGGTGAACAGCCGGACGAATTCCGCTTTTTCCTCGGCCGTCCGACCGTTCCAGTGGCGCGTCAGCGTGCGGCGCGCCATCTCATCGAAGTCGAACAGGTCGCTCGCGACGCGATGGAGTTCCGCGCGCCGCATCTCGCTCCGTGGGCGGTCCAGATGCGCCGCGCTGAAGTCATCCTGCAGCACCGCGACGACGCGCGTCACGGCCGCCTGCACGACGTCGCGCGGGTTCGCGGTCGCCGCCACCGCCCCCGCCACCATCAGCCACGCGGCCAGTGCTTTGCCCATGGGCGTCACCCGCGCGTCAACTGAGCATCCGGTATGCCAGAGCGGGCTGGACCAAAGGCGCGATGCGGGCATGCTTGCGCCACGCCTATCGGCCAGGCGCACTCCCGCTCGCCACGATGGAAGGCCAGGACGGATAATGTGCGGCACCTGAGCCATGTTGCGCCGACACCTCCGTGCCCCGGGGCTCGTCATCGGCGTGGACGCCGGCGGCAGCTGGGTCCGCGTCCGGGCGATGCAGGATGCTCGCGGAATCGCCACCGTCACGCGACCCGCCAGCGCGGTGCCGGAACTCGCGACTTTCTTGCACAGCGTCTGGCGCCGGCGGGGCTGGACTCGCGGCCAGGTCGACGCGCTCGTCGTCGCCGCGCGTGGCGTCTGGCTGCCGCGCGAGCGTCGGGCGCTTCGGCGACGGCTGACGGGGCTGGCGAGACGCGTGGACGTGATCGCCGACGTCGAAGCCGCGTGGCACGCGACGTTGGGTGCCGAGCGGGGCGTGCTCGTGCTTGCCGGCACCGGCTCGATCGTTCTGGGCCGCGATGGACGCGGACGCTGGGCGCGCGCCGGCGGTCTTGGACCGCTGCTCGGCGACGAGGGCTCCGGGTTCTGGATCGGGCGCGAATGGCTGCGCGCCACCGCGGACGAGCGCGCCCGGCGACGGTTCGCGACGGGCGCGTCTCCCGTGCGCGCGGTGGCGTCACTCGCGCCGCGCGTTTTGGCCCGTGCGCGCCGCAGCCAGAAGGTCGCCGCGCGCATCGTGAGCGACGCGCAGGCGCATCTCGCGGCGCAGGCGGTGACGGTGGTGCGGTCGCTGCGACTGCCGGCGCCGGTCCTCGTCGGTGGCGCGGGCAGCGTCATGGGCGACCGGTGGTTTGCCGCGGGTGTGCGTCAGGCGCTCGTGCGTGCGGGCGTACGCGCGCAGTGGCGCGAGTCCGGCGGCGAGCCGGTCGACGCCGCGGTGCGCCTGGCCGCGGCGCTGGCGGCGCGATGAAGCCACGCGTATCTCGAACAGGCCACCCGCGGCTCGAGCCGGCCTCGCGGACCCCGCTACAACAATGAAGCCACGCGTATCTCGAGCAGGCCACCCGCGGCTCGAGCCGGCCTCGCGGACCCCGCTACAAATCGGGCGCCTCGTCGTCACCGTCTGCCCGCGCGAGCGCGGCGTCGTCACACTGCCTCTCGAGCGAGGCGACCGCGCGACGCGGTTGGACGCGGACGCCGTGCTCGAGGCGCTGCGCGCCCTCGTCGCGCGGCGCGGTCTCACGGAGTACGTACAGATTCGCGACGGCTGCGCGGGCGGCTGCTCGGGCACGGGGCCCAACGTCGACGTGCGCATCTACGCGGCGCCCGTGCCCGGCGAGCGCGTCGATCACGTCGCGCTCGGCTGGAAGACCTACGTCTATTCGCTCTCTACGCTGCCGAGCCTCGCCGACGTCATCGACGAGAATCTGCCCGGCGCGCGACGCCTGCCCAGCGCGCGACGCCCCAGACGAGCGGGCCGCTGAGCGCGGCGAGCGCGCCCGCGAGCATGTTCGTCCAGTCCGCGGTCGCCATCGCGGCGAGCGCGAAGAGCGCGGGCGCCACAGCCATGGCCCACGCGCCGAGCAGGCCGCCCGGCACGCGCCAGGGTCGCGCGAGCTCGGGCGCCCGCGCGCGCAGCGCGAGGAACGCCGCCAGCTCCACGAGGAGCGCCAGCGAGTAGAGCCACACGTTCAGCACGATCAGCTGCTTGAACTCGAGCCCCGCGCACGCCGCGTACGCCACGGCGGAGACGAGCACGCCCAGCCACGGCGTGCCGAAGCGCGCGTCGATCGACGTGAACACGCGCGGGAGAGCGCCGTCGCGTGCGAGGACGTACGGCAGCCGTGAGTTGGTGAGCAGGAGCGCCATGAACAGCCCCGCCGTGCTCAGCACGGCGCCGGCGGCCACGGTGTGGCCGAGCCAGTCGCCGCCCACGCGCGCGGCGATCGCTGGAAGCGAACCCGTGATCCACGCCTTGGGCTCCACCGCACCGGTCGCCAGCGCCACACCCATCGGCACGAGGTAGGAGACGGCGATGAGCGGCACCGAGAGCAGCAGCGCGCGCCGGAACGCGCGCTCGGGAGCCCGCGTCTCGCCGAGAACCGTGGAGGGCGTGTCCCAGCCCGAGTAGTTCCACATCACCACGGAGAGTCCCGCGCCGAGGCCGCTCACGAGCGTATGACTCTCGGCGACGAACGGCTGCCATGGCGCTGTCGTCATGCGCGGGATGCCGACGACGACCAGCAGCGCCACGGGCGCGAGCGCGGCGAGCGAGAGCAGGACGGCGGCGCGCCCCGTGGGCCGGACGCCGAGCAAATTCAAGATCGTCAGTCCCGCGATGAAGCCGACGACCAGCAGCCAGCGCTCGAGCGATGTCATGGCCGGATGCCAGAATTTCAGGTACTCCGCGAAGAGGACGGGATAGACCGCGACGTCCACGAAGCTCGTGATCCACGACCACCAGCCGACCTGGAAGCCCCAGAACGGCCCGAACGCGCGCGTCGTCCACGTCACATACCCGCCCTCGTCCGGCATGGCGGACGCGAGCTCCGACATGACGAGCGCCACCGGCAGGCTCCAGAGCAGCGGCACGAGGACGAGCAGCAGCAGGGTGAGGCCGGGACCGAACGACGAGACGGTGTCCTCGATGCCGTAGGGGCCGCCGCTGACGTTGAAGAACACGATCGCGGCCAGCGAGAGGACACCGAGCTCTCGCCGGAGGCCGGGCACTAGCCGGCGGCTTGGATCAGCGCTGGGAGCTCCTTCACCCACTCCTCGATCGGTCGCGCCGCGTCCACGACGATCTCGAGCTTCTTGTTCGGCAGCCGGCGCACGCGGCCGGGCGTGGCCGGACCGAGCGGGATGACGAGCGACTCGCGATGAATACCGAGCGCGTCGGTGACTGCGAAGATTGCGTCGATCTCCTTCATCGTGACGACGTCAAGCACGCAGGCCGACCTCGCTGGCGCACGCCACGATCTGGCGCCACGTCTCGTCCTCGATCGCGACGCCGGCGGCGCGCCGTGCGCGCTCGGTGCGCGCCTCCGGCTCGCCCGGCACGAGGATTTCATGCGCGCCGGCTGCCGGTGCCGCGCCGCGGACCCACTGGAACAACGCGGACACCTGCGCGTGAAAGTCCCCGGGCGGCAGAAAGCGCTTGGGATCAAGCGCGATGATCAGCGTGCCGTTCGCGAACTTGCCCTTGTCCGCGCTCGCCGCGCCGGTCCCCGACAGAATGCCTCCCAGGATCTCGATCGCGAGCGAGAGACCGTAGCCCTTGTGCGCGCCGGCGGTGAGCAGAGAGCCGGGCGGCTCGCCGTAGAACTCCTTGGGATCGGTCGAGGGCTCGCCGCGGCCGTTGAGCATGATGCCGGGCGGCACCGTCTCGCCGCGGTTGAACTTGACGCGGAGCTTGCCCTCGGCCCACACGCTGGAGGCGAAGTCGTGGGACATCGCCACGGTGCCGTTGGGACCGGGGATCGCGATCGCGTGCGGATTCGTGCCGAGCCGCTTACCGCTGCCGCCCCAGGGCGCGACGTTCAGGCCACTTTTGGCGTTCGCCCAGAGCAGGCCGATCAGCCCCGACTCCGCGATCGTCTCGGCGTAATCGGCCAGCCGCCCGACGTGGCTCGTGCGCCGCAGCGCGACCGCCGCCAGGCCGTGAGCGCGGCCGCGCTCGATTGCCAGCTCGGTTCCGCGCCGCGCGACGACCTGACCGAAGCCGAAGTCGCCGTCGAGCACCGCGACCGATGGCGTGTCGACGACCAGCGCGATCTTGGGCGTGGCGTTGAGGTGCCCCGAGGCGAGCGCGCCGCAGTACTGCGGCACGCGGATGACGCCGTGCGAATCGTGGCCGCGGAGGTTTGCCCGAACCAGCAGCGTCGCGATCCAGACGGCGTCGGCTTGCGGCACACCGCGTGCCGCAAAGATCTCGCTGGTCAGACGCTCGAGCTCGGCGGCGGGGACGGTCGGCATCGGCCGCTACACTACGCGACGCCATCGCCGAAGAAAAGGTCCGGGCGCTTCCGTGTAGACTAGGCGGCCGTGACTACTGCCGACGCTCCGCTGAGCGGCCTCACCGTGCTCGACTTCACCCGCGTGCTCGCCGGCCCATACTGCACCCGGCTGCTGGCCGACCTCGGCGCAGACGTCATCAAGATCGAGCGGCGCGAAGGCGACGACACGCGGCGCGGTTACGCGCAGCTGGAGCCCGGGCGCGAGGATCAGGCGACGTACTTCGTGCGCATCAACGTCGGCAAGCGCAGCGTCGCCGTCGATCTCACGCGTCCCGAGGCGCGGCCGGTCGTGCTCGATCTCGCGCGCAAGGCCGACGTCGTCGTCGAGAATTTCGTGCCGGGGGTCGTCGGCCGCCTCGGCTGCGACCACGCGACCCTCGCCGCGGCGAAGCCCGACCTCGTCTACTGCTCGATCTCGGGGTTCGGTCAGAGCGGACCGTGGCGCGCGCTGCAGGCGTTCGCCCACATCATCAGCGCGGTGTCCGGTCTCATGCATCTCGAGCGAAACGGCGAGGCGGAGCCGCGAGTCAGCTACCTGCAGGCGGCGGACGTGCTGGCCGGCACGCACGCCTTCGGCGCGATCTGCGCGGCGCTCTGGCGTCGGTCGCGCACGGGCCGCGGTGCGCATCTCGACGTGTCGATGCTGGAGTGCCTGGTGGCGGCGGAGGACATCACCTACGGTGCGATGCTGAATGGCGCCGCCGAGTATCCGGGTCCGCGCGCCGGCATGCTCATCCACGAGATCGGCGGACAGTGGTTCACCGTGCAGAGCGTCGGCGCGCCGGACCTCTGGCAGCGGCTCATCACCGCGATGAACCGCACCGACCTCGCGCGCGATCCGCGCTTCGCCACGCCGCTGGCGCGCCGTCAGAACTGGCCGGAGCTGCGGCCGCTGATCGTCACCTGGATCGACACCTTCCCGTCGGCGAAAGCGGCGCTCGACGCGTGCAACGCGGCACGAATCCCGGCGGCGCCCGTTCTGTCGCCGGCCGAGGTCATCGATCACCCGCATCTTGCGGAGCGTGAGTTCTTCCCGGCGGTGCCGCATCCCGCGCGCGAGCGCGTGCGCGTGACCGGGGTGCCGTTCATGGTGGATGGGCACCGCCCGCGGCCTCTGGGGCCCGCCCCGTACCGCGTCGGCGAGCACACGCGCGAGGTGCTGAGCGGACTCCTCGGCTACGACGTGGAGAAGATCGAAGAGCTGCGCAAGGCGGGCGTCGTCGACGTCGTTTGACAGGTCTTCCGTTGTCATGAGACGACGATGGGGGTAGGATCGGCCAGCGTTCTGGAGGATTCATGAAGGAGCTCATTCGCAAGTCCTCCCCGCCCCGCGCAGCGGTGGTCGCCGCGACGCTCGCTCAAGCCAGCGTAGTTCTAGCCCATAGCCAAGTACTCCGCGACACCAGCCAAGTACTCCGCGACACCGCGGTCGAGCTGCAACGGGACGCGTGCGCATTGAGGATGCGGGCACGTAAAGCGCCGCCCGCCGCCGAGTCGTAGGAGCTAGGCGAGCGCTAGGCGAGCGCGGCCTCGGCCGCGGCCTCGCCCGAATGCACGCAGTCGGCGATGCCGACCCCGTGATAGGCGCCGCCCGCCAGATGCAGTCCCGGAATCCCGGCGGCACGACGCTCGATCGTCTCGATGCGACCGAGGTGACCAAGGCGGTACTGCGGCATCGATGCTGGCCAGCGCGCAGCGCGCACCAGCACCGGCTCGGCGTTGACGCCGAGCGCGTCTTCCAGCTCAGCCCGGGCGCGCGCGATGAGTGCTCCGTCGTCCTCGCGGAGGATCTCGGGATTGAGCGCCCCGCCCATGAAACAGCGAATCAGCACGTGCCCTACCGGCGCGCGCCCGGGATACTTCACGCTGGAAAACGTCGCAGCCAATAGGGCCTTCTTCTCGCTGCGCGGGACGACGAAGCCGAAGCCGTCGAGCGGGTGCGGCACGTCGGCACGGCGGAAGCCGAGCGATACGGTTACCGCGCCAGCGTACTCGATCTCGCCAAGCAGCGTCGCGAGCGCCGGGTCGACGTAGCGCAGCAGCCGTGCCGACACGTGCGACTCGGTGGCGAGAATCACACGGTCGGCCGGCAAACGCGCACCGTCGGCGGCGGTCACGCGCCACCGGCCGGCGTCGCGCTCGAGGCCAGCGACGCGCTGGCCGAGGACGACCGCGCTGTCAGGGAGGCGATCGGCGAGCGTCGTCACCAGCGTCTCCATCCCGTCGGCGAACGTGACGAAGAGACTCCAGCGCGCGCCGCTGGTCCCCTCTTTTGGCTGAGCCGCCTGCGCCAGGCCGCGGCGCAAACCCAGGATCACCGAGCGGTGGCGCCGCTCGACATCGACGAAGCGCGGCATCGTGGCTGCGAGGCTGAGCTCCTCGGGATCGGCCGTGTAGATGCCGGCGACGAGCGGCTGGGCGACACGCTCGAGCGCCTCGACCCCGAGGCGGCGGCGCACGAACGCCCCGAGGCTCTCGTCGTCGCCGATGGCTCCGCCGCCGCGCGGCAACATCAGATCGAGCGCCATCCGCGCCTTGCCCCGCCAGGAAAACAACGATGACGTCGCGAACGGCGCCAGGCGCGTCGGCGCCAGCAGCTGAAACCCGTCGGGCAGCGGATGCAGGCGGCCGCGGAACCAGACGAACACGCGTCGAAAGCGGTCGTCGGTGCGCACCAGCCGCGCCTCGACACCGAGCCGGCGGCACAGCGCCAGCGCCCACGGCTTTTCCGAGAGGAAAGAATCCGGCCCAGCCTCCACGAGGAAGCCGTCCGCGCGCTCGGTCGCGATCGTGCCACCGAGGCGGGAGCGTCCTTCGACGATCCGGACGTTCAGGTCGATGCTGCGCTCATGGGCCAGCTCGACCGCGCGGTGCGCCGCCGCGAGGCCCGTCACGCCGCCGCCGACAACGACGAGGTTCACGTGGCCTCGCGCACGATCTCCGCGAGCATCTCGATGAACTCGGGATGATCGTTGACGGCTGCAGCGCGGTGGTAGGCGAGGCCGTGCTGCGCCGCGATCGCGCGCGCCTCGACGTCGAGGTCGTAGAGGACCTCGACGTGATCGACGACGAAGCCGATCGGCGCCAGCACGACGCGTCGCTCGCCGGCCTTGGCGAGATCGCGGATCGTCTCGCCGACGTCGGGCTCGAGCCAGGGCTCGCGCGGGCTGCCGCTGCGGCTCTGGTAGGCGGAGAGCCATCGCGCGTGCCCCAGCCGCCCCGCGACCGCCGCGGCGGCCGCGGTGAACTCGGCCACGTACGGCGAGGCCTGCGCCATCGCGCGCGGGATCGAGTGCGCGGTGAAGAGGAGCGGAGTCCGCTCACGCTCGGCGGCCGGCACGGAGTCGATGGCCGCGCGCACGCGATCGGCCGCCGCGCTCACGAAGCGGGGGTGCTCCGACCACGGCGCGGCGTACACGATCTCGGGCGCCGATGCGACGCTCGCGCGCGCGGCAGCGACGTCGGCCATGTAGCGCTCCCACGAGGCCTCGCATCGAAACGCGGACAGAATCATGCCGAGCGCGCGACGGCGGCCGTCGCACGCCATCGCGGTCAGCGTCTCCGAGAGATATGGGTGCCAGTTGCGCATGCCGATGTACACCGGCATTGCGCCGCCGAGCCTCGCGCGTAATGCCGCGGCCTGCGCTTGGGTGAGCGCGTTGAGCGGCGAGCGGCCGCCGGGCATCGCCTCGTAGTGGTGCGCGACCTCTTCCAGCCGCTCGCGCGGCACGGGACGCCCGCGCGTGACGTTGTCGAGGAACGGGCGGATCTCCGACGGCGCCGTCGGTCCGCCGAATGCGATCAGCAGCACGGCGTCGAGTGGCGCGCTCACCGCGCCGACAGCTCGTGAACCATGTCGACGAGCGCTTTCACGTGCTCGACCGGCGTCGATTCGAGCACGCCGTGGCCGAGGTTGAAGATGTGGCCGGGCCGGCCGCCGGCCCTCTTCAAGATGGCGCGCACGGCCGGCTCGAAGGTCTTCGGCGGCGAGAGCAGCGCGGTCGGATCGAGGTTGCCTTGGACGCCCACCTCGTCGCCCAGCGTGCGCCACGCGGCGTCGAGGTCCACGCGCCAGTCGAGGCCGATCACGTCGCCGCCCGCCTCGCGCAGGAGCGGCAGCAGCCCGGCGGTGCCGGTGCCGAAGTGGATCACGGGCGTGCCGGGCGTCAGGGCGTCGATCACCGTCCGCGTGTGCGGCAGCACCAGCTCGCGATAGTCGTCGGGCGCGAGCGCACCAACCCACGAGTCGAAGAGCTGCACCGCCTGCGCGCCCGCGGCGATCTGGCCGTTGAGATACGCCGCGGTGACATCGGCGAGAATTGTCATCAGCCGTCGCCAGGCGTCCGGAGACTCGCGCATGAGACGCTTGGTCGCAAGATAGTCGCGCGACGCGCCGCCCTCGACGAGATACGACGCGACGGTGAACGGCGCGCCCGCGAACCCGATGAGCGGAACGTGCGCCGGCAGCGCGCGCTTGACGAGCCGCACGGTCTCGAACACGAAGCCAACCGCGCTCGCCACGTCGACGCAGGCCAGCCGGGCGACATCGGCCTCGGTGCGTACGGGTCGTTGAATCACCGGCCCCTCGCCTTTCGCGAACTCCAGACCGACGCCCAGCGGCTCCACCACGAGCAAGATGTCGGCGAAGAGAATCGCGGCGTCGACGCCGAGCCGCTGGATCGGCTGAAGCGTGACCTCGGCGGCCGCGTGCGGGGTCTTCGCGAGCTCGAGGAACGCGTGGCGGGCGCGCAGCGCGCGATACTCCGGCAGGTAGCGTCCGGCCTGGCGCATGAGCCACACGGGCGTGAACGGTGTGGGCCGGCGGCGCGCGGCGAGGAGCAGCGGCGGGTCGGACACGCGCGCAGCATCGCAGGCGCCCGGGCTGGAATCAACCCACGCCGCGGTTTATGATCCCCACCGCCATGGCATACAAATCCGGCAAGCAAGCGTTTCTCGAGATCCTCAAGACCGAAGGCGTGTCCGTCATGTTCGGCAACCCGGGCACGACCGAATTGCCGCTGATGGACGGGCTCGCGCGCGAGCCCGGCATCCGCTATGTGCTGGCGCTGCAGGAAGCCGTCGCGATCTCGATGGCCGACGGGTACGCCCAGGCCCACGGCGGCCTCGCCGCCGTGAACGTGCACGTCTCGCCGGGGCTCGGCAACGCGATGGGGATGTTGTACGACGCCTTCAAGGCGCACTCGCCGCTGCTGCTGACCGCCGGGCAGCACGATCAGTGTTTCACCGTGACCGAGCCGATTCTCTGGTCGGATCTGCCGCCGGTGGCGACGCCGTACGTGAAGTGGTCCACGGAGGCGCGCCGGCTCGAGGATCTGCCCCGCATCGTCCGTCGCGCGGTGAAGACCGCGCTGGCGCAGCCGAGCGGACCGGTCTTCCTCTCGCTGCCCGTCGACGTCCTCAACGCCGAGCGCGACGATCTCGATCTGCTGGCGCCGACCCGCGTGGCCCCGCGCCTCGTCGGCGACCGCGCCGCCATCGACGCCGCGGCCAAGCGGCTCGTCGCGGCCAACGCCCCGCTGATCGTCGCCGGTGATGCCGTGGCGCACAGCGACGCCCTCGCGGAGCTGATCGAGCTCGCGGAGCTGCTCGGTGCGCCCGTGATGCTGGAGGGCGTGTCGTCGACGTGCAGCTTTCCGTTCACGCACCCGCTGTACGCGGGCTCGATGCCGCGGCTGGGGCCCGGCATCAAGGCCCTGCTCATGCGTCACGACCTGCTGTTCTCGGTCGGCGGCGATCTGTTCACGCTGTCGTTGCCCTCGGACGTGGACCCGATGCCGCCTGGGCTCGACGTGGTGCATCTCGACGTCGATCCGTGGGAGCTCGGCAAAAACTATCCCGCCGCCGTCGCGATCCAGGGCGACCCGAAGGCGTCGCTGCCCGAGCTCTGCGAGGCGGTACGCCGGCACGCGGGCAAGGCGGGCCATCGGGACGCGGGCAAGCGGCGCGAGGGGCTCGCCGCCAAGCACGCGCGCGAGCGCGACGACCTCGCGCGCCGCGCGGCGGACGAGGCCAAGAAGTCGCCGATGGGGCCGCTGGCGCTGGTGCACGCGGTCTCGCAGGTGGTGCCGAACGACGTCGTGGTGGTGGACGAGGCGATCTCATCGTCGGCGGGCATCCGCAACTTCTTCCGCTGCGCCGACGCCAAAGCGTTCTTCAGCCTGCGCGGCGGCGGCATCGGCTGGGGTCTGCCGGCCGCGCTCGGCGTGAAGGTAGCACTGCCCGAACGTCCGGTCGTGGCCCTGGTTGGCGACGGCAGCGCGATGTACACGGCGCAGGCGTTGTGGACGGCCGCGCACGAGTCGATCGCCGTGGTCTACGTCATCTTCAACAACGCGTCCTACCGCATCCTCAAGGAGCGCACGAAGGCGCTCAAGGGCTTCTCGGCGGAGGACGACCGCTACGTCGCGATGGATCTCGTCGATCCGCTGATCGACTACGTCGGTCTCGCCAAGTCGCTCGGCGTGGCGGGCGAGCGTGTCGAGAAGGCGGCCGACGTCGGTCCAGCCGTGGGTCGCGCGCTGGCGAGCGGCGCGCCGGCGCTCATCGACGTGCGCATCGATCCCTCGTTCAACTGAGACCTGACCATGACGATGAGCTTCGGGATCCACATCGGCCACATGGGCGGGCCGCTCGACGAGATGCGCCGGCTGTGGAAGTTCGCCGACAGCGCGGGCTTCGACTGGTTCTCTGTCTCCGACCATTTCCAGGAGTCGCCGCCGCGCGGTGGCGACATCGACTGCTTCGAGGCGATCAGCACCCTGACGGCGGCCGCGGTGGAGACGAAGCGAGTTCGTCTCGGCGCGCTCGTGTACTGCGTCGCGTATCGCAATCCTGGGCTGCACGCCAAATCGCTCACGACCATCGACCATCTCTCGCACGGCCGCGTCGACTGCGGGCTCGGCGCGGGCTGGCACGAGGTCGAGGCGAAGGCGTACGGCTACGAGTGGCCGCGCATCGGCGTCCGCGAAGACATGCTCGAGGAGTACGCGCAGATCATGCGCATGCTGTTCGACACGGAGTCGCGCCGGTCGAACTTTTCCGGCAAGCATTTCCGGCTCGACAACGCGCCGAACAATCCCAAGCCGCTGCAGCCGCGCGTGCCGATCTGGATCGGTGGCCGCGGAGAGAAGCGCACGCTCCGCGCCGCCGCGAAGTTCGCCGACGGCTGGAACGCGCCCTACATCGGTCCCGACGAGTGGATCGCGAAGGGCAAGGTGCTCGACCGCTGGTGCGAGACCGAGGGGCGCGACTCGAAGACGATCGCGCGGACGGTGAACCTCGGCTTCTACCTCGGCGCCGACGCCAAGGGTGCCGCGCGCGGTGAGCAGGTCTTTCAGTCGCATTTCGGCAAGGACCCGCGCGATGGCTTCCTGCGCGGCACGCCCAAGGACACGCTGGCGATGCTGACCCGCTTCCGCGATGCCGGCTGCGCGCGGGTGAACATCGCGTTTCGCGAGGGGCCGTACGATTGGGACGCGCTGCACGCGTTCGCCGAGACGGTGTTTCCCGTTTTCGGTGTTCGCAGGCCCACTTAGCGCGCACGGCGGTTGAATATCGATCACTCGACAGGCGTCACACGGTTCGAGGACAATGACCGCATGAGAGCCGCGCTGATCTCGCTCGCCCTTGCTCTGGTCCTGGCCACGCCGCCGCTCGCGTACGCGGCCGGTCGCGAGGGCAAACCGTACAAGTGCAATCCGCGGGCGGAGTGCCTGGCGCGCGCGAGCCGCCTGCAGGGCCCCGCCGCCGCCGCCGCGCAGCGCGACTGCGCCCGCATGCCGACGTCGGGCACGTGCTTCTCGCCCGACGACACGCAGGGCGACCGCTCCGGCCGCACCGACCTCGACCGCAGCAACGGCCCCGACCGCAAGCGTCGCTAGTTCGCAGTCTCCACGCTCGTTCGCTCTCTCCAGTAGAATTGACGGCGGCATGTTCAGCGTCGCCGATCGACTTCGCGAAGAGGACCGCCACGACGAACGCCTGATGGCACCCTCGGCCCGCGTGAGGCTCGCACTCGCACTCGGCAGCCGGGATCTGGAGACGTTCCGCGAAGCTCGGCGCATCGACGCCGCCACCGCGTCGCGCCTGCTCGACCGCCGTCGTCAGTCCGGTCGCCGGCCCTCCGCCTGCCTCACCGCCCTCATCGGGTGACCGCGCTCGCCGAGGCGGTCGACTGCCTGCGCACGTACGGAACTCCGTTCGCGCTCGTGGGAGCCGCCGCCCTGGCCGTTCACGGCGTCCCACGCTCGACTCGGGACCTGGATCTCCTGACCATCGACCCGCGATGTCTCGAAGCTGATTACTGGCGCTCGCTCGGTGCCGGACGCATCGACGTCACGGTTCGCCGTGGCGACGCCGCCGATCCGTTGGCCGGCGTCGTTCGGCTGCGTCCGAGCGACAGCGCCCCGGTCGATGTGGTCGTGGGACGCAGTCCTTGGCAGCGTGGAGTCCTCGACCGCGCCGAGCCCGCGACGATCGATGGGGTCGTTGTACCGGTCGCGCAAGCCGCCGACCTCATTCTGCTCAAGCTCTTCGCCGGAGGGCCACAGGACCTGTGGGACGTCGCACAGCTGCTTGCCGGCGACGACGGACCCACGATCGCGCGAGACGTCGAAGCCCGGCTGCCCGCGCTGCCCACGGAATGCGCGCAGCTCTGGGCGCAGGTCTCGCGTGCCCGCTGACGCCTCCGAGCCTCGCTTGCGGCGGCCCTATGCGGCGTTATACCGTCGGAGACCTATTTCGCGACCGCGAGAGGACAGGCCATGACGAAGGAAGACAGCGCGCTCATTCGCGGACTCGAGGGCGTCGTCGCCGCGGAGACCCGCCTCTGCGACCTGGACGGCAAGAACGGCCGTCTGGCCTACGTCGGCTACGACATCGACGAGCTCGCGCGCAAGGCCACGTTCGAAGAAGTGACCTACCTGCTGCTCTACGGTGAGCTGCCGAAGGCCGCCCAGCTCGATGGCCTCACGGTCGCGCTGACCGCGGCGCGCGAAATTCCGCGCGAGCTGATCCAGGCGTTCCGCCTCATGCCCAAGACCACCGATCCGATGCGCGTGCTCCAGGCCTCGGTGGCGATGCTGGGCATGGTCGATCCCGACACGACGGACAACTCGCACGCGGCGAACGTGCGCAAGGCGATCCGTCTCACCAGCCAGATCGCCACCGCGATCTGCGCGCACCATCGCGTGCGCAGCGGACAGGAGCCGGTGCCCCCGGCGGCCGGCCTCGGCCACGCCGCCAACTTTCTGTACATGCTGACCGGGCAGCGGCCAGGCGCGGCCGCCGTCAAAGCGTTCGACGCGAGCCTGACCCTCTATGCCGAGCACGAGCTGAACGCGTCGACGTTCACGACGCGCGCGATCGTCTCCACGCAGTCCGACATGCACTCCGCGGTGGCCGGCGGCGTCGGCGCGCTCAAGGGCCCGTTGCACGGGGGGGCGGGCGAGGCGGTCATGCGCACGCTGATGGAGATCGGGGAGGTGGCGAACGTCGACGCGTTCACGGAGAAATCACTCGCCGAAAAGCGCCGCTTCATGGGCATGGGTCATCGCGTCTACAAGGCCGGCGACCCGCGCGCGGCGATCCTCAAGGGCATGGCCGAGCAGGCGTGCCGCGAGTCGGGTCAGTTCAAGTGGTACGAGATGGCCGTGAAGCTGCACGATCGGATCAGCAAGGCCAAGGGGTTGATCCCCAACGTCGACTTCTACTCGGCGCCGCTCTTCTACTCGCTTGGCATCCCCGTCGATCTCTTCACGCCGGTCATCGCGGCCGGCCGCATCGCCGGCTGGTCGGCCAACATCGTCGAGCAGCACGACGACAACCGATTGATCCGTCCGCGCGCCGAATACGTCGGCCCCGGCCGCAGAGCCTTCGTCGAGATCAGTAAGCGGTAATGCCGAAAAGCCTCACCCGCAAGCTGATCGAATCGCACCTCGTCGCCGGCAAGGCGGTGGCCGGCGAGGAGATCGGTCTGCGCGCCGATCAGATCTTGCTGACCGACACCAACGGCATCCAGTCGTGGCTCCAGTTCGAGGCGCTGGGCTTTCCGCGCGTGGTGCCGTCGCGGGTCGTGACCTACATCGACCACCAGGTCTACCAGGTGGACTCACGCAATACCGACGATCACCGCTACATGCAGACCGCCTCGCGCAAGTACGGCGCCGTCTTCAGCAAGCCCGGCAACGGCATCTGCCACCAGGTCCACATGGAGACGTTCTCGACGCCGGGCCAGCTCCTGCTCGGCAGCGACAGTCACACGCCGCTCTGCGGCGCGGCGGGCATGCTCGCGATCGGCGCCGGCGGGCTCGACGTCGCGGTGGCGATGGGCGGCGGCCCGTACTTCATGACGATGCCGGCCGTCGTGCGCGTGTGGCTCACCGGACGCCTGCAGCCGTGGGTCACCGCGAAGGACGTCATCCTCGAGATGCTGCGCCGCTACTCCGTGCGCGGCGGCAACGGCAAGATCTTCGAGTACGCGGGGCCGGGTGTCGCGACCCTGCTGGCCGCGCAGCGCATGACGATCGCCAACATGGGCGCGGAGCTGACGCTGACCACGAGCGTGTTCCCGAGCGACGACGTCACGCGCTCGTTCCTCACGCGCCTGGGCCGTGGCGATGCCTGGCGGCCGCAGCAGGCGGACGACGACGCGGACTACGACGACCAGATCGAGCTCGACCTGTCGGCCATCACGCCGCTGGTCGCACTACCTGGCTCGCCCGACAACGTCGTGCCGGTCGACGACGTGGCCGGCACGCCGATCGAGCAGGTCACCGTCGGCTCGTGCACGAACGGGTCGTGGCACGACATGGCCTCGGTCACGAATGTCGTCCGCGGCCGGCGCGTGCATCCCTCGCTGTCGTTCGTCCTCTTCCCCGGCAGTCACCGCATCCTCGAGACGATGGCGCGTGAAGGCCTGCTGGCGGATCTGCTCGCGGCCGGCGTGCTGGTCTCCGAGCCGAGCTGCGGCTCGTGCGCGGGGCTCGGCCACGTGCCCGCGGCGGGCAGCAAGAGCCTGCGCGCGTTCAATCGCAACTTCCCCGGCCGCAGCGGCGTGAAGGACGACGCGGTCTATCTCTGCTCGTCGCTGGTGGCCGCCGCGTCGGCCGTGACCGGCGTGATCACTGACCCGCGCACGCTCGGCGCGGAGGCGCCCGTGAAGCTGCCCGAGCGCTTCGCGACGTCCGACGTCGGCTTCGTGGCGCCCGACGGTCAGGGCGATGTCGTCCGCGGCCCGAACATCAAGCCGGTGCCGATCGGGGAGCCGGTGGCCGACACGCTCGAGGCGCCGGTGCTGCTGAAACTCGGCGACAAGATCTCGACCGACGACATTTCGCCGGCCGGCGCGGCCGCGCTGATGTTCCGCTCCAACGTGCCGGCCATCGCGGAGTTCTCCTTCAAGTATGTCGATGGCGAGTTCGTCGCCCGCGCCCGCGCCGCTGGCCGGAGCATCATCGTCGGCGGTGAGCTCTACGGTCAGGGATCCTCGCGCGAGGTCGCCGCGATCGCGCCGATGTACCTCGGCGTGCGCGCGGTCATCGTCAAGTCGTTCGCGCGCATCCACCGCGCCAACCTCGTGAACTGGGGCGTCGCGCCACTCACCTTCGACGACCCGGCTGCCTACGACGCGATCCAACGCGACGACCGGCTGCGTGTCGACGACCTGCGCGCCTCGCTCGCCGCCGGCGCGCGCGTGCGCGTCGTCAACACCCGCAGCGGCCATGCCTTCACCGCGTCCTGCGTGCTCACGCCGCGCGAGCGCGAAATCCTGCTCGCGGGCGGATTGCTCGCCCACACGAGGTCTCGCGCGTGACCCAGCGGCGAATCCGCGCCGTGTACATGCGTGGCGGCACCAGTCGCTGTCTCGTGTTCCGCGAGGAGGACCTGCCCCACGGGGGCCCCGCCCGCGATCGCATCTTGCTGGCTGCTCTCGGCAGTCCCGATCCCTATGGCCGGCAGCTCAACGGATTGGGCGGTGGCATTTCGTCCCTCTCCAAAGCCTGCATCGTCGGCTCGCCCACGCGCCCCGATGCCGACGTCGACTATACGTTCGCCCAGGTGGACGTGAAGTCCCCCGTCGTTGAGTACGACGGCAACTGCGGCAACTGCTCCTCGGCCATCGGGCCCTTCGCGATCGACGAGGGTCTCGTGCGCGCCCAGGAAGGCGAAACGATCGTCCGCGTCCACAACACCAACACGAAGAAGCTGATCGTCGCCCACGTGCCGACGCGCGACGGCGAGGCGCTTGTGGACGGCGATTTCGAGCTCGCGGGCGTGGCCGGCCGCGGCGCGCGGATCGCTCTCGACTTCGTCGAGCCCGGCGGGGCGGGCACCGGCCGCCTGCTTCCGACGGGTCAGTCGCGCGACGTCATCGCCGGCGTCGAGGCCTCTTGCGTCGACGCGACCAATCCGCTCGTGTTCGTGCGCGCGCGCGATGTCGGCCTGACGGCCGCCGAGACCCCGCAGGCCGTCGACGCGAACAGCGACGTCATGGCGCGCCTGGAGAAGATTCGCGTCGAGGCGGCCATGCGCATGGGGCTGCCCCCGAGCGCCTCTGCGCCGAAGATCGCCTTCGTCGCCGCGCCGACGGAGTACCTCGCACTCGACGGCGTGCGCCACGCCGCCGGCGACTACGACGTGCTGGCGCGCGCGATCTCGATGGGCAACTG
>JBKOZH010000311.1:0-25630 GCA_046725765.1 Candidatus Methylomirabilota bacterium | reverse complement strand
ATGTAGATGCCGGCGAGGGCCAGCGTGCCGCCGCGCGCAAGACGTCGCAGGGCGATGGGAACGAGATCGCCGACCGGCGCGAAGACGATCGCGGAGTCCAGCGGCTCGGGCGGCGCGTCGTCGAGGTCGCCCGTCCAGACGGCACCGAGACTCTGCGCGAGCTTGCGGTGCGACGGCTCGCGCGTGAGGACGTAGACGCGCGCGCCGCGCGCGCGGGCGACTTGCAGCGTGACATGCGCCGAGGAGCCGAAGCCCCAGAGGCCCAGACGGCCGCCGGGCGGGACCGCCGCCCGCTCGAGCGCACGAAACCCGATGATGCCGGCGCAGAGCAGCGGCGCGGCCTCGACGTCGCCGAACACGGCGGGGATCGCGTACGCGAACGCCGCGGGCACGACGGCGAGCTCCGCAAAGCCGCCGTCGGCGTGCCAGCCGGTGAACTCGGCCCGCTCGCACAGGTTCTCGCGGCCAGAGGCGCAATACGCGCAGCGGCCGCACGTCCGGCGCAGCCACGCGATGCCGACCCGGTCGCCGCGCCGGAATCGTCCGCCGGCCGCCGCCGACTCGACGACACCGACGACTTGATGACCGGGAACGATGCGCGAACGCATCAAAGGGAGATCGCCCTCGACGACGTGGAGATCGGTGCGGCAGATCCCGCACGCGCGCACCCGCACGAGCAGCTCGTCGGAGCCGGGCGTGGGCACGGCCACATCCTCATACTGAAGCGGCCGTGTCTCGATCGGCGCCTGGCCGTGCAGCACCATGGCGCGCATCGCCGCTTACCCGCCCGCGCGCTCGATCAGTTTCTTCGCCAGCGTGAGATGCGGCGCGTCGACCATCCGCCCCTTGAAGCGGAACGCATACGCGCCGCGGGCGGCGTGCTCGGCAAAGGCGGCCACGAGCTCGCGCGCCTCCGCGACGGCGTCCTTGGACGGCGTAAACGCGTCATTGATGACGGCGATCTGGCTCGGATGGATCGAGATCTTGCCGGAAAAGCCCATGGCCACGCCGTCCTCGCACTCGCGGCGCAGCCCGTCCAGGTCGGCGATGTCGGTGTACACCGTGTCGAGCGCGTCGACGGCGGCCGCGGACGCCGCGATCGCGCACATCGTGCGCGCGTAGCGGGGAATGTCCAGGTACGCGCCCCGGGCGTCGCGCACGCGCGGCAGCCCCATCGCGGCCCCGAGATCCTCGATGCCCCACGAGACTGCCACCGTGCGCGGCGAGGCCGTGGCGACGTCGCGGATGTTGAGGAGCCCCTCGGGCGTCTCGGTCGCGATGAGCACCAGCCGCGTGCTGCCGGCCGGGATGCCGTGGCGATGCTCGAGCCCGTCCAGCAGCTGCGCGATCTCCCGCACGTCGGCCGCGTGACGCGGCTTGGGGACGACATAGCCGGTCGGCCGGCCGGCGATCGTCTCGGCGAGATCCGCGCGACCGAGCGCGGTGGCGATCGGGTTCATGCGCACCCACCGCTCGCGGCCGCCGAAATCGCGCCCGAGCCACTCGCGGACGATGGGCCGCGTCGCCGCCTTGAGGTCGGGCGGCACCGCGTCTTCGAGGTCGAGGATCAGCCCGTCGGCCGGCAGCGTGAGCGCCTTGTCGAGCATGCGCTGCTGGCCGCCGGGCACGAAGTGCAGCGAGCGCCGCGGCATCAGGCGCTCCGCTTGCGCATCATCGCGTTGCGGCGTGCGCGCATCACGAGCTCGCCGTGCTGGTTCTTCGCGCGATGCTCGAAAGTGACGATGCCCCACTGCGGGCGCGACTTCGATTCGCGCTTGTCGACGATCTCCGTCTCCGCATAGATCGTGTCGCCGTGGAACACCGGCTTGGGAAACTCGACGCGCTCGAAGCCGAGATTGCCGACGGTGGTGCCCAGCGTGGTCTCGCCGACGGACAGGCCGACGGCGATGCCGAGCGTCAACAGACTGTTCACCAGCGGCTTGCCGAACTCGGCCTTGCCCGCCGCGTGGAAATCGAGGTGCAGGGGCTGCGGATTCATCGTGAGACACGTGAAGAAGACGTTGTCCGCCTCGGTCACCGTACGCCCCGGCTGGTGCGCGAGCACCACACCGATCTCGAGCTCCTCGAAATACTTCCCCGCCATGCGCGCCTCCTGCGGTGGGCGGATGGTAACATTCCAGGCTCGTGCGCTTCTCGGTTCCCGCCCTTGCGCTCGCGAGCGCCCTCTTCTCCGCGGCCGCGACCATCCTGATCAGCCGCGGATTGCGACGCTATGGACCGTACACCGGCGTCTGGATCAATCTCGTCGTCGGCACCGTGTGCGTATGGACGGCGGTGCTGCTCACGGGGGGAATCGGGCGGCCGCCGCCGTCGGCGCTGGCCTACTTCGCGCTCGCGGGTCTCATCGGAACCGTCGGCGGCCGGCTGCTGCGCTTCGTCAGCATCGAGGCCGTCGGCGCCTCGATCAGCGCCGCGCTCATCAATCTGCACCCGCTCGTGTCCATGACGCTCGCCATCCTCCTCCTCGGCGAGCACGTGACGGCGCCGCTCATGGTCGGCACGCTCGTGATCGTCGCGGGCACGACGCTCTTGTCCGTCGGCGGCCGCGCCGCCGGCGTACGGCCGATGCTGCTCGTGCTGCCGCTACTGTCGGGGGTGTGCTTCGGCATCGTGGCCATCCTGCGCAAGGTCGGGCTCGCGGGCATGGCGCCGATTCCCGGCTTCGCCATCAACGTCACGGCTGCGCTCGTGGCGTACACGGCGTTTCTCCTCGCCTCGCGCCAGACCGACGCCATGCTGTGCCGTGGCACCAGCCTGGTCGACTTCGTACTCGCCGGTGTCGCCGAGAACGTCTCCGTCTTCCTGCTCGTCGCCGCGCTGAGCGTCGGCGCCGTCAGCGTCGCCGCTCCGCTCGCGAGCGTGTCGCCGGTGTTCGTGCTCGTCTTCTCGTTTTTCTTCCTTCGCGGCATCGAGCTGCTCAATCGTCGGATTGTCGCGGGCACGATGTTGATCGTCGCGGGGATCTATCTGATCACTGCGCTGCGCTGAGCGCGCTACGCTTCAAGGTGGTGGACAGGGGGCCGGCCGGCGCCGCACACGCGGCCCCGACCCGGCGTATAGCCGACGTCGCGCCTCATCCGCGAGTCAGCCGGCGAGCGTCGCGCGAATCTGCGCCAGGTGATTCAGGTCGTGCTCGGCCCAGTGCTCCAGCATCTCGCGGACGCGCAGGCGGCCGTACTCGGGATGGCGACCGCCCGCCGCGCGCTGCGCCGGCGTGAGCCGGCGCACCTGTTCGACGTTCGCCGCGCGCAGCGCCGTGTAGGCGTCGAGCAGCGTGCGTGCGTCGCCTCGCCGGTGGCGGAGCTCATCGGTCCACTTTTCCTGGTCCCAAGCCACGATCGCGCCGCCGGGCTCGGCCGCGAGCTTACGAATGCGGAACGCGAGCGCGACCTCCGCGTCGAGCAGGTGGCCGAGCACCTCGGTGACCGACCACTCGCGCGGCGCGGGTCGGCGCGCGAGCCGGCGCGACGAGGCGCGGCCGACGGCGCGACGAATCGCGCGCGGCGTCGTGGCCAGCGCGTCGAGCACGCTGCGCCGTCCCAGACGGTGGTGAGGCTCTCGACACATCGGACACGCCATCGCGCGACCTCCTCTGCCGATGACATACAATAGCGCCCCGTGACCTACGACATCGCGATCATCGGCGGCGGCATCGTCGGCCTGGCCACCGCGCGCGCCATCCTCGAGACGGCCCCGCGCGCCCGGCTAGTGATTCTCGAAAAAGAGCGCGAGATCGCCCAGCACCAGACCGGTCACAACAGCGGCGTCATCCACTCCGGCATCTACTACAAGCCCGGCTCGTACAAGGCGCGTCTCTGCGTCGAGGGCGCGCGCCTGATGAAGACGTATTGCGAGAAGAACGGCATCGAGGTCCAGACCTGCGGCAAGGTCATCGTGGCCACCTCCGACGACGAGCTGCCGCGGCTCAAGACGCTCTACGAGCGCGGCGTGGCCAACGGCGTGCCCGGCGTGACGATGCTCGACGCCGGGCGGCTCAGGGAGATCGAGCCGCACGCCAGCGCCGTGGCCGGCATCCACTCACCGCAGACGGCGATCGTCGATTACACGCGCGTTGCGGAGACGCTGGCGCGTGACCTGGTTGCGGGCGGCGTCGTCATCGAGCGCAGCTTCCGCGTCACGTCGATCTCCCGCACGCGCGGCACGCTGCGCCTGGGCGGAGGCGACGGTCGCGTCGTCGAGGCCGCGCACCTGGTGAACTGCGCGGGACTCTATTCCGACCGTGTGGCGCGCCTCGCGCAGGCTCCCGTGGACGTCCAGATCGTGCCCTTCCGCGGGGAGTACTACATGCTGCGCCCCGAGCGGCGCGATCTCGTCCGCGGCCTGATCTATCCCGTGCCGGATCCGGAGTTTCCGTTCCTCGGCGTGCATTTCACGCGGACGGTGCACGGCGATGTCGAGGCGGGTCCCAACGCGGTGCTCGCCCTGGCCCGCGAAGGCTACCGCTGGAGCCGAGTGCGACCGGCCGAGCTGCTGGCCACGCTGCGCTTTCCGGGCTTCCGGGCGATGGCGCGCAAGTACTGGCGGACGGGCGCCTACGAGACCTACCGCTCGCTGTCCAAGCGGGCGTTCGTGCGTGCCCTGCAGCGCCTGGTGCCTGACCTCAGAGCCGAGGACATCCAGCCGGGCGGTGCTGGCGTGCGCGCCCAGGCGGTGACCCCCGATGGCGCGCTGGTCGACGACTTCCGGATCGTGCAGACGGCGGACGCGGTGCACGTCCTCAACGCCCCCTCGCCGGCGGCGACCGCGTCGCTGGCAATCGGCCGTCACATCGCGACGATCGCCGCTCAGACCTTCGCGCTGACGCGGTCCAGCTCCTAAAGGTCAGTCCAAGGCGAAAAGCTCCTTGTTGACAAGGGTTTGCCTATCAGTTAGAGTGCGCGGCGATGATCACTGTTCCCGCGCGCCGCGTCAAACAGTTTGGAGTCGAGTTCTACCAGGCCGGCCTCTCCGCCAAGGACATCGACCGTCTCGTGAAGTTCGAGGTGCTTGGCTACACGGCCGGTGATTTCGATGGCGATCCCAAAGGCAAGGCCCGCAAAGCCGCCGCCGTCCGCTCGCGGGTGAACTGGGATCTGCTCGAGAAGCGCATCAGCGAGAGCGAGAACGCGTACCAGCGCCCGATCATCCGGCGGAAGATCGACGAGCTCGCCGCGTACTATCGCGAGTGCAAGGACGCGGCGACGCTGCCGGCGATTCCGGGCGCCGTCATTATTACGTCAGAAAAGCGCTTCACGTTCACGCCGATCGCGGGCCATCACGATCTCGGCCTGCTGCAGATCCCCGAGGAGCACGGCGTGTTGCGCGTGCTCGACGGCCAGCATCGCCTCCTCGCGCTGCACTCGCTGAGCCAGACGGGCGACGCGATGGGCATCGAGGTGCCGGCGGTGCTCTTCGACTCGCTCGACGCGCGGCAGATCGTCGAGCTGTTCGTGACCATCAACGCCAAGCACACGCGGCTCAACCCGTCGCACATCATCAGCCTGGCCGGCCGCAAGCTCTATCCGGATCCCAACCAGGCCCTCGCGCACGACGTCATCCGCTCGCTCAACGAGGACGACACCTCCCCGCTGCACGGCGAGATCAAGATGCTCGGCACCGGGCGCGGCCGGGTGAGCCAGGCGCCGCTGGCCGAGGAGATCGTCGACCTGCTCGAGACGGTGGAGAAGCTCGGCGGCGGCGCGCGCATCCAGGAGCTGCGCCAGCACGCCAAGCGCTTCTTCCTGAATTACATGAAAGCGCTGTCGACGACCTTTCCCGCCGCGTGGGCCGGCCGCAAGTACTCGATCAAAACCGGCGCGGCGCTGCGCGCCTTCATCCGCACCGCGCCCGACGTCATGGCGCGCGCCAAGGAGCTCAAGCGCGAGCCGTTCGATCTCAACGCCATCCGGGAGGCGATCAAGCCGTGGGGCGAGCGGCTACGCGACCGGCGGTTCGAGACCGAAGGCGAGTGGAAGCTCAAGCTCGCCGGCGGCACGCGCGGCACCGTCGAGGTGCTCACGCGCGAGCTGCGCGACGCGTTGCGCTAGCCGCCCTACTCGGCCCAGGCGAAATTGACTTCGAGGATGTCGAACGTCTTCTTGCCGCCGGGTAGCTGCGCGGTCACGCTGTCGCCGACGCGCTTGCCGATGAGCGTGCGCGCGAGCGGCGAGAGGATCGAGATGCGGCCCTTCGGCGGGTCCGCTTCGTCCGAGCCCACGATCCAGTAGCGGACCTCTTTGCCGGATTCGTCCTCGAGGCGCACCGTCGAGGCGAACGTGACCCGGTCGCCGCCGCTGGGCGAATCGATGACCTCGGCGCCGTTGACCTTGCCCTCGAGCTCGTTGATGCGGCCCTCGATGAACGACTGCTTCTCGCGCGCGGCGTGGTACTCGGCGTTTTCGGAGAGGTCGCCGTGCGCGCGCGCCTCGGCGATGGCCTTGATGATCGTCGGGCGCTCGACGCGCTTGAGACGGTCGAGCTCGTCCCGCAGACGCTCGAACCCGCTTCGCGTCATCGGCGTGCGCTGCATCGCCATGCGCTCACCTTAGCATGGCGTTTCAGGAGCGCCGCGGCGCGTTCAGCATCTCGATCTTCGCCGTACTGCGCGCCTGATTCACCCACGCCTCCCACGCCTGGCTCTGCTTCTGCGTGAGGACTTCGCGCGCGAGCTTGTCGCGCTCGGTCGCGAGATCGGCCACGTTCGGCGCGACGCGCTCGAGCACCTTCAACACGTAATAGCCCTGCGGCGACTTCACGGGACCGGCGATCGTGCCCGTGGGCGACTGCAACGCCGCGAGCTGGACGTCGCCCGGCAGCCGCTCGGCGGGCTTGCTGCGCGAGAAGCGCGCGGTCTCGCCGGTCTGTGCGGACGCGGTCTTGGCCGCGGCGGCCAGATCGCCTTGCCCCGCCTGGCTCGCGAGCTTCGTCGCGCGATCGAGCGCGACGGCCTCCGCCTTCTGCCGCTTCACCGCCGTCATGACCTTGTCACGAATCTCGGCGAGCGGCGGGACCCCGGCCGGGAGCATCTGCGTCGACTTCAGCACGACCCAGCCCGCCGGCGTCTTCACGGGCGACGACACGCCGCCGACGGCCAGCGTGAACGCCGCCTCTTCGAGCGCGTCGGGGCCGCCGAACATCGGCGCGCGCTCCATCTTCGACATCGTCGTCTCGATCGGCGTCAGTCCGAGACGCTTTGCCTCAGCCATGAAATCCGTCGCCGCCTGCAGCGGCGCCTTGACCTCGTCGGCCTTCGTCCGCGCGGCGCGATCGGCGGCGTCGGCGGCGAGCCGGTCGCGGATCTGGGGCGCCACCTCCTTCAGCGACTTCTTCGACGCCGCGCGAGTCTCGAAGACCTTGATCGCGTGGAAGCCGAACGGCGTGCGCACGGGCTCTGGCGAGATCTGCCCGCGGCCGAGCGTGAAGGCGACCTCTTCGAAGGCCGGCACCATCTCGCCCTTGCTGATCCAGCCGAGCTCGCCACCCTTGGATTTGCTGCCGGGGTCCTCCGAGAACTCGGCCGCGAGCTTGGCGAAGTCCTCACCGGCCTTCGCCCGGCGAATCACGTCGGCGACTTTGGCGCGAGCCTTGTCCTCCGCCTCGCTGCCGCCCGTTTGCGGCACGGGCACGAGCACGTGCGCGGCGCGAATCTGCTGCGGCGTCTCGAACTCCTTGGCGTGCTCGGTGTAGTACTTCTCGACCTCGGCATCCGCGACGGTCGGGCGGAAATCCTTCGGCGCCAGCGTGACGTACTGCACGCGGCGACGCTCGGGCAGCTGGAACTCTGCCGGGTGCGCCTTCAGGTATGCCGCGACCTCCTCGTCGGAGGCCGCAGCCGCGGCGACGAGCGGCGTCGTCTCCACGAGCGCCCACGCCGCGCGCACCTCCTCGCGGCGCAGCGTGAAGGCGCGCTCCAGCTCCGAGTCCGACACTTTGATCCCGCTCTTCACGGTCGTCTCGACCTTCATGCGCGTGAGCTCGCGCCGCACGTCGTTCTCGAACGCGGACGCGGTCACGCCCCGCCGGCGCAGGAAATCCTGATAGCGGGCGAGTGAAAACCGGCCTTGCTCGGCGAAGGCGGGCACGGCCTGGATCTGCGCGTTGAGCTCCTCGTCGCCGACCTCGAGGCCCTCGGCCCGCGCGCGCTGCACGACGACGGCCTCCTGCACCAGGTCGTTCACGGCCTGCTGCGGCAGACCGAGCTGCTCGGCGAGCGCGGGAGAGAACCGGTCACGGTACACGCGCGAGTACGCGTCGAGATAGGACTGGTACCGCCGCTGATAGCGCTCGACGGGGATCGGCTCACCATTGACCGTGGCGACGGCGTCGCCGCGGTTGCGCGCGCCGCCGGACATCGAGCCCACGTACACCGACGTCACCACGAACGCGGCAATCACCACGAGCAGACCGAATTGCAAAATCTTGCGATAGCGACGCATCACCGTGATCATCGGACCTCCTCGACGCGGCTACTCGTCGCGGTCGGGCGCCGCGACACGTGGCGCGGCCGGCGCGCCCTCCTCGGGCACCACCCGGCGCGCCACTGTGATGAAGCCCGTGTGGGCGACCATGCGGTGGAAGGGACGCACGGACGTCCCCTCGATGTTCCACGGACGGTAGAGCGTCTCGAACGTCTCGACCAGCGCCCACTCGCGCTCCCGGTTGAGCGTCTCGGCCGTCTGATGCGATTGGATGATCGTGGGGACGTATGAAAGGAAGATGCCGCCCGGCCGCAGCACGCGCGCGACGGCTTGCGTGAGCCGCCACGGCTCCGGCAGGTCGAGCACGACGCGATCCACCGGCTCTTCGTCGCCGACGCCGTCTTCGACGGGCTGAAGGCGCATCGTCAGGTTCGTCACCTCGCCGCAGCGCATGTGGATGTTGGCCAGCGCCCGTCGCGCGAATTCCTCGCGCTGCTCGAACGTGATGACGCGGCCCTCGGGGCCGACGGCGCGGAGCAGCGCGAGCGTGAGCGCGCCCGAGCCCGTGCCCGCCTCGAGGACGCGGCAGCCCGGATACACGTCCGCCCAGAAGAGAATCATCGCGAGGTCCTTTGGGTAGATCACCTGCGCGCCGCGCGGCATGTCGAGCACGAACTCCGCGAGCGTCGGACGCAGCGCGAGATAGCGTAGCCCCATCGACGATCGGACCCACGAGCCGTCCGGCTGGCCGATGATCGCGTCGTGCAGGATCCAGCCGCGGTCGGAGTGAAACGTCTCCGACTTCCTCAAAAAGAGGAGGTGACGCTTGCCGCGCTGATCGATGAGCAGCACCTGCTCACCGTCCTGGAGCGGGAGTGGCTCCTTCACCGGTCCCTGGGCGCCGGGAGAAATCGCGCGGCGGCGAAGCCCGCCAGCGGCGTCAACGCGCTGATGGTCAGCGCGGCCGGCAGTCCGTGGTGATCCGCCACCCACCCGAGTGCGGCGACGCCGAGACCGCCGGCGCCGAACGCGAAGCCGACGATGAGGCCGGAGGCCATACCCGTGTGGCGCGGCAGGTAAGCCTGCGCCAGCACGACCGACACCGAAAAGCTGGCGATCAGCACGCCGCCGAACAGTCCCAGCATCACGAACGCCAGCACGCCGCGCGTCTCGAGGAACAGCAACCCGAACGGCACGGCGACCAGGAGTCCCCACTGCATGAACGAGCGCGGACCCCAGCGGTCGGCGAGCGGCCCCGCGATCACCGTGGCCACGGCGCCCGCGCCGAGAAACACGAACAGCAGCAGGCCGGCGATGCGGGGATCCGCGTGGAGATGGTTCACGTAGTAGAGCGGCACGAACGTGGTGAAGCCCAGCGACGCCCACGCGCGGATCATGACGACGACGATCAGCAGCGCCATCGCGCCCGGCATGCTGGCGCCGCGCTCGGCGGGCTTCGCCGCGCGCGTGGTCGCGGCCGTGCTAAACCGCGGCAGCGCGGACAGCATGATGGCGGCGACGACGAGCGGCGGCACCGCCAGGCCGAGCGTGCCCGGCGTGGACCACGCGGTGACCAGCGCCGTGCCGACGAGCGGCCCGAGCGCGATGCCCACGTTGCCGCCGAGCGAGAAATACGACAGCGCCGTCGCCTTGCGCTCGCCGGCGACGCCCGTCGCGGTCCGATAGCCTTCCGGATGCCACGCGGCGACGCCGAATCCCATGAGCACGACGAGCAGCACGATGCTCCCGTAGTCGCTCGCAACGCCGGTGAGCGCCATCCCCGTGCCGGCCAGCGCGATGGACGCCGGCAGGATCCAGCGGCGCACCGTGCGATCCGCGAGGTAGCCGAACAGCGGCTGGATGATCGACGACGTCAGATTGGCGGCGAGCACGATCGTGCCCGTCTCGGCGTACGTCAGCGCGTGACGGCTCTGCAGCAGCGGAAGCACCGCGGGCAGCGCGCCCTGCGTGAGGTCCACCACGAAGTGTCCGAGGGCCAGCAGGCCGATGAGCGCGACGTGCGGGCGCACGCGCTCGACGGTCGTCGCGAACGGGGATGCGGCCGCGGTCGCGAGGGCCGCCTGCTTCGAATCGAGCATGACCCAGCAATGGTACACTACCGCCCCGACAGAGACAGCACGCCCGATGAAGATCCGCGCGCTCGGTCACGTCTCGCTGTTCGTCCGCGATCTCGCCGCGACGCGACGCTTTTACCGCGACCTGCTTGGGCTCACGGAAACCGGCACCGGCAAGGATGGACGCATCGTCTTTTTCTCCGCCGGCGCGCGTCATCACGATCTCTCGTGCGAGCTCTCGCGCGCGCCCGGTCCCGGCCCCCAGCCCAAGGGCGTGCCGGGCCTCTATCACGTCGCGTTCGAGGTCGGAGAGACCGCGGAGGATCTCGCCGCCGCACGGCGCGACGTCGAGGCGCACGGCCTCCAGCCGTTCGGGGAGTACGCGGACGGCTTTTGCGTCCGCGATCCCGACGGCCACGAGATCGAGCTGTACGTCGAGCGCGCGCCTGCGCGCTCTTGACAGGGGGGGCCGAGTACCCGCAAATAGCAGCACTCTTTCGGGGAGGTGTCTCAAAATGAGCGGTCTCACCCGTCGTGCGCTATTGAAAGCCGCCGGCGTTGCCGGTGCCGTCGCCGCGCTGCCATCGGCGCTGCCCGGCACCGCCGGGGCTCAGACGACGCAGAAGCGCGAGCTCATCGTCGCCCAGGGCGGCGACATCTCGAAGTTCGATCCGCATTTCAGCACGTCCGCCAACGACATCCGGATCTCGTTCAACCTCTTCGACAACCTGATCGTGCGCCACCCGGACGGCAAGCTGCACCCCTCGCTCGCAACGGAGTGGAAGCTCACGAACCCCACGACGTGGACGTTCAAGCTGCGCCAGGGCGTGAAGTGGCACAACGGCGATCCGTTTTCGTCTGCGGACGTAAAGTTCAGCCTGGAGCGGTCATGGGATCCGAAGCTCAACACGCGCGTCAGTAGCGTCTTCACCACGATTGACAAGGTCGAGGCGCCGGACGCCACGAGCGTGGTGATCACGACCAAGAAGCCCGATCCGCTGCTTGCGGCCCGGCTGGCGTTCTACGGCGGTCAGATCGTGCCCAAGAAGTACATCGAGACGGTGGGCAATGACGAGTTCAACGCCAAGCCGATCGGCACGGGACCGGTGCGCTTCGTGTCGTGGACCAAGGACGACAAGATCGTCCTCGACGCGAATGCCGATTACTTCGGCGGCAAGCCGGAGCTGGACCGCTTCGTGATGCGCGCCGTTCCCGAGACGGCGCCGCGCGTGGCCGCGCTGCTCAAGGGCGAGGTCGACATCATCACGCAGCTGCCGCCCGACCAGGGCGAGCGCGTCAACGGCAATGCCACCACGCGTGTCGCCGGCGCGCTGTACGCCGGGCTTTACGTGCTGGCCGTGAACAGCAAGCGCCCGCCGCTCGACAATCCCGTCCTCAAACAGGCGATGGCGCTCGGCATCGATCGCGATCTGATCGTCAAGGAGCTCTGGCGCGGACGCGGCATCGTGCCAAGCGGCCCCATCGCAAAGGGCGACAATCACTTCGACGCCTCGCTGCCGTTGCTGAAATACGATCCCAAGGAAGCGCGCGAGCGGCTGAAAAAGTCGGGTTACAAGGGCGAGGAGATCGTCATCGAGACGACCGCCGGGTACATGGCCAACGACAAGCCGATGGCGGAGGCGATCGTGGCGATGTGGCGCGACATCGGCGTCAACGCCAAGGTCGAGGTGCTCGAGTATTCCGTCCGCGCACAAAAGAACCGCGAGAAGACGTTCAAGGGCCTGTGGTGGTCCGATCCAACGTCCACGCTGAGCGATCCCGACGGCATGATGTGGCGCCTGCTGAGTCCGGGCGGTCCGCAGGATTACTGGCGCCAGGCGCGCTTCGATGAGCTCGGCGAGGCGGCGCGGTTCTCCGTCGACGAGAAGTTCCGCGGGCAGGCATACAAGGAGATGACGAAGATCTTCCTCGAGCACTTCCCGTGGATCCCCGTGATCCAGCCCTACGAGGACTACGGGCTGCAGAAGCACGTCGAGTGGACGCCCAACCCCAACCAGGCGTTCGAGATCCGTCGCTTCGCGTTCAAGTTCCGCCGCGCTTAGGAGCCGGCCGGCCGGGGCAGCGTTACGCTCCGGCCGGCCTTTCTCGCGATGCGTGCCCTCGCCGCCTTCCTCGCTGCTCGCCTCGCCCGCGCGCTCATCGCCGTTTGGCTGGTTTCAACGGTCGTCTTCGTCGTCATGCGACTTTCGGGCGACCCGGTGCCGCTGCTGCTGCCCGCGGACGCGCCGCGCAGCGAGTACGCGCGTGTGGCGAAGGAACTCGGCACCGACCGTCCGATGCCCGTGCAGTACGCGGTGTTCCTCGGCCACGTGCTGAAAGGCGACTTCGGCCGCTCGATTCACTTTCGCGAGCCAGCGATGCGCGTCGCGCTGGGCTATCTGCCGGCCACCGTTCAGCTCGGACTCACGGCGTTCGCGCTGGCGGTCCTGGTGGCCGTGCCCGTCGGCGTCGTCTCCGCGGTGCGGCGCAACACGGCGGTGGACCACGCGGCGATGGGGCTGGCGCTCGTCGGGCAGTCGGCGCCGACCTTCTTTCTCGGCATCCTGTTCATCCTCGTGCTCTCCCTGAAGGCGGGTCTCTTGCCGACGTCCGGGCGCGGCGACTGGACCCATCTCGTGCTGCCCGCGCTGACGCTGGGCGCGTTCTCCATGGCGTCGATCGCGCGGCTCACGCGCTCGGCGCTCCTCGAGGTGCTGCGCCAGGACTACGTCCGCACCGCGCGCGCCAAGGGGCTGCGCGAGTGGCGCGTCGTCGCCAAGCACGCGTTTCGCAACGCCGCCATTCCCGTCCTGACGATCACGGGTCTGCAGCTCGGCACCCTGCTCGGCGCTTCAGTGGTGACGGAGACGGTCTTCGCGTGGCCCGGCCTGGGCCGGCTCGCGATCCATTCGATCTACAACCGCGACTATCCGATCGTGCAGTGCGTCGTGTTCCTCTCCGCGCTCGTGTTCATCGTGATCAACTTCGCGATCGATCTCGTCTATGGCCTCCTCGATCCCCGTATCCGTCTCCGCTGAGGCGCTGCCGGCGGACGCCCTCCGCGGCGGCCGTGTCGCGCGGCGCACGCGGCGACTCGTGGCGGCCGGTGCCGGCTTCGTGTTGTTGCTCGCGGTCATGGCCGTGACCGCGCCGTGGCTGGCGCCGCAGGATCCCATTCGGCAGTCGCTGCGCGCGCGCCTGGCCGCGCCCACCCTCGCCGCGGCCGATGGACGCGCGCACCTGTTCGGCACCGACCACCTCGGGCGCGACGTGCTGTCGCGCACGATCTTCGGCGCGCGCGTGTCGCTCGTCGTCGGCTTCGCCGCGGTGGTGGTGGGCAGCCTCGTCGGGGCCGCCCTCGGCATCCTGGCCGGCTACCGCGCCGGCTGGACCGACACGGTGATCATGACCGTCGCCGATGCCCAGCTCGCGTTCCCGTTCGTCCTGCTCGCCATCGGGATCATCGGCGTGCTGGGACCGAGCTTTCCGACGCTCGTGGTCGTCATCGGGCTTTCGGGCTGGGTCGACTACGCGCGCGTGCTGCGCTCGCAGGTCCTCGTGCTGCGCTCGCGCGAGTTCGTGGACGCGATCCATGCGCTCGGCGGCGCCGTGCCCCGGATCGTGGCGCGTCACATCCTGCCCAACGTGCTCTCGACGCTCGTCGTGATCGGCACGCTGCAGCTCGCGCGGGCGATCGTGCTCGAGGCGACGCTCTCGTTCCTCGGCCTCGGGATCCAGCCGCCGACGCCGTCGTGGGGCGGCATGATCCAGGAGGGTCGCGAGTACCTCGACTCCGCGTGGTGGATCTCGATCTTTCCGGGGTGTCTGCTGCTGATGACCTCCCTCGTCGTGAGCCGCAGCGGCGACTGGCTGCGCGATTTGTTGGACCCGACGCTGCGAAGTGAGTAGTCTGGGAACGGGGCATGCGCATCCTCGTGGTCGACGACTCGTCCCCGCACCGCCGGATGCTCACGGCCATCTTCGGCCACGCCGGTCATACGGTGCTCACCGCCCCCGACGGCGAAGTGGCGCTGGTCCTCCTCGAGGGCGAGCGTGTGGACGCCGTCGTCTCCGACGTTCGGATGCCGAAGCTCGACGGCTTTCAGCTCTGCCGCGCCATCCGGCGCGACCGGCGCTGGGAGCGGCTGCCGTTCATCTTCTATAGCAGCGTCTTCATCGGCGGGCCCGCGCGCGACCTCGGCCGCGACGTCGGCGCCACCGCCTACCTGGACGCCAAGGACATCACGCCGCAGCAGATGGCCGCCGAGCTCGAGCGGCTGGTCGAGCGCCACGTGCGCGCCGAATACGACGCCACGCTGGTGCGTCTGCTGGACGACGTCGATTTCGCGCGGCGCTATCACCAGGTCGTGCTCGACTCGCTGCACGGCGCCGGCAAGGACGACATGCGCGAGCTCGTCGCCGAGAGCAAGCGCGCACTCGACTCGGTGCTGTCGCGGCTGGATCACGAGCGGCAGACACTGAGCGACCGCGCGGACCGCAAGGTCGAGGCGGCGGAGCTGGCGCTCTTGAAGGAGCTGGCGGAGTTTCTCGGCGACCGCATCAACAATCCGCTCGCCGTCATCATGGCCAGCGCGCAGCTGCTCGAGCTGCGCGCGCCCAGCGACGCGACGAGCGAGGCCGCCGAGCGCATCAAGACCGCGGTGAGCAAGATCAACGCGGTCGTGCGCGAGATCGCTTCGAAGAGCGAACGCTAGGAAAACACCCGCACGAGGGCGAGCGCCGCGCCGCCGGCCACCACTGAGGCGATCTGTCCCGCGGTGTTGGCGCCGGCCGCGTGCATGATCAGGTGATTGTGCGGGTTGGCCTCGAGGCCGACCTTCTGCACGACGCGCGCGCACATCGGGAATGCCGAAATTCCGGCCGCGCCGATCAAGGGATTGACCTTCCGGCCGGACGCCACGTACATCACCTTGCCGAACAACACGCCGGCGGCGGTGCCGATGGCGAATGCCAGCACGCCCATGGCGTAGATCATCAGCGTCTCCGCGCGGAGAAAGTCCGCCGCCGACATCATGCCGCCCACGGCGAGACCCAGAAGGATGGTGATGATGTTGATCAGCTCGTTTTGGGCCGCCTGCGAGAGCCGCTCCAGCACCCCTGACTCGCGCAGGAGGTTGCCGAACATCAGCGTGCCGATCAGCGGCGTCGCCTTGGGCGCGACCAGCCCGGTGATGAGGATCGTGACGACCGGAAACAGCACGCGCGTGCGACGCGACACCCGGCGCACGCGCGCGGGCATCACCAGGCGGCGCTCGGCGCGCGTGGTGAGCGCGCGCATGATCGGCGGCTGAATGATCGGCACCAGCGCCATGTACGAATAGGCCGCCACGACGATGGCCGCGGCGTACTTGGTGCCCAGCACGGTCGCCACGTAGATCGACGTCGGTCCGTCGGCGGAGCCGATGATGCCAATGGCCACCGCATCCTCGAAGCTGAAGTCGAACAGGCGCAGCGCCCCGTCGCCGAGGAAGTAGGCGAGGAAGAACGTCCCGAAGATTCCGAACTGCGCGGCCGCGCCCAGGAGGACCGTGTAGGGCCGCTCGAGGAGCGAGCCGAAATCGATCATGGCGCCGACGCCGATGAAGACGAGGAGCGGAAAGAGCTCCGTGTCGATACCGGCCCGGCGCAACACCTCGAGGAACCCGCCGGGCTCGGTGAGCCCGCCGAGCGGAACGTTCGCCAGCAGGATGCCGGTGCCGATGGGCACGAGAAGCATCGGCTCGATCTCGCGCGCGATGCCCAGGTAGATCAACAGCCCGCCGAGGCCGAGCATGATCGCGGCCGGCCAGGTCAGGGCGAGCACGCCGAGCAGCTCGCCCTCAGGCATCGGGAGGCAGCCAGCGATTGAGGACAGTGATGACGGCGATGAGAAGACCGAGCGTGGCGAAAACCATGGCCATGCCGGAGAGCACGAACCCGAGCGCGTTGAGCACGCGGAGCTAGCTCTCGATGACGGCCAGCACGTCTCCCGCCTCGACAGCCTGTCCTGGCGCGACGCGGAGCGCCTTCACCGTGCCGCCGACAGGGGCCACGATCGGCAGCTCCATCTTGAGGGCCTCGAGGATGCAGATCTTGTCGCCCTCGGCGATGCGCTTGCCCGCCTCGGCGTGCACTCTCAGAACCTTGCCCGGTGCCGGCGACTCCACGATTTCTTCAGCCACGCCGTCCTCGCTCCTCTCGCGTTGGGACACGCCCTGGGCCGCCGGTGGGGCGCGGCCGCCGTGGTATTGTGGCACGCTTTCAGGCCGTACGGAGGTCGAGCGCATGCACTTCGAGTTGTCCGATGAGCTCAAGACGCTGGCGCACCTGGCGCGCGAGTTCGCCGCCGAGAAAATCACGCCGTTCGTGGCCCAGTGGGATCGCGAGCACTACTTCCCGTACGCGGAAGTCGTCAAGCCGATGGGCGAGCTGGGCTTCCTGGGCACGGTCATCCCCGAGGAGTACGGCGGCAACGACATGGGCTGGCTCGCGACGATGATCATCTCGGAAGAGATCGCGCGCGCGTGCAGCTCGCTGCGCGTGCAGATCAACATGGAGACGGTCGGCTGCGCGTATCCCATCCTGCGCCACGGCTCGGAGACGCTTCGGCGCAAGTACATCCCCAAGCTCGTGAGCGGCGAGTACCTCGGCGGGTTCGCGATCACCGAAGCGACTGCCGGGTCCGACGTCCTGGCCATGAAGTCGCGCGCCGAGGACAAAGGCGACCACTGGCTGCTCAACGGCTCGAAGGGATGGATCTCCAACGCCAACCTCGCCGACGTCGTTATCTACTACGCGCACACCGAGCGCGAGGGAGCCCGCGGGCGATCGCTGTCCGCGTTCGTCGTCGAGCTGAAGAACGTGGACGGGGTAAGGACGGCGGAGTGGGAGAAGCTGGGCACGCACCTGTCGCCGACCGGCGAGGTGAGTCTCGAGAACGTCCGCATTCCCAAGGAGAACATTCTCGGCAAGCCGGGCGACGGCGCGGGTATCGTCTTCAGCTCGCTCAACAACACGCGGCTGCAGGCGGCGGCGGGAGCGGTCGGTCTCGCTCAGGCCTGCCTGGACCGGGTGACGAAATATTGCAACGAGCGCGAGCAATTCGGTCAGCCGATCGGTCAGTTCCAGATGAACCAGGACATGGTCGCGCAGATGGTGACCGAGATCGAGGCGGCGCGGCTGCTCGTCTACAAGGCCGCCTGGCAGAAGGATCAAGGCAACCTCGGCAACACCCTGGAGGTCGCGCAGGCGAAGTATTTCGCGGGAGAGGTCGTCAACCGTGCCGCGAACTACGCGATGCGGATCCTGGGCGCCTATGGGTACTCGCCCGAGTACGAAGTCGAGCGCTACTACCGCGATGCGCCCACGTACTTCATGGTCGAGGGCTCGGCCAACATCTGCAAGATGATCATCGCGCTCGATCAGCTCGGCTACCGCCGGGCCAATCGCTAGATTGGGGGCCCCGACATGGCCGGTTGAGCAAGTGGGGGCCCCGATATGGCCCCCACAACCCCCACACGCTCGGGGCGCCCCGGGGAACCCGGGACGCCCCTCGATCCTAGGAGGTCCCATGCGGGTGTATTTCGAGAAAATGGATCCGCTCGGCAAGCCGCTCAGGCCGGCGGACGTGGCGGAGATGGCTGGCAACCGCGAGGCGATCGCCGCGTTCCTGGCCGAGCTGCAGGCCGAGGTGGCCCGCGTGAAGGGCGCGGGCGTGCCGGCCGCAAAGATCCACGAGCGGGGCGAGATGACGGTCTGGGACCGGATCGACTACCTGGTCGACCGCGGCACGTTCCATCCGCTGCACACGCTCTACAACCCGCGCGACAACGACGAAGGCGCGACGGGCGTGGTGGATGGCCTCGCCCGCATCGCCGGCAAGTGGTGCGTGCTGATCGGCTTCGACAACAAGGTGCTGGCGGGCGCGTGGATCGCCGGGCAAGCCGAGAACCAGCTGCGCGTCACCGATCTCGCCAGGCGTCTGCGCGTGCCCCTCGTCTGGCTGGTCAACTGCTCGGGCGTGAAGCTCACCGAGCAGGATGAGGTCTACGCCGATCGCCGTGGCAACGGCACCACGTTCTTCCGGCACGCCGAGCTCGCCAAGCTCGGCGTACCGATCCTGGCCGGCATCTACGGCACGAATCCCGCCGGTGGCGGCTACCAGAGCATCAGCCCCACCGTGCTGTTCGCGCACAAGAACGCCAACATGGCCGTCGGCGGCGGCGGGATCGTCAGCGGCATGGCGCCCAAGGGCGGCTTCGACGAGGCGGGCGCCGAGCAGATCATCGAGGCGACGCGCCGCTTCAAGGACGTCCCGCCCGGCAGCGCGCGCATTCACCACGACGTCACCGGCTTCTTCAAGCGCGTCTTCGACAAGGAGACCGAGGTCCTCGACGCGCTCAAGGCGTGCATGGCGCAGATGCCGGCGTATGACGCGACGTTCTTTCGTGTTGCCGCGCCCGCGGAGCCGAAGTATCCGGTGTCCGAGCTCACCTCGATCGTGCCGCTCAACCAGAAAGCCGTCTACAGTCTCGAGGACGTGCTGGCGCGGCTCGTCGACGGCAGCGAGCACCTCGAGTTCCGGCCCGGGTTCGGCCCCGAGGTTTACACCGGTCTGGTGAAGCTCGACGGACTGCTGGTGGGCGTAATCGGCAATCGGCAGGGACTGCTCGGGCGCGCGTACCCCGAATACACGACCGACTACATCGGCATCGGCGGCAAGCTCTACCGCCAGGGCCTGATCAAGATGAGCGAGTTCGTCACGCATTGCGGTCGCGACCGCGTGCCGATCGTGTGGTTCCAGGACACGACGGGGATCGACGTCGGTGACACGGCGGAGAAGGCTGAACTGCTCGGCCTCGGCCAGAGCCTGATCTATTCCATCGAGCAGACCGGGGTACCGATGATGCTGGTCGTGCTGCGCAAGGGCACCGCCGCCGCGCACTACGTCATGGGCGGCCCGACGGCCAACAACCACAACGCGTTCACGCTCGGCACGCCCTCCACGGAAATCGTCGTGATGCACGGCGAGACGGCGGCGGTCGCGTCGTACTCGCGCCGCCTCGTAAGAGAGAAGGACGCGGGACGGCCGGTCGCGCCGGTGATCGAGCAGATGAACGCCTTGGCCCGGCAGTATCAGGAAGAGTCGCGGCCGATTCACTGCGCCGTGCGTGGATTCGTCGACGAGGTCGTGCCCTACGACGAGCTCCGCCGTTACCTCCTCGCGTTCGCCGGCTGCGTCTATCAGAACCCGGCGTCGATCTGCGCGCCGCACCACATGCTGCTGCCGCGGCTGATCCGATCGCAGGTGGTCCGCGGCGAAGAGCGGCCGGCGAAGGCCCGCTGACTAGGAGAGCCGGACAGGATTGAAGTCCGTGTCGTAGTCGTAGGTGTCGATGCCCTCGCGTGCCTTGAGCCAGCCGACCGCCGCGTAGGTGAGCGGCGTCGCCGCCGCCTCGTAGAGCACCTTGAACACCCACTGCCCAGCGACGATCCCCCCGAGCACGCCCGCCGGCACCGTGCCCGCGAATGCCAGCGTGACGAAGACGCCGCTGTCGAGCGCCTGGCCGACCACCGTCGAGCCGATCGTGCGCAGCCAGAGCCAGCGCCCGCGCGTGGCGACCTTGAGCTTGGCGAGCACGAACGAGTTCGCGAACTCACCGACGAGATAGGCAACGAACGAGGCGGCCACGATACGCGGCGTGTGGCCGAGGATCTCCGCGTAGGCCGCGTCGCCCTTCCAGAACGGCGCCGGCGGCAGCTGTCCGCCGACCCAGATCGCGGCGACCATCAGCGCGTTGCACGCGAAGCCCAACCAGATCACGCGCCGCGCCGCCGCGTAGCCCCACACTTCGGTGAGAACGTCGCCGACGACGTACGAGATCGGAAAGATCACGATGCCGGCCGTGAGCACCACGCCGCTCACGACGATCAGCTTGGCGGCGATCGTGTTCGCCGTGAGCAGGCACGTGACGAACAGCGCCGCACACGCCACGAATCGCCAACTCATGGCGTTCGATAATACACTGGCCCTCATGAAGCGGGCCGTCGTGCTTCTGAGCGGCGGCGTCGACTCGACCACGACGCTGGCCGTCGCGCGCGAGCGCGGATTCGAGACGTACGCGCTGACGTTCGACTACGGCCAGCGTCATGCCGCCGAGGTCGACGCGGCGAAGCGCGTCGCGCGAGCGCTCAGCGCCACGCGCCACGAGATCCTCGTCATCGACCTTCGCGTCTTCGGCGGCTCGGCGCTCACCGCGGACATCCCGCTGCCGAAGGACCGCGTGGCCGACGAGATTCGCCGCGGCATCCCGGTCACCTACGTGCCGGCGCGCAACACGATCTTTCTCTCCTACGCGCTGGCATGGGCGGAGGTGCTCGGGGCGCAGGACATCTTCATCGGCGTCTCGCAGGTGGATTACTCCGGCTATCCCGACTGCCGGCCGGAGTACATCGGCGCCTATGAGCGGATGGCGGGCCTGGCCACCAAGGCCGGCGTCGAGGGACGCCAGAAGCTGAAGATTCACACGCCGCTCATCCATCTACGCAAGGCGGAGATCATCGCGGAGGGCGTCGCGCTCGGCGTGGACTTCTCGCTGACGCTGTCCTGCTACGATCCGGCGCCCGACGGGGCGGCGTGCGGCCACTGCGACGCCTGCGTGCTGCGGAGCCGGGGCTTCGCGGAGGCGGCGGTGCCGGATCCGACGCGCTACCGCGCCGGCTGACTCACTCGCCGGCGAATTTCTGGCTGTTGCCCATCGCGGGCCAGACGTACGCCTGCACGTTGGCGAGCGCCTGGCGGATGTGGTTGCGGTCGTGGTGGACCCATTCTTGAAGGAGGTCGCGCACGCGCAGGAAGCCGACCTTGGGATGCTGGCCGCCGCGGTCCAGATCGGCGGGCGAGAGCCCGCGCACGAGCGCGGCACTGTCCGTGCGCAGCGTCCCCAGCTCGCCGAGCAGCGCGGCGATCGGACGCGCGCAGTCACGCCGCGCGCGCGCGACCTCGTTTTGATCCCAGGCGTGCAGCGCGGGGCGATCGCCGGCGAGAATGATGCGGATGCGTCCGGCAAAGCCACGGCGCTCCGCCTCGATCAGGTGGCCGACGACCTCCTTGGCGCACCACTCGCCGTCGGCCGGATGCCACGCCAGCACGCGCTCGGGCAGCGCGCCGAGCTCGGCGGAGAGGGTGGCCATCGCGGCCTGCAGGCACGCGGCGACCTCGGACGGCGTGAGGATCTCGGGTCTGTCGCTCATACGTTGGTCACGATGGCCGACGGCTCTTCGTTGAGCGCGCGCTTGAGCGCCGTGGCCAGCTCGGCGTCGTGCTCGTGAGTCATCGCGAAGATCCGGCACTGCGCGACCTTGCCCGGCAGGTACTTGAGCAGCTCGGTGAGCGGCTCCTGCGACACGCGCTTGGTGGAGGAATCGTAGACGTAGATCTGCCGGTCGCCCATCTGCAGCGGGTTGAGCGGACGCGGGTCCTGCTGCGCCATGTCGATGCGGAACTCGAAATCGCGCAGCCCGGCCGGCAGGAAGGCCTTCACGCGGCGCACGACCTCGTTGGGATCGAGGAAGCTCTGGCCCTTGCGCACCTCGAACTGGTCGAGGATCTCTTCGCCGGCCATGCGCCACTTCAGCTTGCGATCGAGGATGTGCCGCCACTCGGCGCCCAGTCGCCGCTTGTCCTTGGCGCGCGCGTCGGCGTCCAGCGTGTCGTGCCAGCGGCCGACCTCTTCCAGCAGCGTCCACTCGGTGAGATGCAGGTACGGGTGCAGCCCCTGACGCAGGTCGAAGCCGAAGGCGATCTGCATCGTCTCGTTGAAGATCTCTTTGAGGTGCAGGTCGATCCCGCGCGTCGTCCGGTGGTAGTAGACGTTGGTGTACATGTAGAAGCGGGCGTTCAGGAACATGATGAACGCTTGCAGCCCGCCGCGGTCGAGCGTGAGGCCCTTTTCGGAGAAGAACGAGTAATAGATGATGCGCTCGATGTCGATGGGGCCGACGGCGACGCCGCACATGTACGCGTCGCGCAGCACGTAGTCCATGTTGTCGGCGGTGAACACGCCCGAGAGTAGCGGCTTGAGGAACTTCAGCCAGCGCGGGTGGTGCGCCTGCGGCTCGGTATAGGACTTGCCCATCAGGTAGCAGATCCACTCGGGATCGATCGCTTCGTCGGCGTTGAAGGCGCCGTTCGGGCTTCGCCGCAGCGCGCGCAGGACGTCGCCCAGCTCCTCGCGGATGATGCGCTGCCCGACGAGCTCGTGGGTGAGGCCGTAGTCGACGAGGAAGTTGTCGTCGAAGAAATGGCCGAACGGGCCGTGGCCGATGTCGTGCAGCAGGCCGGCCATTCGCAGCAGCTCCTCGAGCAGCGGTGCCGACGGCGCCTCCGCGCCGAACACCGCGCGGAGCGACGGATAGAGCTGGTGGGCCAGCCGCCCCGAGAGGTGCATCGCGCCCAACGAGTGCTGGAAGCGGCTGTGCTCGGCGGCGGGAAAGACCCAGCGCGCCGATTGCAGCTGCGGGATCCGCCGCAGCCGCTGGGTCCACGGTGTGTCGATGACGTCCTGCTCGGTCGCCTCGCCGGGAATCCCGCCGGGCCGCGTATAGAGGATGTACTGGTGGATGGGATCCGCGATGAGCCCGCGGCCCTCGTAGGTGTCGGCGGCGCCCTTCATGCCCAGAAGGGTACCGCGGTCAGCGCGGCGTCGCGCGATACAGCGTGTAGCGGTCCATCGAGCGCACGGAGATGACGTGCTCCGCGCCGCCGCGGCGCACGGCCACGGCGATCGTGTCGCCGGCCTGCCGCCGCCACAGACGCTCGTAGAACTCCTCCTGCGTTGCCACGCGCACGCCATCGACACCGACGATGCGGTCGCCGCGGCGGAAGCCCGCCGCGCGTGCCGGGCCGGCATCGTTGAAGCCGTCGACCACGACACCGTCGCTGCTTCCCGTCGTCAGGAGCCCGAGCCATGGCCGCGGCCGGCGGCTGGTGACGCGTCCCGCCGCGATCAGCTCGTCCTTCACGGGCACGAAGGTCTCGATCGGGATCGCGAGATTCACGTGCGGCGGGTCGCCCAACCGCAGCGAGACGACGCCGACCAGTCGGCCATGGTCGTCGACCAGCGCACTGCCGCCCCATGACGAGATCGCCGGGGTGACGATGAACGCGCGGTCGAGCATGTACTCCCACCCCGCCGAGAACCGGCGCACGCCCTCGATGGTGCTCGCCGCGTGCACGAGGTCGTCGTCCTCGTCCATCGCCACGGTGCCTGTCTGCGTGCCCGCAGCGACATCGCGCGAGTCGCCGAAGCTCATTGCCGGCCATGGGCCCGAGCCCTCCAGGCGCACCACCGCGAGGCCCGACTCGAGGTCCAGGCCCATGACGCGCGCGGGCACCAAACGTCCGTCGCGCAGCTGTGCTTCGATGCTCACCGCGTCGACGATCAGATAGTTGACGGTCACGGCATAGCCGCGCGTGTCGAAGATGGCCGCGCTGCCGACGCGACGCGCCCCCAGTCGCTGCGAGGAGGCGGCGTCGGGGTTCGCTTTCACGCGCAGGCCGACGACGGACGACGCCACGCGGCGCACATACGAGGGCAGCGGAGAGACGGCATTGGGCGCGAGGCGTGGCGGCGCGGGGCGCGGCACGGCCAGGGCGGGCAGGGCGAGCGATCCCAGCCCGGCGACGAGCAACAGGGCCGCGAGCGTCGTCCGTAGCCGTCGGATCATGAGGCTCCGTTAGCGGTTGGCGTACTGCCGCTCATACCAGGAACGAAACTCGCCCGACTTCAGCGGGCGCCACCAGGCCTCGTGCTCGCGGTACCAGCGCACGGTCGTCTCGAGCGCGGCCGCGAACGGATGGCGCGGGCTCCAGCCCAGGCGCCGCATCTTCGTCGAGTCCACCGAGTAGCGCCGATCGTGGCCGGGCCGATCGCTCACGCGGCGGATCAGCGCCTCCGTCTTGCCGGTCAAACGCAGGATCTCGTGCGTGAGCACGACGTTTTCGACCTCGTGGCCGCCGCCCACGTTGTACACCTCGCCGTCGCGACCGCGGCGGAGGACCAGGTCGATCGCAGCGCAGTTGTCGAGCACGAAGAGCCAGTCGCGCACGTTGCGGCCGTCGCCGTACAGCGGCAGTGGCTGGTCGTCGAGCGCGTTGGTGATGAATAGCGGAACGACTTTCTCCGGATACTGGTACGGCCCGAAGTTGTTGGACGAGCGGGTGATCACGACCGGCACGCCGTGGGTGCGCCAGTACGCGAGCGCCAGCAGGTCGCCGCCGGCCTTCGACGCCGAATACGGGTTAGACGGACGCAATGGATCCTGCTCCGTCGACGAGCCCTCGCTGACGCTGCCGTACACCTCGTCCGTGCTGATGTGCAGCAAGCGCGGGATCCGGAGCTCGCGGACCGCCTCCAGCAGCGTCATGACACCGAAGACGTCCGTCTTCAAGAAGGCGTCCGGCTCTACCAATGAGCGGTCGACGTGGGACTCGGCGGCGAAGTTCACGACGGCATCGACGCCGCGCAGCACGTCGCGCACGAGCGCGGCGTCGCAGATGTCGCCGTGCACGAACGTGTAGCGCGGATCGCGCTGGAGGTCGGCGACGTTCTCCGGGTTGCCGGCGTAGGTCAGCTTGTCGAGATTGACCACGCGGTCGTCCGCATGCTCGCGCAGGACGTGGCGGATGAAGTTGCTGCCAATGAACCCCGCGCCGCCGGTGACCACGAGCTTCATTGGAGCGGGGTCCGCGAGGCCGCCTTGCGCCGAAGGTGGCCTGTTCGAGATGTGTCGTGGCTCCGTTCAACGGCGCCTTCCAACTGCCGCGTTGTTGCCTTCACCTCACCCACGCGTGACGTCCCAGATGTCGGGACCGGCAAAATCCCACGGCAGCCGGCCCTCGTCGCACGTCGCGGGCTCGGGCGAGAAGTGCACGTCGGTGAAGTAGATGATGCTCGCTGTGCGATCGCCGAGATTGCGCAGGCCGTGGGCGACGCCGGGCGGGATCACGAGCAGGCGCGACACGCCGTTGCCGAGCACGATCCGCTGGCGCACGCCCTCCGTTCGCGACGCCTTGCGGACGTCGAGCAGCACGGCGAGCATGCGGTCGCCCGGCGG
>JBKOZH010000295.1:0-3490 GCA_046725765.1 Candidatus Methylomirabilota bacterium | reverse complement strand
CGGCTGTAGCGCAGGAAGTCGTCGATCTCCAGCTGTTGATCCGGCACGACGACGACGTTGTAGTCGAGCCACGCGCGATAGATCGCGGCAAAGCCCGCGTCGTCCAGCGTCTTGACGTCGACCCCGTGGATCTCCGCGCCGATCTGCTTGCCGAGGCGTCGCACCTGAATCATCGCCAGCCTCCCGTCCCGACGGGTCGCAGCGCCGGAATCGTACCACCGTGGGATATGAGTAAGCGGACGCTTCTATCGGCGACCGTCGAGCGCCGGAGCCCTGCGCAGACGCTCCGACGGCAAATACAATGAGGCGCGATGGCGTCCTCCGCCCGGCTGCCCTGGCTCGTCGTCGGCTCGGTGTGGCTGACGCTGGCGATCGCGTCGGGCCTCTACTTCTCGTTTCCGGTGTTCTTCGTCGCGCTGCTCGAGGACTTCGGCTGGTCACGCGGCGCGACGGCGGCTGCATTCTCGATCTCGTCGATCGTGCAGGGCGTGCTCTCCCCCATCGTCGGCATGCTCGTGGATCGGCTGGGTCCGCGGCGGGTCATGCTCGCCGGCGCCTGCGTGCTGGGCAGCGCGTGTCTGCTGGCGAGCCGGATTGCCTCCATCTGGTCGCTCTACGCGGTGATCGGCGTCCTCGCCGCGGCCGGCGTGTGCGCGGTGAGCTGGGTGCCGAGCGGCGCGCTGATCGCACGGTGGTTCGCCGAGCGGCGCGGGAGCATGATGGGCCTCGCGTTTTCCGGCATGGGCGCCGGCGTGCTCGCCGTGGGCCCGCTCGCGCAGTGGCTGATCATCGCGTACGGCTGGCGCGCCGCGTACGTCGTTCTCGGACTCGGCACGCTGGCGGCGCTCCTGCCGCTGATCTGGCTCGGCGTGCGCGAGGCTCCGGCGGCGCAGGCGGATGGCGCGGCGGCGCTACGCACCGTGAGCGCAGACCCGCCGCGCGAAGTCCGCACGGCGCTACGCACGCGTGCGTTCTGGGCACTGTTCTTCGCCTATCTCTGCACACCGCTCGCGGTCTTCTCCGTCGTCACGCACCAGGTGGCGTTCGCGGTGGACCACGGCTTTCCGCGCCTCTTCGTGGCCGGGATCTTCGGCTTGACCGGCCTGCTCTCAGTGGCCGGCCGCATCCTGTTCGGCGTCGCGGCCGACCGCATCGGACGCGCGCTATCGGCGACGATCTCCTACGGCTGCACAGCGCTCGGGACGCTCTGCTTGCTGTCGCTCGAAATCCAGCCGCACGCCGCCGCGCTGTATGCGTACGCGCTGCTCTTCGGCCTCGGCTTCGGCGCGCGCGGGCCGATCATCACGGCGATGGCGTCGCAGCTGTTTCCCGGACGCCGCTTCGGCGCGATCTACGGATTTCTCAGCGTGGGCAACGGCGTCGGCGGCGGCGTCGCGCCGTGGTACGCGGGCGTGATCCACGACGTCACCGGCAGCTATCGCGTGGCGTTTCTGATCGCGGTGAGCTTCTGCGTGATCGGCTCGGCGTGCTTCTGGCTGGCGCGTCCAGCGCAGCGGTGAGGACGATGTGAGAACCTGCGCGGGTGCGCTCCTCGTGCGTGGTCGCAACATACTCCTCGCGAAGCGGGCGGACGATCGCTCCTTCTACCCCGGCGTCTGGGACATCATCGGCGGCCATTGCGAGTCCAACGAAGCCCCCGTGGACACACTCACGCGCGAACTGCTCGAGGAAATGGGTATTACACCGCGGATCTTCGAGGAGATCGCGGTGCTGACAGAGCCGAGGCCTGCCGAGCACGGGGACGCGCGCTATCACGTCTTCGTCGTCAGGACATGGGATGGCGGTGAGCCGCGCCTGTTGGGCGCCGAGCACAGCGAATTGCGCTGGATGAGTGTCGCTGACGCACTCGAGCTGCCGCTCGCTCATCCGGCCTACCGTGAGCTCTTCGCGAAGGTGCTTGCGTTGCCCTAGCGCGTTTGCTCCAGCGCGGACAGTCGCGGCGCGGTGAGCGCGGGTGCGACCGCTTCCGCAAACAGCCGCATCGAGCACAGCGCCGCCTTCGTCTCGATGCCGGGCAGCGCCATCAGCAGCAGCACGCGCTGATAGCCCGTGGCGTCGAGATACTGCTGCAGGCCATCACGCACCTCGGCCGGCGTGCCGATGAGCGCCCAGCCGTCGGCCAAGTATTCGCGGAACGTCCGCAGGCGCAACAGGGAGCGGTCGAACGAATCCGGCACGTTGCCGCCGGTGGCGTCGGAGCGCAGCCTCGACATTTTTCGCTGGTAGCTCATGAACGGCGGCTCGGTGGCGCGCAGCGCCTCATCGGTCGTCGGCGCCACGTGGACGACGCGCATGCCGCCGGAGCGGCGCTCGAGGTCGTCGATCTCGGCCTCCGTGCGGCCCGCCGTGCGTGCGGTCTCCCGAAAGAGCCGGCGTCGGCGCTGCAGCTCCGGCACGGGGACGAAGAACGACGACAGTGTCGGCAGGCCGAGGCGCGCCGCCGACAAGACGCTGTCTTCGCTATTGGCCGCGATGAACAGCGGCGGATGCGGCCGCTGCACCGGCCGCGGCCTCACGTGCAGCCGCTCGGCAGAATGAAACTGGCCGGCGAAGTCGAACGGCGCGCCGGTCCAGCACTGCCGCATGAGCGCGATACCTTCCTCCACGCGTAGGCGCGCGTCCGCGCGTTCCGCACGGAACGTCTGATAGTCCTGCAGCGTGCCGCCGCGTCCGATCCCGACGTCGAGCCGGCCCCCGCTGACCACGTCGAGCACGGCGAGCTGCTCGGCGAGATCCACCGGATGATGCAGCGGCAACAGGCTCACGCCCATGCCCAGGCGCAGCGTACGCGTGCGCGCGGCGAGGAAAGCCGCCAGCACTTGCGGGGCCGGGCACAGGCCGTAGTCGTTGAAATGGTGCTCGGCGACCCAGACCGACTCGTAGCCGAGCGCCTCGGCGGCGAGCATCTGCTCGAGGTCGCCGTCGTAGACGGCCTGCTCGCTCCACTGCTCGTCGCGCTGCATCAGAAAGAACAATCCGAAGTCCATGGTCATCGCACCCGGCGAGACTGTACCATCTGCGCCGGCTGTGACTCGAACCACTCGAACCTCCTGGGAGGCCTGACATGGCAAGACGGTATGTGGTCGCGCTCCTCGTTGGCCTTGGACTCGTGGGCGTGGTGGGCGTGTCGTTCATGGGCGCCCAGCAGCCCGCGCCGCCGGTGAACGACAAGCCCATCAGCGAGCGGTGGGCGCCCACCGAGTGGGGCGCCAACGACAAGGTCGGTGCGCCGAATCGCACGACGCCCGCGATGGTCCTCAAGGCGATGCAGCTCGTGAAGCAGGGCAAGGTCGCCACGCTCGGCAAGCTGTACCAGTCGAGCATCCCGGCGTTCGGCGCCCGCAGCTGGACGTTTTCGATTCCCGGCACGCCGACCGGCGGCCCGTTCGGCAAGAACGCGCTCGTCTACCACGACGACCTGGTCACGACAGAGATCGGTCAGATCGGGACGCAGTTCGACGGGCCGGGT
>JBKOZH010000063.1:0-22637 GCA_046725765.1 Candidatus Methylomirabilota bacterium | reverse complement strand
AATGGTGAAGAAGCGGCCTTCGTAGGAAAACGGCTCGGTCTGGGTCCACGCCTGCGTGATGATCTCGACCGCTTCCTCGAAGCGATCGCGATTCTCCTGCTGCGGCACGTTGTAGCCGCGAAACTCGGCGGGGCGGTTGCCACGACCGAAGCCGACCTCGAGTCGCCCGCGCGAGACGATGTCGACGAGGGCCGTCTGCTCGGCCAGCCGCAGCGGATGATGGAACGGCAGGATGGCCGCGGCGAGCCCGATGCGCACGCGGCGTGTCCGCGACGCCGCCACGGCGGCGAGCGTGCCGGGATCCACCGCGAGCCCGTAATCGATAAAGTGATGCTCGGTCAGCCAGATCTGATCGAAGCCGAGCTCCTCGGTCCACTCCATCTGTTCGAGCTCGCGGTGCACGATCTCGTCGTGGCGCAGCCACGGCACCGCCTGGAAGAAAAAAAAGGTCCCGAAGCGCATGGGATCGTCGCTCCTCTCACCGCATCGGTTCGGCGCCGGGGATGCCGAGGGCAAACTGGCCGAGCGCCTCGTAGCCGGTGTCGCTGACCATGAAGTGTTGGCCTCCGGCGGCAAGGTCGCGCAGGCAGCGCTGCAGCACGCTCGCGTCGTAGACCGCCGATCCCCCGGCATAGCGGAACGCGCTCGTGACGAGCTCGAGGCACACGTCGCTGACGTGCACCGACGCCGCGCGGAGCTCGGCCTGGCGGCGCGGCGTCAGTCGTCCGCCGGCGCTCACGGTCTCCCACGCGGCGGCGTTGACCTCGATCGCAAGCGCGCGTGCCGCTGCGAGCCGCATCTCGGCGGCGCCGACGAAGCGCTGGAAGGCGGGGCGCTCGGCCAGCAGCGTTGGCGCCATGCCGCGAGCCTTCGACGTCGCCATCCGCGAGACTTCGTCGAGGGCGCGGCGTGCCACGCCGAGCGCGAACGCGGCGTGCTCGTTGGCCACGAAAGCGGGCCAGCCGAGTCGATATAGCGCGCCGCCCCGACGCGGGACCGCGCTCTCGTGATCCCACGTGAACGCCTCGGGCACGAATCGGTCGTGAACCGAGAAATCGCACGAGCCGGTACCGCGCAGGCCCGCGACCTGCCAGTTGTCATGGATCTCAACGTCGCCGACCGGTATGACGAACACGCGCCGCTCGGAGCCACGCACGCGCGCCGTCCCTGACACCCAGTCCGCGTGGCGAATGCCACTCGCGAACGCCCACCGTCCGCTGATGCGATACCCCCCGTGCGCCGGCTCCGCCGTCCCGGTCGGCATGTAGCAGCCCGCCGCGCGCGGCGTCTTGCCGCCGCCGAAGATCTTGCCGACGGCGGCGTCGCCGAGATAGACGCCGGGGAGTGCGAGCGTGGTCGCGCCGACCATCAGGCACCACCCCGCGGTGGCGTCGATCGCGCTCAGCGCTTCGATGACTTCGATCTGCGTGACGGGATCGGCTTCCGCGCCGCCGAGTACCGCGGGCAGTTTCAGCTTGAGCAGACCAGAGTCGTCGAGCGCCGCCACCGCCGCCGGCGCGAGCGTCGCCGCGCGCTCGGACTCATCGGCGCTTCCCGCGATGACGTCGCGGATTTTCTCCACGGCATTCAGCAGCGACTGACGCGTCTGCGTTCGCTCAGTCAAAGGCGTAGCCCGCTCGGTCATGGCGTACGGGTATACCATGGCGCGCGATGGCCGATCCCGTTCGCGTGCACCTGCGCGTTCCCGGCACGGCGCCTATGCCCGAGCTCATGCGTCTGCTGCGGTCGATCGAGGCGGCGGGCTTTGACGGCGCGGGCATTCTCGACAGTCAGCTGCTCTCGCGCGACACGTTCGTGGTGCTCGGCCAGGCGGCGACGAATACGTCGCGAATCACACTGTTCCCCGCCGTCACCAATCCGTTCACGCGCCACGCGTCGGTCCTGGCCAGCGCCATTGCCACCGTCGAGGAGCTGGCGCCCGGGCGCGTGAAGTTCGTGATGGGCACCGGCTATACGTCCGCGAGCACGATCGGCCGCAAGCCGGCGACGCTTGCGGAGATGCGTGCGTGCATCGGCGCCGTGCGCGCGCTGCTCGCCGGCGAGTCGGTGGACTTCGACGGCACGCCCGGGCGTCTGGGCTACGCCGCGAAACGGCGAATCCCGATCGTCATGGCCGCCTCGGGCCCGAAAGCGATCGAGCTGGCGGGGGAGATCGCCGACGGCGCGCTGCTGCTGGTCGGCTTCAACGGCGGGATCATCGAGCGTGCGCTCGAGCATCTGGAGCGCGGCGCTAAGCGCGCCGGACGGCGAGTCGAGGACCTCGAGATCGTCTGGGCGGTGCGTGTCGGCATCGCGGCAACGGCGGCCGAGGCGCGGCGGCTCGCGCGACCGACGGCGGTGCACTGGGGCGTGCTCCGCTGGGGTGGGCACTGGGTAGAGCCGGCCGGGCTGCGACTGCCGAAGCTCGAGATCCCCGAGGCCGTCTGGAAGATCTATCCCGATCTCTCCCACGCACACGACTGGGAGGCGGCCATCGCCGCGACATCGTTCGTCCCCGACGACGTCGTCGCGCAGCTCTGCGACGCCATCGGGCTGGTCGGTACGCCGGACGACTGCGCGGCGCGCATCGTCGAGATGACCAAGCTCGGCGTGCGCAACCTCTATCTGATGCCGCTGCTCACCTTCGGTCTGCCGGAGCCGGAACTTGCCGCGTTCCGGGATGTTGTCTTCCCAAAGCTCACCGCGGCGGGTCTCCGCCCGGCCCGCTGAGTCGCTCCGAATCCGCCGCCAAGGAGGCGTGCAATGCGAACCGTGATCGGATTGGTCCTAGCGGTCGTCCTGGGTCTCGCGCTGACCGGACCGGCCGCCGCGCTCGAGGTCGGCGACCGCGCGCCCGACTTCGCGCTGAACGGTCCCGATGGCAAGCTCGTGAAGCTCGCCGACCTGACGGCGAAGGGGCCGGTCGTTCTCTACACGTTCGTCGCCGCCTTCACCAACACGTGAACGAAGGAAGTGGCGGGCTTCGACGCGGCGCTGCCGCAGTTCGAAGCCGCCGGCGCCCAGGTCGTGGGCGTGAGCGCCGATGCGTGGCAGGCCCTCGCGGCATGGAAGACCCAGAACAACATCAAGCATCTGCAGCTCTCTGACTTTCGCCGCACGATGCTGCCGGCGTACGGGGCGATCGTGACCGACGAAAAAAGTCCAATCTATCGCTACCCTAAGCGCGCGTACTTCATCATCGACCGCAACGGCGTCGTGAAGTTCGTCAAGGTCCTCGACAACCCGACGATGCTCCTCGAGCCGGAAGAGGTCCTCGCTGCCGTGAAGGCGTCCGGCAGTTAGGTCGGGTCGGCGCGCTCGCCGCGCGTGCGCAGGCCGCGCGCGCCGAACGCCAGGAGCGCCGCCGCCAGCCATGCCAGCGCGCCGTAGAAGAGGTAGGCGCCCGGCAGGCTGACGGCGGCCAGCGCGCCCGTCACCAGCGGGCTCGCCGCCGTCCCGAACTGCAGCCCGAACGCGAGCCAGCCGAAGGCTGCGCCGCGCTGCTCGCTCGGTACGATCTCGGCGCCGAGCGTGTAGGCGAGCGTAATCGCGCCGCCGAGGCACAGGCCCGCAAGCCCGCGCAGCACCAGCAGCGCCGGCCAGCTGCGCGCGAGCGCCATGGCCGCGCACAACGGTCCGCCCACGAGAAGCACCAGCATCAAGAGCTGCGCGGCGGGGAGCCCGCGCGTGAGCCGGGCGACGACGTTGGAGGAAATCGTCGCCGTCACCGCGGCCACGGAGATGATCGTGCCCGAGACCGCGGCGATGGCGGTGACGCCCGGCAGCTGCGTGATGTGAAGCGGGATCAGCAGGGCCAGGCCGCGGTCGAGAAACTGAGCGATCAGCAGCATCGCGACGACCACGGGAAAGTTGCGTTGCCGGATGACGTCGCGCATGCGTAGCCGCGGCACCTGACGCCCACCCCCGCGCGGCGGCGCGACCTCGCGGAACAGCACGAGCAGCGCCACGAGGGCCAGCGCACACATGCCGGCAGTCACGAAGAACGCGTAGCGGATCCCGAAGTGCGAGGCGACATACCCGCCGGCGGCGGGACCGACGGCATTGCTGAGCAGCTGTGCGGACTGCAGCATCGCGATCACCGCCGGCACGCGGTCAGCGGGCGCCGAGACGCTCGCGAGCGCCATCGCCATCGGCGTGAATCCGGCGAAGAATCCCTGCACGATCCGCGCGACCAGGAACTGCCGCACGGACGTCACGAGCCCCATGGCGGCGATGATCACGACGAAGCCGCCGAGCGAGCGGATCAGCATGAGCTTGCGGCCAAACCGATCGGCCAGTCGGCCGACGAGCGGCCCGAGGAGTCCCGAGACCGCCGGCGTCACCGCCGCCAGCACGCCCGACCAGAGCGCGATGCTCGACGGATCCGTCACACCGAGCTCGTGCACGTAGAGCGGCAGGAACGGCGAAAAGAACTGAAAGCCGACGAACGCCACGAAGACGGTGATGGTGAGCGCCCAGACGTTGCGCTGCCAGCCGCCCGCGCCGTTCGTCACGACGCGCCGGCGTTCAGCCGCCGAGATACGCGCGCTGTACGCGCGCGTCGGCCAGGAGCGCCTCGCGACCGCCGACGAGCACGACGCGCCCGGTCTCGAGCACGTAACCGCGGTCGCACAGCTCGAGCGCCTCGACCACGCGCTGCTCCACTAGCAAGATCGTGAGCCGCCGCTCGCGCCGGATGCGATCGATCGTCTCGAAGATCTGCTCGACGATGCGCGGGCCGAGTCCCTGTGACGGCTCGTCGAGCAGCAACAGCGCCGGCTGTGCCATGAGACCGCGCCCGAGGGCCAGCATCTGCTGCTCGCCGCCGGACAGTGAGCCCGCCAGCTGCCGCTCGCGCTGGCGCAGGATCGGGAACAGCTGCAGCACGACCTCCAGCGCCTCGCTCCGGCGCGCGCGCGCCGCGCGCCGATAGGAGCCGAGCTCGAGATTCTCCCGCACGCTGAGCGTGGGAAACACGCGGCGGCCCTCCGGCACGTGCGCGATACCCGCCGCCGCGCGCTCGCTGGCGCGCAGCCGTCCGAGGTCCCGGCCCTGGTAGTCGATGCGCCCCTCGGCCGCCGGCACGGTGCCGGAGATCGCCTTCAGGAGCGTCGTCTTGCCCGCGCCGTTGGGGCCGACGAGCGTGACGAACTCGCCCTCAGCGACCTCGAGCGAGACGTCGCTGAGCGCGTGCAGGCCCTCATAGGTCACGCCGAGGCCGCTGATGGTCAGCACGTCGGCGCCGCCATGCGCGCAAGCCAGCGCTTGCCCAGATAGGCCTCGATGACGGCGGGATCGCGCGTCACGTCGCCCGGCGCTCCCTCGGCGAGCCGCCGGCCCTGATCGAGCACGACCAGGCGGTCGGCCAGTCGCAGGAGCGCCTGCATCGTGTGCTCGATGATGACCACGGTCACGCCGCCGTCGCGCACGCGGCGGATCATCCCGATCATGACGTCGACACCGTCGGTCGAGAGCCCCGCCAGCGGCTCGTCCAGCAAGGCCAATCGCGGCGCGGTGGCGAGACATCGCGCCAGCTCCATCAGCCGCAGCTCGAGCGTCGTGAGGCCTCTGGGCAGCGCGTCAGCACGCTGCGTGAGGCCCACCTGCGCCAACGCGCCGAGGGCGACCGTACGCGCGCGGGAGACAGCGCGCTCGCCGACGAACGCGCCGACCATTACGTTCTCGAGCACGGACAGGCGGGGGAACGTACGGACGACCTGGAACGTCCGTCCCACACCGCGGCGGCACAGCGCGCTCGGCCGCAGGCCCGTGACGTCGGCGCCGCGAAATCGCACACTTCCACGATCGGGAATCAGAAAGCCGTTGAGAATGTTGAAGAGCGTCGTCTTGCCCGCGCCGTTGGGCCCGATGACTCCCAGGATCTCGTGCTCCCGCACGTCGAAGCTGACCTCTGACAGGGCCTGCAGCCCGATGAACGCCTTCCAGACGTTTCGCACCTCGAGCAGCACCGTCCCGGCCGGCATGCTCACAGCCGCCGGTGCCGTCGCCGGTGCGACGATCGGCTCGGGCGCGCCGGCGCCGCGAGCGCCGCGGGCGCGCAGAACCTCGTGGACGCGCCAGTAGAGGCCCTCCGGCGCGTAAAGCATGATCAACATCAGCGCCGCGCCGTACACCACTCCCTGGATGCCGGGCAGGCGGTCGCCGAGCGTGGAGTCGAGCACCTCGCTCACCGGTACCATCACCGCCGCGCCGATCAGCGGGCCCCACAGCGTCCCGATCCCGCCGACGAGCGAGACGACCAGCGTCTGCGAGATCACGAGCAGACCGAACACCGCATCCGGCGTGACGATGAAGAGGATCGCGTGGATGTAGACGGCGCCCACGACGGCCGCCGGCGCCGCGCTCAGCACGTACGCCGCCATCTTGGCGCGGAAGGCGTCGACGCCCATCGCCTCCGCGGCCTGCTCGTTCTCCTTGACCGCGCGCAGCCGGTACCCCAGACGCGCCGTTTCGATCGCGCGCGACAGCACGAGCGTCGCCGCCAGCACGCCGAGCGCCAGCAGATCGAAGGCGCGCGGCTCGCTGAATTGCATGAACCAGCCGGGCCGGTCGCGAATCATCGGGATCGCGACCTCCTGATAGCCGAGCCAGTCCATCACGATCCGAAAGATCAGCGGATAGGCGAGCGTCGCCAGGCCGAAGTAGATGCCGGCGAGGCGAAACGTCGGCACCCCGATCAGGATGGCCGCGAGCACGGCGACGGCGATGGCGACGAGCATGCCGAGCCACGGCGTCAGACCGGTCTTCACGACGAGCAACACGGTGACGTACGCGCCGATACCGAAGAAGACCTGGTGGCCGAAGGAGATCTGGCCCGCGTAGCCGCTGATGATGTTCCACGCCAGCCCCATCGCGGCCCAGAGGAAGACCAGCGTGAGGACGCGGTGGTGATAGCGCTCCTGCAGCAGGAGCGCGAGCACGAGACCGGCCGCGACGATGGCCGCGATGGCGAGCCAGCCGCGGGCGCGCGACGCCATCACACGGTGCGGGCGCGGCGGCCGAAGAGGCCCTGCGGCCGCAGGTAGAGGACGAGCAGGAACACGATGAACACACCGGTGTTCTGCAGCTGGAACGGCAGCACGAGCAGCGTGAGCGACTGCACCAGGCCGATGACGAGGCCGCCGACGAAGGCGCCGGGGATGCTCCCCAGGCCGCCGAGCACGACGGCGACGAACATCAGCACGATGAAGTTGCCGGCGACGCTCGGCTCGATCGGGTAGTACGTCGCGAGCAGGCCGCCGGCGGCGGCGACGAGCGCGATGCCCACACCGAAGGCGAGCCCGTGCATTGCACGCACGTCGATGCCCTGGTAGCTCGCGGCCTCGGGGTCATCCGCGGATGCTCGCAGCGCGCGGCCGACGTCGGTGCGCGTGAGGAAGACGTACACCCCCGCGGCCAGCACGAGCGCCATGGCGAATGCGTACGAGCGAGCCTGGTTCAATAGTATTGGCCCCAGCGCGAACGCCTGGGTGGCGTACGCCGTGCGAATCCCGCGCGGCGTAGGCGTGAGGATCATCGTCGCCGCGTTCGTGATCACGAGCGAGAGCCCGAGCGTGAGAATCAGCTGCGCGTCCATCTGCCGCTGGGGATCGCCGCCGCCGGTCACGCGCGCGAGGAGGCCGCGGTGCACGACCCAGCCAAGCGCGAAGAACGGCGGAATGGTCAGCAGCGCACCGAGGAGGGGATCGACGCCGGCCATGGCGTAGAAGAACGTCAGGTACATCCCGAGCATCATGAAGTCGCCTTGCGCGAAGTTCACGACGCGCATGACGCCGAAGATCAGCGCCAGGCCGATGCTCATCAGCGCATAGACGCCCCCGACGAGCAGGCCGGTGGCGACGTACTGGATGAGCTCAGCGACGACCACCGCGGCGTGCCGGCGTCCGGCCTACTTGTGCCAGGCGACGGGCCGCGTCGCGACCGCGGTCGGCACTACGGTGAAGGGCTCGCCGCCCTGCCACTGCACGATGAGCGGTGTGGCGCCGACTCGGCGGCCGCGCTCGTCGAACTTGATGCGATTGGGATAGAAGGACGTCGCGGCGGGTCCGGACGTCAGGTCGATCTTCGCCAGCGCGTCGCGGATTGCCTTGGGATCGGCCGACTTCGCCTGCTCGATCGCTTCCTTGATCAGCCAGACGTGGCCGTACGTGCACAGCGGGTCCTGGGTCATGAACGGCTCGCCCGTGCGCTGCATGAACTTCTTGACGAATTCCTCCTGGCCCTTCATCGGGTGCGTCGCGACGACGGTCTGGATGCTGTCGAGCATCTCCTTGCCGAGCGTTTTGACGTACTCAGGGGTCACGAGCCACGCGCCCACTCCCTGGATCGGCGACTTCACGCTGAACTCCTTGACCTTCTGAAGCACCTGGATGGAGTCCGGGAAGTTCGTCGCGCCGTAGAAGACGATGTCGGGCTGGGCGGCGCGCAGCTTCTGGACGATGGCCGTCGCGTCGGCCAGCGGCGGCGTCCACACCTCGTCCACGACCAGCTCGATGCCCTTGGCGGCCAGCAGCTTTTCGCGCAGGGGCTTGAAGAAGAACACGGTGGCGGCGGTGTTGTCCCCGACGATCGCCGCTTTCTTGATCGGTCGATTGTTCTTCTTTGCGAGATCGGTCACCAGCTCGAGCGCCTGCTCGGCCTGCAGCGACGACACGGGCGAGGTCTGGAACGTGTACTTGAAGCCGCGCTCGGTGATGCTGTCCGCGTACGAGAGCGTGAGCCACGGCACCTGCAGCCGCTCGGCGACCTCGGTGACGCCGAGCGTGAACGACGACAGCCACGAGCCGATGCCGGCGCTGATCTTCTCGCGTGTCAGAACGCGCTGCGCCGCGCTGACGGCTTTCTCCACGCTGTCGCCGGCGTCCGCCTCGCGCAGCACCAGCTTGGCGCCGCCGAGCGCTTTGATCCCGCCCTGCGCATTGATCTCCTCGATCGCCATGTCGGCGCCCATCTTCTTCAGCTGTCCCTGCCGAGCCCAGCGGCCCGACAGCGGCGCCACGAGCGCGATCTTTACGTCGTCGGCGGCCGGCACCGGCGGCACGATCACCGCGGCGGCGAGCATCATGGCGAGCGTGACGGTCAGCGTGCGGATACGGAGCGACATCGCGATCTCCTTCCGTCGGCAAGAGGGGATTCGGACGGACGGCCGCGACTATACACCCGGGTGGTTGCCTTTCAGGCAGCACGACCGACGGCCGACTGACGCGATCGGGCAGCACGCCCGAGCGGCCGCGCGGTTGGTGCCGCCGGCGCTCGCAAACCGCCGTATTCGCGCGGGTCGGCGCCGCCTTACATCTGGCACGGCTTGTGTACTCGTAGACGGCGTCGAATGAAGGCTTTGGGAGGAGGCGAGATCATGGAGAAGGTGGTGAAGGCGCAGGGAGTCCTCGTGGCGAGCATGCTGCTGGTGCTCGCGTCGTTGCCCGCCGTCGCGGTTGCCGTGAACGGCCATCCCGCAGTGCCGGCGGGTCTGCCGCCGGGGACGCACTGCGACTGCGAGACCCGCTAGCGCGCCGAAGCGACTGGCACTGGCGCGCCCGCTGATCTAGGATGCGTGCCCGAAAGGGGCCATCCATGACGGCGAAAAAAGGTACGGGACTCCTGATGGTGTGGGCCGAGGTGCCGGCGGAGAAAGAAGCCGAGTTCAATCGCTGGTACAACGAGGAGCACCTCGCTGAGCGGCTTGCGATCCCGGGCTTTCTGAGCGGCGCGCGGTACGAGGCGGTGAAGGGCGGGCCCAAGCACCTCGCCGTCTACGAGCTCGAGAGTCCGGCCGTGCTCGAGAGCGACGCGTACAAGAAGGTCGCGACAAATCCCACGCCGTGGACGCAACGCACGGGACCGCAGGCCGTCGCCACCACGTTCATCCGCAACGTGTACGCGATGATCCATCCCCGCGCGGTGACGCCATCGATCGCCGCGAGCGGGATGGCGCCCGCGCTGCAGCTCGGACGCATGGACGTGCCGGCCGAGGTCGATCGCGAGTTCAACGAGTGGTACAACTCGATCTACGTCCCGAATTACGAAAAGGTGCCCGGCGTGATCCGCGGTCGTCGCTACCGCGCGGTGGCCGGCTCGCCGGCGTACTTGACGTTCTACGAGTTCGAGCATCCGCGCGTCTCGGAGAGTCCCGAGTGGCACGCGCAGCGTAACGCCGTGCCCGCGTCCGAGCGCATGCGCGGGGTCATGCGCCACGCACCGGGCTCCCCGGGCGTGTACGTGAAGACTTTCGAGCTGAAGCGCTGAGGTGGCGACTGAAGTAACGTTCGAGCGCGACGGACGTGTGGCCGTTGTCACGATCGATCGTCCGTCGGATCAGAACCGTCTCACGCGCGAGGTGCTGCTGACGCTCGAGGAGATCGTGCAGCGCCTCGCCGGCGACGACGAGACGCAGGCCGTCGTGCTGACCGGCGCCGGCTCGCAGTTCTTCTCGATGGGCATCCTCAATCCCGTCGTGCGCGCCAGCTACAGCAAGCCGCAGATTCTCGAGCTCGTGCGCACCGCCAACCGCGTGTACGACGCACTGGAGGCGCTGCCGCAGGTCGTCATCGCCGCGCTCAACGGTGCCGCGCGCGCGGGCGCGGCCGAGCTCTCGCTTGCCTGCGACATCCGGCTCGCCGCTGCGCACGCGACGTTCGCGCTGCCGGAGGCGCTATGGGGCGGCTTCCCCGGCGCCGGCGGACCGGTGCGGCTGCCGATGCTCGTCGGCCGCGCGCGGGCCCTGGAGCTCATCTGCACCGGGCGCGAGCTGGACGCCACCGAGCTCGAGCGGCTCGGCCTCGTCCTCGCCGTGCATCCGAGCGAGCGCCTGCTGCCCGAGGCGCGCGCGCTTGCCACGCGCATCGCAGCCAGCGGCCCGCTGGCCACGCGCGGCGCCAAGCGCATCGTGCGTACGCGCCTGATGTCCGGCTTCGGCGAGGCGCGTGCGCTGTCCGACACGCTGCGTGCGGCACTCGAGTGGAGCCAGGACGTCGACGAAGGCATGGCGGCACATCGCGAGGGCCGCGCGCCGCATTTCACCGGGCGCTGAGCGATGCGCCCGGCGAGCCAGACGCTCGGCGCGCTCGTCGACGAGATGGCCACGGCGCACCCCGTCGCCGAGGCGGTGGTCTTCCGCGGCGAGCGGCTGAGCTTCTCGGGGGTGCGGGACCGCGCGGACTCTGTGGCGCGCGCGCTGCTGGCGCTCGGCGTCCGCAAGGGCGACCGCGTCGTCGTGGTGCTGCCGAACCGGCCCGAGTGGCTGATCGCCGCTATCGCCGCGGCCAAGATCGGCGCGGTGACCGCCGCCCTCAGCACGTTCTCGACTCCGCGCGAGCTGGCGTGGATGCTCGAGCACGCGCAGCCGCGCGTCGTCGTGACGATGGAGACGTTTCGCGGCCGCGATTATCTCAGCGCGATCCGAGAGGTATGTCCGGAGCTGGGGCACGCGGCCCCGGGTGCGCTGCGCAGCGAGCGGCTACCCGAGCTGCGCGCGGTGATCACGATCGGTGCGCGGCGGCACGACGGCATCCACGCGTGGGCCGATCTTCCGGCGCGTGGCGCGGACGTCCGCGCCAGCGCGCTGGCCTCGGCACAGGCGGAGGTCGGCGCCGCCGACCCGTGCTTCATCCTGTACACGTCCGGCTCCACCGCGACGCCGAAGGGCGTGATCCTCGCGCACGGCGGCGTGATCGCCAACGGCTTCGACATCGGCGAGCGCCAGCATCTCACCGCCGCCGACCGTGTGTGGCTGGCCGTCCCGCTCTTCTGGTCGTTCGGCTCGGCCAACGCGCTACCGGCGATCCTCACGCACGGCGGCGCGCTCGTCCTGCAAGAGAGCTTCGAGCCGGGCGAAGCGCTGGCGCTGCTGGACGAGGAGCGCTGCACGGTGTACTACGGCATGGCGAACATGGCGCGGGCGATGCTCGAGCATCCGGATCGGCCGCGGCGCCCGCTGGCCGCGATGCGGACCGGGCTCACCATCGGTCTGCCCGAGGACGTCGCGATGACGATGGAGGCCGTCAACGCCCGCGAGCTGTGCAACGTGTACGGCGCGACCGAGACGTACGGCAACTGCGCGGTCACTGACGCCGGCGACGCGCTCGACATTCGACTCTCGACCCAGGGTCGGCCGCTGCCGGGTATGGAGATCCGCGTCGCGGATCCCGCGAGCGGCCGTGTTCTGCCGGCCAGCGAGGTCGGCGAGCTGCGCGTTCGTGGCTGGGTCACGCCCGGGTACTATCGCGAGCCCGAGCAAACGCGCGCCGCGTTCGACGCCGATGGGTTCTTCGTCACCGGTGATCTCGGCACGCTCGGCGACGACGGCCGCGTGCGGTTCCGCGGGCGGCTGAAGGAGATGATCAAAACGGGCGGCATCAACGTCGCGCCGCTCGAGGTCGAGGGCGTGCTGCTCGCACATCCAGCCGTCAAGCAGGCGTACGTCGTGGGCCTGGCCGATCGTGCGAAGGGCGAGATCGCGGCGGCCGCTGTCGAGCTGCACGACGGCGCCACGGTGAGCGGCGAGGCGCTGATGGCCTTCTGCCGCGAGCGCCTCGCCAGCTACAAGGTGCCTGCGCGCATCGTGTTCAGAAAGGCCGACGAGTTTCCGCGCACGGCGACGGGCAAGGTGCAGAAGCCGCGTCTGCGCGAGGATCTGGAGCGCACAGGCTGATGCGCGCCGTCGTCTGCCGCGAGTGGGGCGAGGTCGAGAGTCTCAAGATCGAGGACGTCCCGGCGCCAACGCCGAGACCCGGCCAGGTCCTGATCGACGTGAAGGCGACGGCGGTGAACTACGCCGACTCGATCATGGTCGCCGGGCGCTACCAGACGAAGCCACCGCTGCCGTTCAGTCCCGGGCTGGAGACGGCGGGCGTCGTGGCCGCCTGCGGCGAGGGCGTGACGCGCTTTGCGCCTGGCGATCGTGTCATGGCGATCCTGGCTTACGGCGGTCTCGCCGAGATGGCGGTGGCCGACGAGGTCGAGACGTTCCGGCTCCCGGCCGGCATGCGGTTCGACGAGGCGGGCGCGTTTCCCATCGCGTACTTCTCGAGCCACGTGGCCATCCGGTGGCAGGGTCGCCTCGAGCCCGGCGAGACGCTGCTGGTGCTTGGCGCCGCGGGTGGCGTCGGCCTCACCGCGGTGGAGATCGGCAAGGCGATGGGCGCGCGCGTCATCGCGGGTGCGAGCACCGCCGAGAAGCTCGCGGTCGCGCGCGAGCGCGGCGCCGACGCGACCGTCAACTACGCCACCGAAAAGCTGACCGAGCGCGTGCTCGCGCTGACGGACGGCAAGGGCGCCGACGTATGCTTCGACCCGATCGGCGGCGAGCTCTTCGACGCGGCGCTCTCGGCACTGGGCTGGGGCGGACGCATTGTTCTCGTCGGCTTCGTGGGCGGCGTGCAGCAGATCCCGGCCAATCGACTGCTCGTCAAGCACCGCGCCGCGCTGGGCTCGTCGCTGCGCTACTTCCGCTGGCACGCGCCGGATAAGCTCGAGCGCTCGGTCGACGAGCTGTTCAGGTGGTACGGCGAGGGCAAGCTGCGGCCGCTCGTCAGTGACCGTGTGCCGCTCGAGCGCACCGTCGAGGCGATTCGTCGCCTCACCGACCGCAAGGCGCACGGCAAGATCGTCGTCCTGCCCCACGGGGCATAGATGGAGATTCGTGTCACGCGCGAGGGTCCGCACATCGTCGTGCTGACCATCGACAACCCTGCGCGGATGAACGCGCTGACGCGCGCGATGATGGTGGAGCTCGGAAGTTTGTGGGACGAGCTCGAGCGCGGCCCCTGCCGCTGCATCGTGCTGACCGGTGCCGGCGAGCGTGCGTTCACCGCCGGCGCCGACATGAGCGGGGATCTCTCCGCCCCCGCGGAGCTGGCGCGCATCGTCAACCACGCGCTGCTCAAGCTCGACGAGTTCAGCAAGCCGATCGTGGCCGCCGTCAACGGCGATTGCGCCGGCGGTGGCGTCGAGCTGCTACTGGCCACGGACGTTCGCGCCGCCGTGCCGCACGCGCGCTTCGGGCTGCCCGAGGTGAAGTGGTCCGTCTATCCCTTCGGCGGCGCCACGATCAAGCTCGTCGCGCAGATCGGCTACGTGCACGCCATGGAGCTTTTGCTGACGGCGGGGCTCATCGACGCGGGCGAGGCGGCGCGCATCGGCCTGATCAATCGCGTGGTGCCCGCCGACCGCCTCATGCCCTGGGCGCTCGAGACGGCGGAGCGCATCGCCGCCAACAGCCCATCGGCGGTGCAAGCGGTGAAGCGACAGATCAGCGCGACGCTGGCCGAGCACGCGCGTGCGCGCGAGGCGCTGGACCAGACGCTCGGCGATCAGGTGCGAGGCAGCGCGCACTTCCGCGAAGGCGTCGCCGCGTTTCGCGAAAAGCGCGCGCCGCGCTACGAATAAAACTCGGAGGGGGCCTCGACGGCCCCCTCCGATGCCTCCCCTAGGAAGGATTGCGCCGGCAAAGCCGGCGCTCGAACACCGGGTTTCTTACAGCGCGCGGTAGACCTCCGTCTCGAACTTCGTGAGCAGGTCGATGGTCGTCTCGTCGAAGAAGGGCAGAAGCTGCGACAGAAACACGCCGCACACGCGCTTGCCGCGGTCGATCCAGAAGTAGGTGTTCGCGAGACCCGCCCACGCCAGGCTTCCAGCCGACCGGCCGGTGGGCAGCGCCGCCGTGTTGATGACGAAGCTCAAGCCCCACTTCGTCGACATCCCGCCGAAGAGCTCGACATCCCTCGAAAGCCCGGGGATTGCGCTCGTCATCGGGCCGACCTCGAGGGGGCCGATGTGATTCTGCGCCATCTGCTCGACCGTCTCGGGACGCAGCACCGGCGCGCCGTTGAACGTGCCACCGTGCAGGATCATCTGCGTGAACGCCAGGTAGTCGGGCGCAGTCCCGTTCAGCCCGCCTCCCCCCATGAAGAATTCGGGCTCCTCGGGCAGCGCGAACTCGATCGGCGCCAGCGTGCCCTTGTCGTCACGCTGGTGGACGCTGGCCAGGCGCGCGCGCTGCCCCGCCGAAAGCTTGAACGATGTGTCCTTCATGCCGAGCGGCCCGAGCACGTTCTGCTGCAAGTACGCGTCGAGCTTCTGGCCCGACACGTTCTCCACGATCTTGCCGACCCAATCGATGTTGATGCCGTACTCCCAGCCCTCACCGGGATCGAACAGCAGCGGTGTCGTGAGCGCGGCGTTCGTGCATGTGGTGATGCCGGGCGTATTCGTCACCGTTTGATACTGCGCGATCTCGGTTCGCCAGATCTCGTAGCCGAATCCGGCCGTGTGTGTGAGCAAGTGCCGTAGCGTGATCGGCCGCTTCGGCGCGCGCAACCGCGGCTGCCCCGCGGCGTCGAAGCCTTCCAGCACCTGTGCTTTTGCCAGGGCGGGTGCCGACTGGGCGGCCGGCGCGTCGAGCGCGAGCTTGCCGCGCTCGACGAGCTGCATGGCCGCGGTGGCCGTGATGGCTTTCGTCATCGACGCGATCCACACGACCGTGTCGAGCGTCATCGGCGCGTCCTTGCCGAGCTCGCGGCGGCCGAATGCGCCCTGGTAGAGCACGCCTTTGTCCGTCGCGGCCATCGCGACGATGCCGGGCATCTTCTTCGACTCGACGGCCTCGGTGAACATCGCATCGACGGTCTTCAGACTTGTCATGGCTTTCTCCGCGATGTCGAAACAATCGGTGCGGGGCCCGATCGGGCCCCGCCGCCTTTACGCCTCGAGCTTGTAGAAGGCCTTCGCGCCGCCGGCGAGGATCTGGCGCTTTGTCTCGGCCGACAGCTCCGGCCGATCGGCGATCATCTTCGGCGCGCCGGGGAAGAATCCGTCCGGATGCGGATAGTCCGTCGCCCACAGGATCTTGGACGGGCCGATGAAGTCGGCCAGCACGTTGAGGCTCTTCTCGACGGGCTCGAACGAGATCCAGCAATTGCGCTGGAAGAGCTCGCTCGGGCGCATCGACAGGCCGGAATCGTTGAAGCCCTGGTCGTCGAAGTGCCGGTCCATGCGGTCGAGCCAGGGCGCGATCCAGCCGCCGCCGGATTCGAGGAAGGCGATGCGGACCTTCGGGTGACGATCGCACACGCCCGACCAGATCACGCTCATGGCCGCCAGCATCATCTCCATCGTGTGCGAGATGATGTGCTTGGCGCCGCGCGTCTCGAAGCGGTCGACGCCGACCTGCGGCATGCCGCCGCTGGCGCCCTCGTGCAGACCGATCGAGAAGTCCAGCTCCTCGACCTCGTTCCAGAACTTTTCGTAGTCGGGGTGGTGGAGCATGCGGCCGTTGTAGGGATTCGGGCGCAGGAAGCCCGCGCGCATGCCGAGGCGATTGCGCGCGTACCGCATCTCCTCGATGGCCGCGTCGATCGACTGCATCGGCAGCATGGCGACGCCGAACAAACGGTCCGGGTACGGTGAGCAGTAGTCGGCCAGCCAGCGGTTGTACGCACGGCACACGGCGGCCGCCAGCGCGGGATCCTTGATCGCGCCCGAGAACAGGCCGACGCTCGGATAGAGGAACGCCGCGTCGATCCCGTCGAGGTCCATGTCGGGGATGCGCGCGTGCGGGTCGAAGCCGCCCTTGCGGCCGTCGATGTACTGCATCGTCTCTTCGGGGACCTCGCCCTGGCGTGCGCCGATCGCCCCGATCACGCCAAAGCCCTTTTGGCTGCCGAGCACCTGGCCTTCGACGTCGAGACGCTCCTTGCCGTCGGTGTCCCGCACGATGCGCGGCGCGCGATCGCGGAACTTGGGATCGATGTACTTGTCCCAGATGTCGACGGGCTCGAGGACGTGACCGTCGGCGTCGATGACGTTGTAGGTGCGCGGCATGGCGGACCTCCTCTAGGACGGTGCGGTGATGAAACCACCGCGCCGGATGGTCGTCAAGACGGGCGCGCCGCCCGGATAGCCCGCCACACGCGCTCGGGCGTGGCCGGCATCTCCATGTGCTCGACGCCGAATTCGGCGAGCGCGTCGACGATGGCGTTGACCGTCGCCGCCAGCGCAGGCGTCGTGCCGCCCTCGCCGCCGCCGCGCAGCCCGAGCGGGTTGGTGGTCGACGGCACCTCACTGATTTCCGTCGTGAAGCTCGGCAAGTCGTCGGCGCGCGGAAGCACGTACTCCATGAACGTCGCGCCGAGCATCTGGCCGTCGGCGGTGTAGTGGCAGTCCTCCCACAGCGCCTGGCCCACACCGGCGGCGATGCCGCCGTGCGTCTGGCCGTGCAGAATCATCGGGTTCACCGCGCGCCCGCAGTCGTCGACGCACGTCCACCGCACGACCTCGACGACGCCGGTCTCGGGATCCACCTCGACTTCGCACACCGCGCAGCCGTAGGGAAACGACGGCACGGGATTGGTCTCGTCACTCTCGCCGGCGAGCGGCCCGGCCAGCGCGGCCGGCGCGTCGGCGCGCAGCGCCGCCCGCGCGACGTCGAAGAGTCCGACGGCGCGATCGGTGCCCCGCACGCCGAAGCGGCCGCGCGCGAACTCGATGTCGGCGTCGGCCGCCTCGAGCACCCACGCGGCGATCCGCGCGCCACGCTCGATGATCTGGTCGCCGGCCTTCGCCATCACCACGCCCGCCTGGCGCATCGAGCGGCCGGAGTGCGAGCCGCCGCCCACCGGAGCGATCTCGGTATCGCCGGTGATGACGCGCACCTGCGACAGCTCGACGGCGAACCATTCGACGATGAGCTGCGCGAAGCTGGTCTCGTGCCCCTGGCCGGAGGACAGCGTGCCGATGACCACGTCGATACGCTCGTCCGGACGCACGGTGATGAACGCGCGTTCGCGCGGCGCCCCCGTGTTGAGCTCGAGATAGTTCGACAGCCCGATGCCGCGATAGCGCCCGCGCCGTCGCGCCTCCGCACGGCGCGATTCGAAGCCCTTCCAGTCGGCCAGCGCCACCGCGCGCGCCATGACGCCGGGATAGTCGCCGCTGTCGTAGACGAGGCCCATGGGATTGCGGTAGGGCATCGCGCTCGGCGGGACGAGATTGCGGCGGCGCAGCTCGACGCGGTCGAAGCCGTGGCGGCGCGCGGCGATGTCGATGAGCCGCTCGAGCACGTACATGACCTCGGGGCGTCCGGCGCTGCGATACGGGTACGTTGGCGACGTGTTGGTGAGCACCGCGCGCCCGCGCACGTACCCGGCGGGGAAGTGGTAGAGGCTCGGCAGGACGCCGCTGCCCTTGCCGAGCGGAATGAACGAGACGGCGTGCGCGCCGACGTTGCTCGTGTGGGTGCCGCGCAGCGCAAGGAACTTGCCGTCGGCATCCAGCGCCAGCTCCATGTGCGAAACGAGATCGCGCGCGTGAAAGTCGGTCAGGAACGCTTCGCGGCGCTCGCACGTCCACTTCACGGGCCGTCCCAGCCGCCGGGCCGCCCACGGCATGAGCGCGAACTCCGGATAGCAGGCGTTGCGCGTGCCGTAGTTGCCGCCGACCTCGCGGGCGATGACACGCAAAGCCTGCCGCGGGAGGCCGAGCGTCTCCATCAGGTCATGCTTGATCCGCTGCACGCCGCCCGAGCCGGCGTAGAGCGTTACGTGCTGGCGGTCGGCGTCATAGACGGCGAGCGCGACGCGCGGCTCGAGCGGCACGCCGGTCACGCGGTTGACGTGCGTCTCCAGCCGTACCACGTGCGTTGCCCGGGCGAGGGCGGCGTCGGCCTCAGCGGCGTCGCCGGTGTCGGCGTCGACGCACAGGTTCGAGCCCGCCTCAGCCCAGACGAGGGGCGCGCCGGGCGCGGCGGCGTCGAGCGCGCCGGTGACCACAGGCAGCGGCTCGTACTCGACGCTGATGGCCTCGGCGCCGTCGCGCGCCGCCGCCGCCGTCTCGGCGACCACCATCGCGACCGCTTCGCCGACCATACGGACGTGGCCGTCCGTCGGCATCGGCGGATGCGGCGCGATGAAGTGCGGCGAGCCGTCACGGTTGTGCAGTTGCGGCTCGTACGGATTGGCGGGCACGGGCCGGTGCGGGATGGGTTGCAACCCGTCGGCAGCGACGTCGGCGCCGGTCAGCACCGCGATGACGCCGGGTATCTTCAGCGCGGCGCCGCTGTCGATCCGCACGATACGCGCGTGCGCGTGCGGCGAGCGCACGAAGCAAGCGTAGGCCTGGCCCGGAAGGTTGAAGTCATCGCTGTAACAGCCGCCCCCGGTGACCAGCCGCGCGTCCTCCACGCGCCGCACGGGCTTGCCGAAGCCGTTGACGGCGGTGCGCGTGCGCGACTGCAGCAGCGACATCGCTATTCCGCGAACTGGGCGGCACGCCAGCGCAGCGCGGCGCCGAGGCCCTCTTTCTCGCGGATCTCGTCGAACTTCGTGCCGATCTCGGTGCGCGCGGCGTAGAGCGGGGCCAGGACGTCGACGCCCGCGTGCATCGCGGCGAGGAATCCCGAGCACTCGGCGCCGCGGTTGATGGCCAGTTTCGTCGCGGCCAGCGCCTCGGGCGACATGAGCGCCATGCGGCGCGCGACCTTCATCGTCGCGGAAGAGAGCTCCGCGCGCGGGACGACGCGATTGACCATCCCATAGGCGAGCGCCGTTTTCGCGTCGATCGGATCGCCCAGATAGAGCAGCTCGCGCGCGCGCTTGAGACCGATGATCCACGGCATCACCATCACCGGGCCCACGTTCGAGAAGCGGATCTCCGGCTCGCCGAACTGCGCATCCTCGGCGGCGATCGTGAGGTCGCACACCATCATCAGCTCGCAGCCGCCGCCCAGACAGTGGCCCTGCACGGAGGCGATCACGGGCTTCTTCATCGTCCACGGCGTGAGCTCGAGTCGCGCGTCGTCGGTGAGCGATTCGTGCCAGGCCAGCGCGTTGCCTTTGCGCGCGGCCCGCGCCGGATTCGGCGAGATGTCGTAGCCGGCGCAGAAGCTTCGCCCCTCGGCGCGCAGCACGACCACGCTCGTGGCGGGATCACGATCGGCCTCGTGGAAGCGCTCGATCAGCAGCTTCTTGAGCTCCAGGCTGATCGCGTTCAGCTTGTCGGGGCGATTCAGGGTGACGATGCCCACGCGGCCGTCGGAGGCGTACGTGACGACGCTCATCGGGCTCGGCTCAGCGGGACGAAGATCGACACGCGCGGCTCGGGGCCGACCTCGCGCGTCACGTGACCCTGGCCTGTGAGGTCCTCGGCGATCAGGATGTCACCGGGGCCGAGGCGGCGGACCGTGCCGTCACCGATCTCGATGTCGACGGCGCCGGACAGCGTGAAGACGGCAGCGTAGGCCGGCGCGTGATGCCAGGGATTGGTGCGCCGCGGCGCAAAGCGACGCACGACGATGCCACTGCCCGGGATCAGCTCGGCGCTTTCCGACTGGTCGCCGAGCGGCTTGAAGTCCGGCTCGATCTCCTGGAAGTGCGATTTGCCATCCGGGCCGCTGTAGATGCGGATGATCGCCATTGGCGCCTCACTGACTCACGTTACGGATGAACTTCTCGGGCGGGTCCGGACCCCACTGGCTCCTGAATCCCTGCTCGACCGACAACAGGTTGCCGCCGCTCTTGGCGTTCAGCCGGTCGGTGTCGGCCCAGCGCTCGTGCACGCGCCCCCACGGATCGGCCCAGTAGTCGAAGACCTGGCTGCCGAGCAGGTGTCGCCCGACACCCCACATGTGCTCGTACTTGCCGACCTTCGTGAGGTACTCGTGGTCCTTGAACACGGCGTCGACGTCGGGGACCTCGAACGACATGTGGTTGAGCCCCGCGCGCTCGTTCTGCACGCAGAACAGCGTGTGGTGATCGACGTACTCGTCGCCGCGATCACAGCGGTTGAACGAGCCGATCAGGTGCTCGGGGTCGCCGGCGTACACGTCGTCCGAGCGGATGAACCCCAGCGTCTCGCGGAACCACTGCACCGTCTCCTTCACCTTCGGCGTGGCGAGCACGCCGTGGCCCATTCGCTTGACGGGTGAGGGCGACGGGCGCAGCCGCATGAGATTACCGGCGCGCCGCAGGGGTTCGGCACCGCTGTTCATGTGCTGCTCGGGAACCGCGATCGGCGGCAGCGGCTCGATGCCGTACACGACCTCGATCTGGTAGCCGTTCGGCTCGCGCAGCCGCACGCGCCGGCCGCCGCCCGGCTCGTCGATCGATTCCACCTCGGAAGCGCCGGGCGCCTTTGCGACGCGGCGAAGATCGTCCTCGCTCGCCGCGTAGTAGGCGAGACCGACGAATTTCGGGTCGCCCTTCTCGGTGATGTGCAGGTGATGCATGGCATCGGTCCCGCGCATGTACAGCGCGGTCGGCGTACGAGCGGCGCGGATCATCCCGAAGTGCGTGAGAAATTCCTCGGCCGCGTCCAGATCGGGTGCGCGCAGCCGGCCGTAGGCGAGGTCCTTCACCTTGATCATCGGCGAATCTCCATGCGACGGATCAGGCCGTTGTCGATCTCGTAGACGTGTTGGACCATCTGGTCGGTCACCACGGCGCCGCGCAGATCACGGACCACCTGGTGGACGTCGACCACCACGCGTCCGCGGTCGATCGCGTTGAAGCCGCGCGGCTCGACGTGCGGGTCGATCATGGTCCATTGCCGGCTCCAGTAGGCGCGCACCGCCTCGCGGCCGCGAACGTACCCGCCCTCCATCCCGTTCGGCCACTCGACCTCGGGATGCATCGTCGCGAGCGCGCGATCGATGTCGCGCGCGTTGAACGCCTCATAGGCGGCGGTCAGCAGCTCCACTCGCTACCGTCTCCAGCCGAGCCAGTCGCACACGCCGCGGTCGGCCACGGACGTTCTCGAGTGTCGGCGCCCCAGATGTGAACCTGTGAGTCGACGATCAGCATGAAGGCTTCCTTTCCGGCGCGGCGGTGGCGCTACTGGCCGCCGGTCACGTCGATCGTCACGCCGGTGACGAAATCGGCGTCGCTCGAGGCGAGAAAGCAGATCACGCGCGCCTGATCCTGCGGCTCGGCGATGCGCCGCAGCGGCACGCGCTCGCGCTCGCGCGCCTGCTGCTCGGGCGACATGCCGTCCCAGCGCGGCCGCAGGCGAGGACTCAGGGTCAGGCTCGGCGCGATCGCGTTGACCGTGATCCCGTGCGGGCCCAGCTCGAACGCGAGCTTGCGCGTGAGCGCGATGATCCCGCCCTTGGCCGTCGCGTAGGCGCTGCTGCTGCTCTCGCTGAGACCGCGGCCGGCGATCGAGGAGATGTTGACGATCTTGCCGGCGCGCTGGCGCTTCATGATGGGAACCACGGCGTGGCAGAACAGAAACGTCCCCGTCAGGTTGAAATGCAGCAGCCTCTGCCAGTCGGCCAGCGAGATCTCGTCGATCGGCGCCGCCGGCTTGCCGATGATGGTGCTGCCGCCGACGGCGTTGACGAGGATGTCGATGCGGCCGTGATCCTGGACGGTGCGCTGCACCGTCGCTTCCACCTGGGCGGCGTCGAGCGCGTCGGCGACGAGCGTGTGCGCGGTGCCGCCGCCGGCACGGACGGCGCCGATCGCCTCGTCGAGCGCGGCCTTGTCGGTGTCCACGAGGACGACAGTGCCGCCCTCGCGGCCGATGATCTCGGCGGTGGCGCGGCCGATGCCGCGCCCGCCCGCGGTGATGAGCGCGGTTCGTCCCTGGAATCTCATGGTGGCGGGAGTGTACCCTACTCGCCGCCG
>JBKOZH010000265.1:0-17639 GCA_046725765.1 Candidatus Methylomirabilota bacterium | reverse complement strand
CGGATGTCTTCCTCCACGATTGGCAGGCGCACGTTCGCGAAGACCATCCGCCACACGTCGCGGCGCAGCGTCCCGCGCTCGACGATGCGCAGCGGCGGGATGCGCAGCGCTTCTTGCCACACCTCGGTCGCGCGCGGGTTGTAGCCGCCCGCCTGCGCCCCGCCGATGTCGGCCTGGTGCCCCTTGGTGGCCGCCCACGCGACGAGCCGACCGTCGACGAAGACGGGCCGGAAGACGGCCACGTCGTTGTTCTGGTTGCCGCCGGAGAACACGTCGTTGTGCAGGAACACGTCGCCGGGGTGCACGTCGCCCTCGAAGGCGGCGATGACGGCGCGGCACGCGGGCTGCAGCGCAAAAGCAAGGATCGGAATGTACTCGCTCTGCGCCCAGATCTCGCCGCCCGGGCCGTACAGCCCGGTGACGAAGTCACGCGCCTCGCTGAGAATCGGCGAGCGCGTCGTTCGCAGCAGTGTGAGCCCCATCTCCTCGGTGATCGCCTTCAGCCGGCGCTCGAGGACGGAGGCGAAGATCGGATCGATGGCGGCGGATGTCATCGGCGCTCGATCATGAACGATCCGTGGCGATCGACCTCGAGACCGAAGCCCGGCGCCACGACGACCGTGGTCGTCGGCAGCTCGACGATGGCTGGCCCCGCGAGCCGAGCGCCGGCGCCGAGCGCCTCGCCGTCGAAGACATCGGTGTCGGCAAATGCCTCCGCGTCCGCCACCCACGCGCGGCGGCGACCGCGGTGTGCGGCGGAGGCATTGCCGCGCGCAATCTCGGCCGGCGGCGACGCCGGTGTGAGGCCAAGCGCAACCGCACGCACGTTCACGAGCTCCAGTGGCGTCTCGTGCAGCGCGTAGCCGTACTGGCGGTCGTGGGCCTCGTGGAAGCGCTTGCTCACGCCCGAGACATCGGCCTCCGCCGCTTCGTCGGCGAGCCATTCGACGGTCAGCTCGTGGTACTGGCCGAGATAGCGGACGTCGCAGGCCAGGCGCACGATCGCGCGCTCGGGCGCGACGCCCTCGGCGGCGAGCGTCGCGCGTGCGTCGGCCGCAAGCGACGCCGCCACGCGTGAGAGCGCCGCGCGGTCGAGCCGATCGAAGGCACTCGGATGGCTTCGCACGAAGTCGTGTCGTAGATCCGAGCGCACGAGTCCCGCCGCGCAGAACATCGACGAATCGCGGGGCACCAGGAGCCGCGTGAGGCCGAGCTCGCGCGCGATGCCGGCCGCGTGAACGGGCCCGGCTCCGCCGCCGACGACGAGGAGAAACTCGCGCGGATCGTGGCCGCGCTCCACGCTGACGTGCCGGATCCCCGCCGCCATGTTCGCGTCGATCACCTGCACCATCCCGGCGGCCGTCGCCTCCACGCCGCGCCCGAGCGGCCCGGCGAGCGTGGTGATGGCGGCGCGCGCGGCCGCCGCGTCGAGCGGGAAGCGGCCCCCGAGAAAACCCGTCGGCGAGAGATGGCCGAGCACGAGGTCGGCGTCGGTGCAGGTCGGGCGCGTACCGCCGCGGCCGTAGCACGCGGGACCGGGATGAGCACCGGCACTCTGCGGCCCCATTCTCAACAGGCCACCGTCGTCGAGCCACCCGATCGAGCCTCCGCCGGCGCCGATCGTGTGGATCGCGAGCGACGGAAGGCCGAACGGATACCGTGCGATGCGGCCTTCCGACGTCAAGGCCGGCACGCCGTCCTTCACGAGGCACACGTCGAACGAGGTCCCGCCCATGTCGACCGTGATGAAATCGCGCGCCGCGTGCGGTGCGACGTAGGCGAGCGCCGCCGTCGGCGCGGCGGCCGGGCCCGACAGCAGCGTTGTCGCTGCCGCCGCGCGCACCACGGCCGGCACCGCCACGCCGCCGTTGGACTGCATGACTAGCAGCACGCCGCGGAATCCGGCCGCGCCGAGCCTCGCGACGAGACGATCGACATAGCGTGACAGCACGGGCCCGACGGCGGCGTTGAGCACCGTGGTGCTGACGCGCTCGGTGAAGCGCACCTGGGGCAGAAGCGCGGACGAGCGCGACAGGTAGGCCGCCGGCAGCGCTGCCTGCGCACGCGCTTCGGCCAGGCACTCGTGCGCGGAGTTGGCCCACGCGTGCATGAAGCAGATGGCGACCGCCTCCACGCCGGCGCCGCGCAGCGTCTTCAGCGCCGCGTCGAGGTCCGCCTCGTCCAGCGGCGTGAGGACGGCACCGGTCGCATCCACCCGCTCCGTGACGGGCAGTCGCAGCCACCGCGGAACGAGCGGCGGCGGCGCCGCGTACCGGTTGTCGTACTGCGCCTCGCGAATGCCCCGCCGCATCGCCAGCGCGTCGCGGAATCCGCGCGTCGTCAGCAAGCCCACGCGCGCGACGTCGCCGGTCAGGACCGCGTTGGTGGTGACGGTCGTGCCGTGGACGATCACATCGACGTCATGCAAGAACGCGTCGAGCGGACGGCCCTCGTCCGCCGCCAGCTGCGTGAGGCCGGCCAGGAAGCCTTCGGAGGGATCAGCCGGCGTGGACGGCGTCTTCGCCGCGCGCGGCGGCGCGCCGTCACGCGCGAGCAGAAGATCGGTGAAGGTGCCGCCGACATCGACGCCGAGGCGCGCGCCCATCACGCGCGCTCGCGTGGCTGGCAGAGCTCGGTGACGAGACCCGTCGTCGGCTCAGGCTCGAGGAACGCGATGCGCCCGTGGGCGCCTTCCAGCGGGAACCCCGGCACCACGCGCAGGCCCCGCGCGCGCACCGCGGCGAGGGCGGCGTCCAGGTCGTCGACGGCGAAGCACACGTGATGCACGCCCTCACGGCGAGCCAGGACCGGGCCGAACCGCTCGACGATCGGCCCGGTGTACTGCACGAGCTCCAGGCGCGTGCCCGCGACCTCGACGAAAGCGACCTTCACGCCGACGTCGCTCTGCCAGCGATCGCCCGCGCTCACGCCGAAGATCCGCTGCCATTCACCCAGGCTCCGCTCGAGATCGTCCACGACGATGCCGACGTGGAGCACGCCGCGCAGCAGCGGCTCGCGCGGAACGGCGACCGTCTCGCGCGTCTCGAACCGGCAGCGTGCGGCGCCCATCGCCGCGCATATCGTTTCCTCGACGACGACCGGCGACTCGAGCACCGTGGACGCCAGCGTCTGCAGCACGCCGCTCGTGAGGTGGCAGACCGGTCCCGCCGCGTGGCCGTAGACGCGCGCGAACGGCGAGTCCCCGACGGTCACGACGAGCTGCGTCGGCGTGAGCAGTTCGAGCGCGAAGTCGCCCCAGCCGATGTCCCGCCCCGCCTCGAGCAGCCGTCGCACTCGTGCCTCGGGCGGCCCGTCCAGCGACGCCGTCGCCTTCGCGCCGCCGGCGAGCCCGCCCGCCACAAGACACTCCGCCGCGCGAGCGCCGAGCACCGCTTCGACGGCCTTCTGCAGCGCCACCAGCGTTTCGGGTCGGATCAGCACGTAGCCGGGCGGCAGCGTCACGCGAGACCCCGCACGGCCGGCAGCACGTCGCGTGCGAACGCCTCGAGCATGCCGCGCGCGTCGCGCGACAGTACGAAGACGTTCAGGTGGCGGACACCCAGCGCGACGAGATCCTTGAGCCGCCTGCGCCACAGCTCGGCGCCGCCGGCAACGGTGAAGCGATCGACCATCTCGTCGGTGACGTGGGCGAAGGCGCCGTGCGCGCCGTCGAAGTGTCCACCCGCGTACGCGGCCCGGATCCGCGCGGCGACCTCAGGCGGGACGCCGCCCAGCTCGGCATAGACGGGCGCCGTCTGCGGAAACCACGCGGCCATGGGCGCGCATTCGCGGCGCGCGAGCTGCATGTCCTCGCGCAGCGAGCCGGCGACCGTGCACGCGACGTCGAGCGATGCGGGATCACGCCCCGCACGCCGCGCCCCATCGGCGATCCGCGCGAGCGCCCATTCGACGCACGGCGGGTACACGCCGCTGAAGAAGAGGACGCCGTCGGCGACCTCGCCGCCGAGCTCGAGCATCCGCGCGCCGGAGGCGGCGACGTAGATCGGCAGCGGCGACGGCAGCGTCATGGTCAGGCGCCCGCGCGCGAGCACGATCGGCGCCTGCCGCGTCACCTCGCCGCCCGCTGTGAGCGCGCGCGCCACGGCGACCGCCTCGCGCACGGTCGCCACCGGGGCCGCGCGGTACCCGAGCTCGGTCACCGGACGATCGCCGGCGCCGAGCGCCAGACGCGCGCGCCCGCCGGACAGCTCGTGCAGCGTGGCGATCGCGTTCACCGTGATCGCCGGATGCCGCGTGTACGGGTGTGTGCAGTTGGGGCCGAACGACAGGCGCGGCGACGTCGTCGCGACCAGCCCAAGGTATGCGTACACGTCGCGCGCGTGCAGCGACGAGTCGCAGATCCAGAGCTCGTCGAAGCCGGCGGCGTCGATGAGCTGTACGAGCTGCCGAAATCGATCCGGGGGCTCGGTCGCCATGAGGGTGACGCCGACGCGGACGCTCATCTCAGCACTCGACGCCACAGCGCCCCGTGCCAGCCGTCGTGGAAGAGCTCGCGCACCTCTCGCAGCGTCAGCTCGCCGAGGCCCAGATGGTCGAGATCACGGCCGCGCCCGGCGAGCGGCCGGCGAAGCAGCGCGCCGAACACGCCGAGCAAGCCCGACGTCGCCGGTGACGCCACCGACACCGAGCGCGCCGCGGATTCTAAGAATGGCAGCCCCAGCTCAACGTCTTCGGTCACGTAGCGGTGCTCGAAGTTGACGAGCTCGTTCCAGAGTCCGCTGGCGATCAGCTTGGCCTTGGCGCCGGCGCCGTAGAGTCCCTCCGCCGCGTGCGCCTCGTCGTAGTACGTGGCCATCTCGTAGTGCGGCGCGGGAAAGCCCCATGCCTTGCGGCTGGCGACGCGCTCGGCGTCCACGGCATCGATCAGTCGGCGGGCACTCGCGGTGGTGCCGGCGGCGTGAATGTCGAAGGGCCCGCGGTCGATGGCGCCGGCATTGACCAGAACGAGCGGCGGATGGATCACCGGCCCGACGTTGGTGAGCGCGACGTCGACGGCGTCGACGCACGGGCGCGTCGCGGGATAGAGCTCGCGCACGCGCACGAGGGCGTCCTTGGCGCGCGACGCCGGGAAGACGCCGACGGGCAGGTTCGCCGCGCGCACCGGAGCCGCGACGGCGGCGGGACCTGTCTTGCGCGCGAGGTACGCCAGCGTGCCGGTCTCCGCGATCGCGAGCGGCAGCGGGTTGCCCGCGCGGGTGAGCTCGCGCGCGATGACGAAGGAGCCGAGCGTCGCCGCGCCGAGGAGCAGCACTTGCTGCTCGGTGAGGACTCCGGCGAGCCGGCGGCCCAGGTCCTCGTGAGTCGATGCCGGCAGCGGCGCGACCACGACGTCGGCGCCACGCACGGCCTCGCCGAGATCCGCCGTTACCCTTTCCAGTTGCGCGCTGCCGTGGCGCTGCTCGGCCGAGAGCGTGATCCCCTTCGCGAGCGCCCCGGCGTCCTCCGCGCGGCGCCTCCAGAGCCGAACGCGGTGACCCGCCAGCGAGAGATCCGCCGCGGTCGCCAACGCGCCGTTGCTGCCGCCCAGCACGGCAATGTTCATACGCGCGGCTCGCGTGCGGCCCCGGTCGTCATACGATCACTCCGTCACGGCGGAGCGCGTCGATGCGCTCGCCCGAATAGTCGAGCAGTGTCGCCAGCACATCGTTCGTGTGCTGGCCCAGCCGCGGCGGCGGCGCCGGGGCGAATTCCGTCGCGCCGTCCACCTTGATCGGCGTGCCCAGCGTCGGCAGGCGACCGAGCCCCTCGTGCATCACCTCCGCGACCATCCTGCGGTGACGCACCTGCGGATCGCTCAGCACGCGATCGACCGTCTGGATCGGCGCGGCCGGCACGCCTTCGGCGCGCAGGCGCTCCAGCCACTCGTTCGTGGTCAGCTCCGCGAATGCATGCTCGATCAGCGCCATGAGCGCCGCGCGGTTGGCGACGCGGTCAGCGTTGGCGGCGAAGCGCGAATCCTTCGCCCAATCGGGGTGGCCGGCGGCGCGGCAGAACGCCGGCCAGAAGCGCTCGAACACCGCGATGATGAGATGGCCGTCGCGCGTCGGAAGCGTCCCGTACGGGACCACTGAGGTGTGCGCCGAGCCCATCGGCTGCGGCACGACGCCGTCGGTCCAGAAGTACTGCGCCAGGTACGAGAGGAGCGAGACCTGGCAATCCAGCAGCGACAGGTCGACGCGAGCGCCGTGTCCGGTGCGTGCGCGTCGCAGGAGCGCTCCCGCGACTGCCAGCGCGCCGAACATCCCGCCCGCGAGATCGCCCATCGGCAGCCCCATCCGCACCGGGTGGCCGCCGGCCTCGCCGGTGATGGACATCGCGCCCCCCATCGCCTGCAGCGCCAGATCGAACGCCGGCCAGTCGCGGTAGGGACCGTCCTGACCGTAGGCGGAGAGCGAGCACATGACGAGTCGCGGGTTGCGCGCCGAGAGCGCGGCATAGCCGAGGCCGAGGCGGTCCATCACGCCCGGCCGGAAGTTCTCCCACACGACGTCGGCCTGCGCGGCGAGATCCGAAAACACCTCGCGTCCGGCCGGCTTCGTGAGGTCCAGCACCATCGACTTCTTGTTGCGGTTGATCGCGAGAAAGTACGCGCTCTCGCCGCCCGGCAGGAACGGCGGCCCCATCGCGCGCATCGGATCGCCACCGTCGGGCGCCTCGATCTTGAGCACGTCGGCGCCCATGTCGGCCAGCAGCATCGAGCCGTACGGGCCCGCGAGCATTCGCGACAGATCGAGCACGCGCACACCCTCGAAGAGCTTCACCGGCGGGCGGCCTCCAGTGCGGCGCGCACGCGTCCCGGCGTGATCGGCAACTCGCTGAAGCGCACGCCGACCGCGTCGTGCACGGCGTTGGCGACGGCGGCGGAGACGGGAATCACGCCGGACTCGCCAAGGCCTTTGGCGCCGAACGGTCCCTCGGCGTCGTGCGTCTCGATCAGCCGGATCAGCATCTCCGGCATGTCGTCCGCGCGCAGGATCGCGTAGTCCATGAACGTCGCGGTCAGGACCTGTCCCTGCTCCACCACGAGATGCTCTGCGAGCGCGTAGCCGAGCCCCATGTGGATGCCGCCGTGAATCTGCCCCTCCGCCGCCAGCGGGTTGAGCGCGCGGCCGACGTCGTGCGCGGAGGCGACGCGGCGCACGCGGATGACGCCGGTCGCGCCGTCGACGTCCAGGACGACGGCCTGCGCCGCGAACCCATAGGTCGCTGAGACGTTGCCGCGCAGGTCCTTGTCGAGCATGCTCGTCGGCGGATCGTAGAACGCCTCGGCCACGAGCGTGCGGCCGCCCGGCTGATAGTGACCGCCACGCGCGACGCGCTCGTACGGCAGCCGCCGCTGCGGCTCGGCGAGGACGATGATGGCGCCGTCCTTCATGGCCAGGCGCTCGACCGGTTCGTCGAGCTGCTCGGCGGCCATCGCCAGCAAGTCGCCGCGCAGCTTCTCGGCGGCCATGCGCGCGGCGTTGCCCGCAATGAACGTCGTGCGGCTGGCGTGGGCGCCGACATCCCACGGCTTGACCGCGGTGTCGGAGTTGACGACCTCCACGCGCTCGAGCGGCACGCCGAGTGTCTCGGCCACGATCATCGCGAGCACGGTTTCCGAGCCCTGGCCGATCTCGCTCGCGCCCGTGATCAGCACGACCTTGCCGAAGTCGTCCATCTTCACGATCGCGCCGCAGCCGTCGGAGCGATAGATCCGCGCGCCACCGCCGACGTGGAACATGCCGGCGTAGCCGATTCCACGCCGCCAGCCGGCCTGGGGCGGCGGCAGCGGCGCCGCCACCACTTCCGCCACGGCCTCCAGACACTCGCTCATCGCGCACGACGTGACGACGAAGCCCTGCGGGTTCACGTCGCCGGACTTCGTCACGTTGCGCCGGCGGATCTCGAGGCGGTCGAGGCCGAGGCGATCCGCGAGCTCGTCCATCTGCGACTCCACCGCGAACGTGCTCTCGAGATTGCCGTAGCCGCGCATCGAGCCCGAATAAGGATTGTTCGTGTAGGCGATGGTGGTGTCGAAGCGGACGTTCGGCACGCGGTAGAGCCCGGCCACGGTCGCGAGCATCACGTACGGCGTCGTCGAGCCCCACGACACGTATGCGCCGTTGTCGATCGTCACGTGCGCGTCGCGCGCGAGCAGCCGGCCGGCGACGTCGGCCGCGCTGCGCAGCCGGATCGTGCACGGCTCGCGCGTAGGGCTGGCGATGAACTCCTCGAGACGCTCGAACTCCACCTTGACGGGGCGGCCCACGCGACGCGCGAGCAGCGCGGCGATGACGTCGATCGGATAGAGGTCCAGGCCGCGCCCGAAGTTCCCGCCGACGGGCGGCTGCATCACACGCACCCGGTCGCCGGAGATGCCGAGTGCCTTCGCGAGCTCGCGCTGGTAGAGGAACGGCACCTGCGTCGTGGACCACATCGTGAGCGTGCCGCGAGGGTCCCAGTCCGCCAGGGCGACCATCGTCTCCAGACAGCACGTCGTCACGAAGTTCAGCCGGTAGACGCCCTCCACGACGGCCGCCGCGTCGGCGAACGCGCGATCGACGTCACCGTGGGTGAACTGATAGCGCAGATCCGTCTGGTTGTCGGCGCGCTCGTCGTGCACGCGCGGGGCGCCGGGCGCGAGCGCGTCGTCCGGGCTGAACACCGTCGGCAGCGGCTCGTACTCCACGTCGATGAGCGCGAGCGCTTCCTCGGCGATGGCCGGCGTTTCGGCGGCGACGGCGGCGATCTCGTCGCGGATGCAGCGCACTTTGCCCGTCTTGAGCGCGGTCTGGTCCCGCGCGAATCCGAACATTTGTTGCTCGACGTCGGTGCCCGTCAGCACCGCCAGCACGCCAGGCAGCGCCGCGGCGCGCCGCGTGTCGATGCGGACCAGCCGCGCGTGCGGGTGCCGCGATCGCAAGATCTTGCCGTGCGCGAGCCGCGGCAGGACGAGATCGTGCAGATACCGGGTGCGGCCGGTGACCTTCTCAGGCCCATCCTTCTTGGGCGTCGCGCGCCCGACGACCGACAGCTCAGTCATGTTCTTCCTGGGGGCCCCGATATGGCCCCCAGACCCCCAACGCCTCGTCACAGGCTCGCCTCGGCCGTCGAACGACCTGCGGCTTCGCACTACCACCGCGCCCCGGCGGAGCCGTGGCGCGCCTCGGGATTGCGACAGGATGTCTCACGCGATGGAGCCCACCCGGAGTCGCTCGTGCAGCATGGCGATGATCTCGTCCACCGCGGCGGCCGCGTAGAGGCTGAAAAAGGGCGACTGCTGGAACGCGAAAAACTCGCTCAGGCTCCGCTTGGCGAAGTCCTCCTTCGACTCACTCGGCTTGAGCGCCGACAACGCGGGCCTGACCCGGTCTTTGCGATAGATCTGCGGGAACTCCATGTATGTGTAGAGGTGCTCGAAGCCTTTCGTGAAGAACGCGGCGATCGGAATCGACTGGAACGTCTGGCCGTCGCGCTTGCGGAGAAATTGCGCCATCACGTCGGCGTTCGGTGACTCCTTCGGATCGGGGACGGCCAGCGCGCTGAGCTTGTGGCCGTCGCGCGGGAAGATGCGCATCTCGAGGCCACCCTCGGCGGCCAGCCGCGCCAGCATCGGGACGTCGCGCCGGCAGTCTGACGACCACTCCTCCGAGATCACGAGAATCTTCGCCGGGCCGTTTGGCTGCGCCACGATCCAGCGCCACGCCTCGCGCTGCGCGTCGGTGAGCCGCGCGGCGTCGAAGGCCTTGCGCAGGAAGTCGCTGTAGTCCTTGCGCGGCATGTTGAACGAGCCCTCACGGGCCAGGTTCTCCGGCGTGCCGACGAACTTCACGTACTGATCGAACGTCATCCCCTGCGCGAACCGCTCTGCACTCACCATTGCACGGGCTCCTTGTGCTCGCCGAACACGTCCTTCATCGCGCGGTTGATCTCGCCCAGCGTCGCGTACGCCTTCACCGCCTCGACGATGGCCAGCATGAGGTTGGCCTGACCGCGCGCCTCGTCGGACAGGCGTGACAGCGCCGCGCGCGCGGCGCGCTCGTCGCGCTCGCGCCGCACGCGCGCCAGCTTCGCCACCTGCGTGGCGGCCACGGCGGAATCGAACGCGTAGAGCTCCACCTCGGGATCCGCGGCGGCCGCGCCCTCGGCCACGTGGCAGTTGACACCCACCTTCGGCACCTCGCCGGAAGCGAGCGCCTGCTCGAAGCGATAGGCCTGACGCGCCACCTCGGCCTGGATGGCGCCGGACTTGATCGCGTCCACGATGCCGCCCATGCGGTCCACGGCGGCCATCTCTTCGAGAATCGTCTCCTCCATCTGATTCGTGAGCGTCTCGACGTAATACGAGCCGGCGAGCGGATCGACGGTGTCGGCGGCGCCCGACTCTTCGGCACAGATCTGCATCGTGCGCAGCGCCACGAGCTGGGCCTTCGCCGATGGAATCGTATACGCCTCGTCGTACGTCGGCAGCGCCATCGTCTGCGCGCCGGACAGCGCCGCGGCCAGCGCGATGTAGGCGCCCCGCACGATGTTGTTCTCGGGCTCCTGCGGGACGAACGCCGAGCCGCCGCCGCCGATGAGCGTGCGGAACATCCACGACTTGGAGTTCGTCGCGCCGAACCGCTCGCGCAGCATGCGCGCGTAGAGTCGCCGGCCGGCGCGGAACTTGGCGACCTCCTCGAAGATCTTGCCCCACGCCGTGAAGTTGAACGACACGCGCGGCGCGAAGTCGTCGACGGCCATGCCGCGGCGGACCATCATCTCCACGTAGGCGGCGGCGATGGCGAGGCCGTACGCCATCTCCTGCGCGGTCGTGCAACCCGCCTCGCGGATGTGATAGCCGCACACCGACACGGGATTGGACCGCGGATAGTGGCGCGCGGCGTATTCGATCAGGTCACCGACCAGCCGCAGCGAGGGCTCCACCGGGTAAATCCACGTCCCGCGCGCGACGAACTCCTTGAGGATGTCGTTCTGCGGCGTCGTGACGACGCGCTCGCGCGCCGCGCCCTGCTTGTCGGCCACCGCGAAGTACATGGCGGTGATCGGTGCGGCCATGCCGTTGATCGTCAGCGACACGCTCACGCGATCGAGCGGGATGCCGGCGAAGGCTTCCTCCATGTCGGCCAGCGTGTCGATGGCCATGCCCACGCGGCCGACCTCGCCGTCGGCGCGCGAGTCGTCGGAGTCGAGGCCGAGCTGCGTCGGCAGGTCGAAGGCGACGTTGAGCGCGTCCTGGCCGTGGGCCATCAGGTACTTGAACCGCGTATTCGTCTCCGCCGGTGTGCCGAAGCCGATGTACTGGCGCATCGTCCACAGCCGGTCGCGGTACATGTGCCGGTGGATCCCGCGGGTAAAGGGATACTCGCCGGGACGGCCGAGGTCACGCTCGACGTCACGACCGGCGAGGTCGTCGGGACCGTAGATGGGCTTGATCGGAAAGCCCGCGTGCGTTCGGAGGTCTTTCATCGCGTCCTCCCTGCCTCGAGAAAGCGGGCGACCACGGGCACGACCTCGGGGCCGCGTGTCTCTTGCGGCGCGTGGCCGGCGTCGGCCAGTCCCAGCACTTCGGCGCGGTAGAACAGTGAGCGCCAGCGCGGCAACAGCTTGCCGAACGCCGGATCCTTCGTGCCCCATACGAGCAGGGCCGGGATGCGCGCCAGCCGCTCGCGCCGCGCCCAGAGCGCCTCGTACCACGCGCTCGAGCCGAGCAGCTCGCGCGCATAGATCCACGTCGCGTGGCGCGCCGCCGGCTCGGCGAGCGGCGCTGCGTACTGGCGGTGCACGGCGCGGGTGTAGCGCGGATCGCGCACGGCGTGGCGCCAGACAACGTTCACCGACAAGCCCGCCCGCTCGTAGAGCACGCGGCCGAGCGAGCTTCCCAGCAGGCGGCCGACACGCGCGTACTGGCGGTCGTCCGCCAGCGACCACATCCACGTGTTGAACAGCACGAGCCGGCGCACCGCGTCCGGGCGGTCGAGCGCCAGCGGCAAACCGATCGGTCCGCCGAAATCGTGGACGACCAGCGCAAAGTCCTTGAGCCCGCGCGCGTCGACGAACGCCGTCAGTCGCCGCGCCTGGTCTTCGGGGCGGTACGCATCGCCGGGCGGCTTGTCGGACAGGCCGAAGCCCGGCAGGTCGAGCGCCACGCAGCGATACCGATCACGCAGACCGGCGATCAGATGCCGCCACAGGAACGACCACGTCGGCAGGCCGTGCACGAACAGCACCGTCGGCCCCTCACCTTCGTCGACGTAGTGCACGCGCAGGCCGTCGACCTCCACGGCGCGTGAGAGAAACGGATACTCGCGGGTGTCGAGCCACGCGGGCGTCACGCGAGGTCTCCCTGGAACGCCTTGACGATGTCGGGCAGCGGCGTGCCCATCGGAAACACCCGGCTGACGCCGAGCGCGTGGAGCGCGTCGATGTCACGCGGCGGAATGATGCCGCCGACCACGACGCGCACGTCGGTGGCGCCCTGCGCTCGGAGCCCATCCAGCACGCGCTTCGCTAACGGCACGTGAGCGCCCGACAGGATCGAGAGCCCGACGACGTCGACGTCTTCCTGCACCGCCTCGGCGACGATCTCCTCCGGTGTGCGCTTGAGGCCCGTGTACACGACCTCGAGGCCGGCGTCGCGGAGCGCCTGCACGACGACTTTCGCGCCACGATCGTGGCCGTCGAGTCCCGGCTTGGCCACGAGGACTTTCATTGTAACGAGTTCCGCGAGGCCGGCTTTGACCGCGGGTGGCCTGTTCTAGACGCGCGTGGCACCGACCTGCCCGTTCGACCGTTCGCGCGTGGCACCGTCATGCCCGGTCTACCGTAAAAGCTGGAAGAAATCGCGGGTTGCCCTTGGGATCGTCGCTGACACGCAATGGTGCGAGCCGCACACGCTGACCGATCCTGAGCGTGCCAGGATCGGCGCCCGTCACGACCGCGAACACGCGCAGCCCGTCGACTTTGACGATCGCGAATACGCGCGGCCCCTCGAAGCCTGCCGGCAGACCCGTGTCCTGCACTGTGAAGGCGTGGATCGTCGCCTCGGACGGGAGCTCGACCCACGTGAACGCGTCCGACGCGCATTCGCCGCAGAAGCCGCGCGGCGGCCACGCCGTCGTGCCGCAGCTCGAGCACCGCGTCGTCGCCAGCTTGCCCTGCGCGAGCCGCGCGTAGAACTCGTGGAGTTTGGTGTGATCCGCGCTTTCGAGCGGAAACGGATCCGTCGCGCGGAAGTACGTGGTCACGGCGCCGCCTCGCGCTCGCGCCGCAGCTGCTGCAGCAGCGCGCGAATCTTCGCCGTCTCGAATGTCTCGCGCCGGTCGCCGGAGTAATCGAAGAATCCGCGCCCGGTCTTGGGGCCGAGCTCGTTTTTGGCCATCTTGCGCTCGACGAGACGCGCGGGATCGAAGCGCTCATCGCCGAGCGCCTCGCTCATGTAGCGGCTCGCGCGATAGAGGATGTCGACGCCGCCCCAGTCGATGAACTCGAAGATGCCGACCGACGCGTAGCGGAAGCCCATGCCGGCGCGGAAGGCGCGGTCGACGTCCTCGGGCGTCGCCACGCCCTCTTCGACCAGGCGCACGGCCTCGTTCATCAATAAGACTTGCATGCGCGGGCCGATGAAGCCCGGCGAATCGGCGCATCGCACCGGTGTCTTGCCGAGCCGCTCGAGCAGCCGGAGCGTGCGCTCGACGACGCCCGGCGCGGTCTCGCGAGCCGCTACGACCTCGACGAGCGGGATGATGTGCGCGGGGTTGAGCCAGTGCGCGACGAGAAAGCGCTCGGGCTTCGTCAGCGCGTCCGCGAGATGCGAGGGCGAGATCGTGGACGACCCGGAGGCGACGATGGCGTCGGCGGAGATCAGCTCCGAGAGCCGCTTGAACGTCGCGCGCTTGAGGTCGACCGATTCGGGCAGCGCTTCCTGCACGAACGCGCACGCGGCGAGGTCGCCGAGGCCGACGCGCTCCTCGATGCGCTCGAGCGCCGGTGTGACGTCGCCATCCGCGATCACCCGCTCCTCGGCCATCAGCGCGAGGTCGCGGGTGATCTCGCGTCGCGCGTCGGCGAGCACCAGCTCGCTGTCGGCGACCGAGCGATCCTTGAGGTCGACCAGCAGCACGCGACAGCCGCCGAGCGCGAACGTCAGCGCGATCTGGCGGCCGATGCGCCCCGCGCCAAGGACGGCGATGGTCTCGGTCACTTCGGATCCTTTCCATAGATCATCACGACATGCTCGCCCATGCCGCTGTTGTTGTGGGTGAGGCCGATGGCCGCGTCGGGAACCTGACGGGCGCCGGCTTCACCGCGCAGCTGCAGGAACACCTCGGCCGCCTGCGCGACGCCGGTGGCTCCAAGCGGATGTCCGCAGCCGATGAGGCCGCCCCGCGGGTTCACCACGACGTCGCCGCCGTAGTCGCTGCGGCCGGCGGCGACGAACGGCCCCGCCTCGCCCTTGGCGCAGAAGCCGAGCTCTTCGTACGCGATGAGCTCGGCGATCGCGAAGCAATCGTGCACCTCCGCCACGTCGACGTCCTTCGCCTCCACGCTCGCGGCGCGGTACGCCGACTCGGCCGCTCGCTTCATCGCCGGCCAGTGCGCGTAGTCCTCGTGGAGCGACGTGAGCTGGAAGCCATCGAGCGCCTGGCCGCTGCCGCGAATCCACACCGGCCGGTCGGTCAGCGCGCGAGCGCGCTCCTCGCTGGCGAGGATGACGGCCGCGGCGCCGTCGGTGATCGGCGAGCACATGAACAGACGAAGCGGGCTCGAGATCATGCGCGAGCAGAGCACCTGATCGAGCGTCGCGCCCTTGTTGAAGTGCGCGTTCGGGTTCTTCGAGGCGTGCGTGTGATTTTTCACACCGACCAGCGCCAGCTGCTCCTCGGTCGTGCCGTAGGCGGCCATGTGGCGCTGCGCCGCGAGCGCGAAGCACGGCGGCGCCGTGAGACCAAAGGCCGCCTCCCACTCGCGATCGACGCCCGTGCCCATATTGAGAATCGCCTCGTCCCCGCTCGGCTGGTTCAGCTTCTCCACGCCCAGCACCATCACGAGATCGGCCAGCCCCGCCGCAATGAACGCGTAGGCGTAGCGAATCCCGACCGTCCCGGAGGCGCACATGTGCTCGGTGCGTGCGCTCAGCGCGCTGGGGCGGATGCCCAGCGCCTCGGCCGCCATCGAAGAGATGTGGCTCTGGAACGCGGTGCGCTCGGGCATCACGGAGCCGACGACGAGCCCTTCCACGTCTTTCGGCTTCACGCCGGGCACCGAATCGAAGCACGCCTTGCCCGCTTCCCAGATCAGATCGCGGTAGGACGCCTTGCGTACACCGAATTTCGACACGCCGGCGCCGACGAGCGCGACCTTTCTCATGACACTCTCCTGCGTGCGGCGGCCTCGAGCGTCTCGGCGAGCGCGACGTGCCCCGCTGCCCTGGCCAGCTCGCTCGGCGTCTGCCCTTCGGCATTCTTCGCATCCGGCTCGGCGCCGGCATCCAGCAGCAGCCGCGCGACCTCCATGTTGCCGATGGCCGCGACCTCGTGGAGCGCGGTGAACCCGTGGCTCTGACGATGGTTCACGCGCGCACCCGCCTCGATCAGGCGACCCATGACGGCGGCGTCGGCCCCGCCGGCCGCCGCGGCGTGCAGCGGCGCGTTGGCGTCGGCGTTGCGCGAGACCGCATTGACGTCGGCGCCGTGCGCGAGCAACAAGTCGATCACGCTCATCTGCCGAAAGTGACTCGCGAGATGCAGCGGCGTCCACCCGTCCGGCGCATGGGCGTCGCGCAGCGACGGATCCTTGCTGAGCACGGTGCGCACGCGCTCGGCGTCACCGGCGGCGGCCGCCTCGAACACGTCCAGCTCGACGCCGCGCGCGCGAAGCAGGGCAAGCATCTGCGGCGCGCGCCAGTAAATGGCCACAATGGCCGGCGTCTGCCCGCCCGCGCTTCGTGCCGTGGCGAGGGCAGGCTCGGCGTCGAGCGCTGCCGTCACCGTGACGGCATCCTTGCGCTTGATGGCCTCGAGCAGGGTCTCGAGCGACGTCGTCATCGCTTCCTCCGCATCATCACGGTCTCCTCGTATGTGCACACCGCCTCGCCCCGCTGGTTCTTCACGATGACGTCGAAGGTCACGATGCCGCGGTCGGGCTTGGACGACGGTCGCATCGCCGTCACCGTCATCTCCGTGTGCACGGTGTCGCCGAAGCGCACCGGCGCCGAGAAGCTCAGCCGATCGAGCCCCAGCAACGCCACCGTCGTGCCCTCGAACCAGCCGCCGAGGTTCTGCTGGCCGTGCGAGACCGCCAGCGTGAGGATCCCATGAGCCACGCGCTCGCCGAACGGCGTGGTCTTCGCGTACTCCGCGTCGACGTGCAGCGGGTTGAAGTCGCCACTGAGACCGGCGTACCGCGAGACGTCGCCGCCGTCGATCGTCCGCCGTCCCGTCACCAGCACCTCGCCCACAGAGAACTCCTCCCAGAATCGTCCCATGCGCGCTCCTAGGGCGTCGTGAGCCACGCCGCGGCCTCGCCGAGCGTGGCAAACTCGGCGTCCGGAGGCGCGCCATCGGCCCGCCGCTCGCGCTTTCGGTTGATCCACGCCGTCGGAATGCCGAGCGCGCGCGCGGGCTGCACGTCGTGGAACCAGCTCTGGGCCACGTGAAGCCACCGTGCGCCGCCGATTCGCTGGCGGGCCGCCGCGAAGTGCGCGGGCGCCGGCTTGTAGGAGCCGACCTGCTGCGCCGTTACGACGAACTCGAAGTCGACGCCGAGGTGCTTGCGCGTCCCGGCCAGCAAGTCGTCGTCGACGTTGGAGAGGATCGCCAGGCGATAGCCCGCGCCGGCGAGGCGCTGCAGCGCGGCGTTCGTGTCGGCGAACGGCGGCCACGATGGCAGGCTGTCGGCCAGGAACGACGCGCGTCCCGGCGCCAGACGCCAGCCGAGCCGTTCGGCGACCCGCTGCGCCGTGAGCATCAGGACCTCGCGATACGTGCGGTACCGTTCCGCCTGCACGACGGGCTCGATCGCGTGATAGGCAGCCAGCGCACTGGCGCGCTCGAGCTTCACGCCGTCGACACGCGCGGCGGCTTCGAGCGCGTCGCTGATGCCGCGCTCCCAATCGATCAGCGTGCCGTAGCAGTCGAACGTCAGGACGTCGTAGGGGCGCCGTGTGGATGTCATTGGAACGCTGTCGCGCGGTCCCAGTCCAACTCGCGCGCGATGACGACGCGCAGGATCTCCGACGTGCCGCCGCCGGGCAGCAGAAAGCGCGCGTCACGGAAGTAGCGCTGCACGGGGTACTCCATGGCCAGACCGTACGAGGCGAAGATGCGCGCCGCCTCGTCGGTGACTTTCACCGCGGTCTCCGAGGCGAGCAGCTTGGTGATCGCCGCCTCGCGTCCGACCGGACGTCGCGCATCGAGCCGGGCCGCCGTCTGGTAGGTCGCCAGCGTCGCGGCGTGGATGCCGGCCAACATGTCGGCCAGCTTGAAGGCGATGGCCTGATGCTCGCCGATCGGCTTGCCGAACGCCACGCGCTCGCGCGAGTACGCCAGCGCCGCCTCGTACGCCGCGCGCGAGAGCCCGACCGACAGCGCGGCGGTCATGATGCGGATCTCGGCGAGGATGCCGCCGATCTTTTC
>JBKOZH010000180.1:0-4824 GCA_046725765.1 Candidatus Methylomirabilota bacterium | reverse complement strand
CAAGCTCGAGGCCGAGGTCGAGCGCATCGGGGTGCTGGCGAACCGCGTGGTGGCGCCCGCGTAGCATGCGATTTCAGGGACGTGTCGTGATCGTCACCGGTGCCGCGCGCGGCATCGGCGCCGTCACCGCCGAGGCGTTCGCGCGCGAAGGCGCGCGGCTCGCCGTGGTCGACATCGACAGCTCCGCCGTCGAGGTGACGGCGAAGCGCTTGCGGGAGACCGCGGCCGACGTCATGGCGTTCGGCGCCGACGTCGCCGCGCCCGCCGACGTGCGTCGCTTCGTCGACGCGATCGTCCAGCGCTGGGGCCGCGTGGATGTCCTCGTCAACAACGCCGGCGGCTTCGCGACCATGCGCCTGACTGAGGACATCAGCGACGAAGAGTGGGACTCGATCGTGCGCTCCAACCTCACGAGCGCCTTCGTCTGCGCCCGCGCCGTGTTGCCGGTGATGAAGCGCCAGCGCGCCGGACGGATCGTGAATCTCGCCTCCGTCGTCGCGCGTGGCGGCGCGGTCCGCGTGACGTCGCACTATGCCGCGGCGAAGGCCGGCGTGGTCGGCTTCACCCGCAACCTCGCGCTGGAAGTCGGTCCCGAGGGCATCACGGTGAATGCCGTCGCGCCGGGGACGACCGCCACCGACCGCGTGAAGGCGCTGCGCACGCCTGAGCAGACGCGCGAGCTCGCGCAGTCGATTCCGGTTCGCCGGCTCGGCGAGCCGAGCGAGATCGCCGACGCGATCCTGTTCCTCGCCTCCGACGCCGCCGGCTTCGTGAACGGCGCAACGCTCGACGTCAACGGCGGCCAGGTGATGGCCTAACCGCGATACACTCGACCGCGCCGATGAGCTTCGTCAGCCACGTCGAGTGCACGATCTGCCGCCACCGCCACGACCCCAAGCAGGTGCTCAGCGTGTGCGAGCGGTGCGGGCAGATGCTCGCCGTGCGCTACGACCTCGAGCGCGTGCGGGCCAGCGTGACGAAGGAGGCGCTGCGCGCGCGCCCGCCGGGCATGTACCGCTTCCGCGAGCTGACGCCGCTCGACGAGGACGAGGCGCCGGTCACTCTCGGTGAGGGCGGCACGCCGCTGTTCCCCCTGCGGCGGCTCGCCGCGCATTTCGGCCTCCGACACGTGTGGGGCAAGGACGAGGGCCAGAACCCCACCGGCTCGTTCAAGGCGCGCGGGCTCGGCATGGCGATCACGCGCGCGCGAACGCTCGGCGCGCGGGGCTTCGTCATTCCCTCGGCGGGCAATGCCGGTGGCGCCGCCGCCGTGTACGCCGCGCGCTGCGGGCTGCCGTGCGCGGTGATCGTGCCGCGCGGGACGCCGCCGGCGGCCATCGCGGAGGCGGCGATCGCCGGCGCGACGGTCTTCACTATCGAGGGGTCGATCGCTACCGCCGGCAAGGTCGTGGCGAAGGTCTCGCCGCAGATCGGCTGGTTCGATCTCTCGACGCTCAAGGAGCCGTACCGGCTCGAGGGCAAGAAGACGATGGGCCTGGAGCTGGCCGAGCAGCTCGGCTGGACATGTCCTGACGTCCTCTTATATCCGACGGGCGGGGGCACCGGCCTCGTAGGCATCCCCAAGGCCTACGAGGAGCTGCGCGCGATGGAGTGGGTCCCCGGCCCGTTGCCGCGCATGATCGCCGTGCAGGCCGAGGGCTGCGCGCCGGTCGTGAAGGCCTTTCACGACCGCGCGGAGACGACGGCCGTCTGGGACAACCCCACCACGCACGCGGCGGGGCTGCGCGTGCCCTCCCCATTCGCGGGCCGCCAGATGCTGAAGGTCCTGCGGGACACCGGCGGCGACGCCGTCGCGGTGAGCGAGCGCGCCATCCAGGACGCGCAGCGGCTGCTGGCGCGCCTGGAGGGTGTGTGGACGTCGCCGGAGGGCGCCGCGCTCGTCGCCGCGCTCGGCATGCTGAAAGATGGCCGTGGCATCTCCGACGACGCCCGCGTGGTGCTGGTGCTGACCGGTGCCGGCATCAAATACGATCCGCCGCCGCTGTCGCCGCCGATCGACCTCGAGGGGTCGGACGACGCGGTGGTCGCCTCCGTCGTCGCGACGCTGACCCCACGATAGGTCGTTCGCGACGGGTGTCCGGTGGGGTGAGGCCGTGGCGACGGCCCGCGCACCCGCTCCGTGGTAGCATCGGCCCTCTACCGAGCATTGCTCGCTTCAGGAGGCCGGTCTTATGGCGATCGAGATCGGGAAGATCCGCAACGTCGGCGTCATCGGCCATGGCAGCGTCGGCAAGACGTCGCTGGTCGAGGCGCTGCTCTTCACGGCCGGCGCGGTCACGCGGCTGGGCAAGGTCGACGACGGCAGCACGACGACGGACTTCGATCCCGACGAGACCAAGCGCAAGATCTCGATCAACACCGCCGTGGCCTACTGTGATTGGAAAGGCCACCACATCAACTTCGTCGACACCCCGGGGTACGGCGACTTCATCGCGGACGCCCGTGCGGGCCTGCGGGTGGTCGAGGCCGCGCTGGTCATCGTCGACGCCGTCGCCGGCGTGCAGGTGCAGACGGAAAAGGTCTGGAAGTTCGCCAGCGAGTACGAGCTGCCGCGCGCCGTCATCGTCAACCGGCTCGACCGGGAGCGCGCCGACTTCTTTCGCACGCTCGACTCGCTCACGCGCCGCCTGAAGGGCCGCATCGTCCCGCTGCACATTCCCATCGGGGAGGAGTCCGGCTTCAAGGGCTACGTCGACCTCGCGAAGATGAAGGCCTTCGTCTACGCCGACGGCAAGTCCTCGGAAGTCGCGGTGCCAGCGGAGCTCGCCGACCGCGCCAAGGAGTGGCGCGAGAAGCTCGTGGAGGCGGCCGCCGAGACGGATGACGATCTCCTGGCAAAGTACCTGGAAGAGGGCGCGCTCGACGAAGCCTCGATGCTCAAGGCGCTCAAGAGCGGCATCGGCGACGGCAAGATCGTCCCGGTGCTCTGCGCGTGCGCGACGAAGGCCGTGGGCAGCCATCCGCTGCTCGACATGATCGTGCAGGAGTTCCCGTCGCCGGCCGATCGCGGCGAGATCGGCGGCACGGACGTGAAGGCCAAGCAGCCGGCGACGCGCCCGGTCGACGCCAAGCAGCCGCCGGTCGCGCTCGTGTTCAAGACGCTGTCCGACCCGCACATCGGCAAGCTCACGCTCTTCCGCGTCATGACGGGCACCGTCCGCGCGGACTCCACACTGGTCAACCCGACGCGCGGCGCGCGCGAGCGGATGGGCCACGTGGCGTGGCTCATGGGCAAGACGCAGAAGCCCGTCAACGACCTGGGTCCCGGCGAGATCGGCGTCGCGCAGAAGTTGAAGGAGACGCAGACCGGCGACACGCTCTGCGACGAGGCGCATCCCTTCGAGGTGTCGCGCATCACGTTCCCCGAGCCGGCCATCAACTTCGCCGTCCAGCCCAAGAGCCGCGGCGACGAAGACAAGATCTCCAACGCGCTGTCACGAATCGCCGAGGAAGACCCGACGGTGCATCACCACTTCGATCCGGAGACCAAGCAGCTCTTGATCTCCGGCGTCGGCAGCATGCACGTGGAGATGACGGTCGAGCGCATGAAGCGCAAGTACAACGTCGACGTCACGCTGCTGCCGCCGCGGATTCCCTACAAGGAGACGGTGAAGGGCCGCGCCGAGGGGCAGGGCAAGTACAAGAAGCAGACGGGCGGGCGCGGCCAGTACGGCGACACGTGGCTGCGCGTCGAGCCAATGACGCGCGGCGGGGGGTTCGAGTTCGTCGACGACATCTTCGGCGGGGCCGTGCCCCGCAACTTCATTCCGTCCGTGGAAAAGGGCGTCCGCGACTGCATGAAGAAGGGCATCCTCGCCGGCTACCCGATCGTCGACATGAAGGTCACGCTGTACGACGGCTCGTACCACGACGTGGACTCCTCGGACATGGCCTTCCAGATCGCGGCGTCGATGGGGCTGCAGAAGGTCTTCATGGACGCCCACCCGATCCTGCTCGAGCCGGTGATGAACGTGGAGGTCACGACGCCGGCGGACGTGACGGGCGACATCATCGGCGACCTCAACTCGCGGCGCGGGCGCATCGTCGGCATGGAGCCCGCCGGCGAGACGGCGATCGTGCGCGCGCAGGCGCCCATGGCGGAGATGCTCACGTACGAGTCGAGCCTGCGCAGCATGACCGGTGGCCGCGGCGCCTACTCCATGGAGTTCTCGCATTACGAAGAGGTGCCGTCCTTCCTCGCCGACAAGATCGTGAAAGAGGCGAAGGCGGAGAAGGAAAAGGCCGAGAAGCACTAGTGATCTTTCAGCAGCTCCTGAACGAGGAGTCCGGCTGCCTGTCGTACCTGATCGGCTGCGCCCAGGCGGGGCGTGCCGTCGTCGTCGATCCCGGACGGGATCGGGTGCACGACTACCTGCGTATCGCCAGGAAGAAGGGGCTCACGATCACCGACGTGATCGAGACCCACACGCACGCCGATCACATCTCCGGTAATCGCGATCTGATGACGGCCACGAAAGCCGTCGTCCACGTCCATCGCGCGGCCGGCGTGACGTTTCCGCACGAGGCGCTCGTCGACGGCGACGCGCTGCGACTCGGCAACGTCGAGCTGAAGATCTGCCACGCGCCCGGCCATACGCCGGACTCGATCTGTCTGCTCGTCACCGACCACGCGCGGGGCGAGGAGCCATGGTTCGTGCTCACCGGCGACACGCTCTTCGTCGGCTCCGTTGGTCGCCCGGATCTCGGTGGCGCCTCGGCGGCGGAGGATCTGTGGCAGACGCTGCGCCGCGTCTTGATGCCGCTCCCCGACGGCGTCGAGGTCTATCCCGCGCACGGGGCGGG
>JBKOZH010000019.1:0-4100 GCA_046725765.1 Candidatus Methylomirabilota bacterium | reverse complement strand
TCAAGTCCCCGTGATCGAGGACGGCTTCGACGGAAGCCTCTACTATGGCGCGCGCCCGCCGGCGCCGCTCAAGGCGCTCGATCGCGACGGTGTCGTCGTCTACATCGGCACGTTCTCGAAGGTCCTGTTTCCGGGGCTGCGCCTGGGCTGGCTGGTCGCGCCGCCGCCGCTCGCCGAGCGGCTGCGCGCCGCGAAGCAGCTCGCCGACCTGCACACGAGCGCACTCCTGCAAGCCGCCGTACACCGCTTCTGCGAGCGGCGGCTGCTCGATCGCCACGTGGCGCGAATCGCCGGGGAGTATCGACGGCGGCGTGACGCGCTGCTGGCCGCGCTCAAGCGGCGCATGCCGGAGGACGTGACGTGGACGGAGCCCGAGGGCGGCTTCTCGCTGCTGGTGACACTGCCGGCGGGTCTCGACGCGGCGGCGCTGCTGCCGCGAGCGCTCGAGCGCGGAGTGGCCTACACTCCGGGCGCGGCGTTCTGGGTGGACGGCACGGGGGAGCGGACGCTGCGGCTGTCGTTCTCGTCCGTGCCGGTGGCGAAGATCGACGAGGGAGCACGGCGTCTCGGCGAAGTCGTTCGCGCCGCACGCAAGCGGCCGAGCGCGCATCCGATCGAGCGCGTCGCGGCGCCGTTGGTTTGAGGTCTGACTCGCGTGCTCGACGGCCGACCGTCGAGCCGCCGTGCGAGCCGCAGGCCGTTCGACGGCCGAGGCGAGCGGTGAAATGGTAGTGGGCGCCGTGCGAAGGCGCTCCGACGGCAAATAAAGGGGGTCGTCATGGCTGAAGCAAACGGACTGAGGATCGCGGATCGCAAGCACATCGGGCTCGCCGAGATGCTCAAGGGCGGCGTCATCATGGACGTCACCAACGCCGAGCAGGCGAAGATCGCCGAGGACGCCGGCGCGGCGTCGGTCATGGCCCTCGAGCGCGTGCCGTCGGACATCCGCAAGGACGGCGGCGTGGCGCGCATGTCGCCTGTGCGCAAGATCCAGGAAATCCAGAAGGCGGTGACCATCCCGGTCATGGCCAAGGCGCGCATCGGGCACTTCGTCGAGGCGCAGATCCTCGAGGCCCTCGGCATCGACTTCATCGACGAGTCGGAAGTTCTCACGCCGGCCGACGAGCATTTCCACATCGACAAGTTCTCCTTCCGCGTGCCGTTCGTCTGCGGCTGCCGCGATCTCGGTGAGGCGCTGCGGCGCATCGGCGAGGGCGCGGCGATGATCCGCACCAAGGGCGAAGCGGGCTCGGGCAACATCGTCGAGGCCGTGCGGCACATGCGCGCGATCGTGTCCGGCATCCGGCGGCTCACCGTGCTGTCGCCGGAGGAGCTGATGACCGAAGCCAAGAACCTCGGCGCGCCCTACGACCTCGTGCGCTGGGTCGCGCAGGCGGGGAAACTTCCTGTGCCGAACTTTTCGGCGGGCGGCATCGCCACGCCGGCGGACGCCGCGCTGATGATGCAGCTGGGCGCTGAGGCCGTCTTCGTCGGATCTGGGATCTTCAAGTCGTCCGATCCCGCCAAGCGCGCCAAGGCCATCGTGCAGGCCACCACGCACTTCAAGGATCCCGACGTGCTGGTGCGCGTCAGCGAGGATCTCGGCGAGGCGATGGTCGGCATTGAGACGAGCAAGCTCGCCGAGAAGGACCTGATGCAGACCCGAGGCTGGTAGTGCGCATCGGCGTCCTCGCGCTCCAGGGCGATTTCGACCGGCACGCCAAGGCGCTGGCACGCTGCGGCGTGCACGCCGTCGAGATTCGCAAGCCCGCGGAGCTCGAGGACGTCGACGGCCTCATCATGCCGGGCGGCGAGAGCACGACACTGCTCAAGCTCATGGACGCGTGGGGCTTCGTGCCGGCGCTCGAGAAGTTCCACGCCGAAGGGCGGCCGATCTTCGGCACGTGCGCCGGCCTGATCCTGCTCGCGCGCGAAGTCGACAACCCGCGGCAGTTCTCCCTGGGACTGATCGACGTCGGCGTCGAGCGCAACGCCTACGGCCGGCAGCGCGAGTCGTTCGAGGCCGGTGGACGCGCCACGCTGGATGGCCGGGCGACGCCGGTCGAGATGGTCTTCATCCGCGCGCCGCGTATCCGGCGCGTGGGTCCCGGTGTCGAGACGCTCGCGCGGCATGGTGAGGAACCGGTAATGGTGCGCCAGGGCAACGTGCTGGCCGCGACGTTCCATCCCGAGCTCACCGACGATTCGACCGTGCACGACTACTTCTGTGAGATGGTGCGGAGGGCGCGGTCGGGAGCCGCCGCGTGATCTTCCACGACGTCTACACCAACGTCCCGGACGCCGAGATCGAGCGTTTCGTTCACGCGCAGGAGCTCGGGCGCCTCGTGACGGTCGCCGCCGACGGCACGCCCCATATCGGCCTCTACCCCTTCACCTACGACGGCACGGTCTTCGAGATCCATCTCGTGCGAAGCGACGAGCAGATTGTGGACCTCGCGGCACGGCCGCGGTGCATGTTCGAGGTCGACGAGGTCCTTGCGACCATTCCGTCCTACTGGGTGCATCCCGACAACGCGGTGATGGCGACGGCGTACCATCGCACCGTGATGTTCGACTGCGAGGCGACGGTCAGCAACGACGCCGCCGAGCTGGCCGCGCAGCAGATGCGGCTGCTCGCGCGGTACCAGCCGGAGGGCGGCTTCCGGCCGGTGACGGCCGATGAGCCGATGTATCGCGGCGCCATTGCGCACATCGCGGCCGTCCGCCTCGACGTGCGCGCGCGCCGCGCGAAGTTCAAGCTGGCGCAGAACCGGCCGGCGAGCGTGCGCGCCACGATCGCCGACGAGCTGCGCAAGCGCGGGCGTCCCAACGACGAGCGCGCGGCCGAAGCGCTGCTCTGGACGATCGATCAGGAGGCGAAGCGATGAAGATCAGCGCCAACGGTATCCAGGTCAACTACACGCTCGAGGGACCGGCCGACGCGCCCATGGTCACGATGAGCCACTCGCTGGCGACGGATCTGTCGATGTGGGATCCGCAGGCGAAGGCGCTGGCGCGGCACTACCGCGTGCTGCGCTACGATACGCGCGGCCACGGCGGCACCGAGGCGCCGGCTGGCGCGTACACGCTGAGCCAGTTGACCGACGACGCCCGCGCGCTGCTGCGGGCCCTCGGCATCGCGCGCACGCATTGGATTGGCTTGTCCATGGGTGGCATGATCGGCCAGACGCTCGCGCTGTCGTCGCCGGAGATCCTCCAGAGCCTCAGCCTCTGCGACACCTCGAGCCGGATCCCGGCCGACATGAAGCACCTCTGGGACGAGCGCATCGCCACCGTCGAGGCCAAGGGCATGGAGCCGATGGTCGAGCCGACGCTTGCGCGGTGGTTCACGCCGAAGTTCATCGAGACGCGCAAGGACGCGATCGAGCCGGTGCGGACGATGATCCGCCGCACGCCGCCGAAGGGCTACGTTGGCTGCTGCCACGCTATCAAGGCACTGGACCTCACGGACCGCCTCAAGGCGATCACCCTACCAACCCTCATCATCGTCGGCGCGCAGGACATGGGCACGCCCGTCGCCGCGTCGGAGGCCATCAAACAGCAGATCAAGGGCTCCGAGCTGGTCGTCCTCGATCCGGCCTCGCATCTATCGAACCTCGAGCAGCCCGAGGCGTTCACAAAGGCCCTCGAGCAATTCCTCACGAACGTCCGCTAAGCCACTGGCGTGTCAGGCTGGACCGACATCAGCTTGACAGCGGGTAGGGGCGGCGGGGTACTCTCTGGTCGGACCAGCCGACCAGTACCCACCGTTATGGAGGCCGTATGTCAGCGCTGATCTGCGAAGTCGTCTATCGCGGGATCTTCCAGAAAAACCTCGCCGCGCGCATCGTGCGCGGCATCGTGCTGTCAGCACGGAAGTCGGAGCGCTGGGGCATCGCGTTCGGCCGCTACGGCGACAGCCCGCAGCGCAACGGCATCCCCGCCAAGGACTTCGCGATCGTGGCCGACACCAAGGAAGAGCTCGAGCAGAACATGGCCCGCTACGAGCCCAAGCACGTCGACGTCACCATCTGCGTCGACGACACGCTGTCCAAGGGTGTCGAGTCGTGGGCGTGGTACGGGCTGCAGCCGATCAATCG
>JBKOZH010000204.1:0-18709 GCA_046725765.1 Candidatus Methylomirabilota bacterium | reverse complement strand
TCCTCGGCCGACCACGTGGCGACCCACACCTGCTTGCCGAGCGCGTTCACCGCCTCCACCGCGGGGACGAAGTCGTCGTCGCCGGAGATGAGCACGGCGGCGTCGTACGCGCCGTTGGCTGCGTAGTGGATCAGATCGGCGACCAGCCGCGTGTCGACGCGTTTTTCGGTCGTGTAGTCGTATTCGCTGCCGCAGTTCGGACAGCGGCCCGTGCGGCGCACGCGCGGCTCGCGCTTGACGAAGTAGCCGGGTCGAAGCTCGAGCCCTTTGAGGAACGCCTCGACCTGCTGCGGCGCGCCGACCGACACGCCGACGTAGTAGTAGGCGCCGCCGAAGACCGCGCTTTCGCCGCCGACACGCTGCGTGATCCACAGCGCGAGGCGGTCGTAGTCCACGCGGATGGACTCGTCGTACCGCAGCAGCGAGCGGTAGAAGTTCTGGCCATCAAAGAAAATGCACACCTTCATAATGCGGGGATCGTACCACGGCCGCAAAGCAAGGCGGAATTTAGCTTCCCGGCACCCCCCGCGCGTCGTCGCCCCGTCCAGCATGGAAAATGCACCGACCAAGATTTCGAGATGACACGGACACGACGAGTGGTTCGGCCAACCCGGGACGGGGTCGAGGACCGGGCGGCGTGGAAGAGCCGGCGCTACGAACGGACGCGACAGCGCGTGGGCACCGGCGCACTGCCGCGCGTGACCGGGTATCGAACGTGGTCATGGGTCAGCACGGGACGAGCGTGCGACGGCTGCGGCGAGATCGTCGGCGCAGCCGAGATCCAGCACGACGTCGACGTGAACGGCACGATCGTGCTGCGGCTGCACCTCGAGTGCTTCCGCGCCTGGTGCGAGGTCTAGTCCGGCGGCGGCTCGTCGAGTTTGCTGCGCAGGGCGAGCGCGGCGAGCACGGCATCGGCGACGCCTTCGGGCCGCACTGGCTTGGCGACATATGCGTCGAAGCCGGCGTCGAGCACCTCCTCGCGCGCAGCGACCGCGGTGACAGCGACGACGGGGATCCGCCGCAGCCGCTCCGAGCCGCGGAGCTGCGCGAGCAGCCAGAAGCCGTCGTGGCCCTGCAGCATGATGTCCGTGATGATCGCGTGGGGCTCGACCGTGCGCAGGATGCCGAGCGCTTCTTCGGCACTGGCCGTGCCGAGGACCATCGCGCCCTCGTAGTCGAGCATCGCGCAAAAGACATCGCGCGCATCCTTGTCGTCCTCAACGACGAGCAGATGCCGTCCGACGAGGCTCCCGACCGGGTTCAGCGCGTATCGCACGTCCATGCGGCTGTTTCTGCAAGCAAACCTATCGCCACCATGGCTCAGACGCGCGTCGAGGTCCGTGGGCGAAAACCTTTCACGTCAGCTGGGAATGTTTACAAGGGGTGGAAGTGGTGGCCGATGCTGGACTCGAACCAGCGACCTCGTGCATGTGAGGCACGCGCTCTAACCAACTGAGCTAATCGGCCGTCCGCATGAATCTACCCAGGGAGCCCTGCGGCGTCAACTAGGCACGCACGGACGCCGCTATTCCGAGAGCCACACCGTGTCGAGCTGATTGTTGAGGTAGTGGCTGGGCGTGATCGTCCAGCCGTGCACGCGCGCACTGTGCGGCACGATGCGATGCCACTGCAGCGTATAGATGTAGTGAGCTTCCTCGTCGAGAAGGCGCTTTTCAAAGGCCCGGATGTATCGCCGGCGTTGCTCGGGGTTCACCGTACGACTCTGCCGCACGTAGAGGTCGTCCAGCACCGGATCGGTGTAGCGCCCGTAGTTGGCGTCGCTCCGGCCTTGCGACTGGAACTTGTAGAGGTCCAAATCGGGATCGACCACGTAGCCGCACTGGAAGTCGGTGCTCAAGTCGAAGTTTCCGCCGCGCAGATCTTTGAAGTACTGAGCCGAGTCCTGAATTTCGTGTCGCACCTTCAGCCCGATCCGACGCCACTCGTCCACGAGCCAGGCGCCGATGGGCTGGTACGGCATCGGAATGTCCCGGTTCTTCAGCACGAAGGAGAAGCCGTCGGCAACGCCTGCCTCGACCAGCAGCCGGCGGGCCTCGGACCGTGATTCGCGGATGTCCCGCGAGTAGCCGGCAAGTTTGATGAGCTCCGTCGGCGGCGTGGCGAACGGCGAGCCCGGGACTTGCACGCCGGCGACATCCCTGACGATGGCGTTCTTCGACAGCGTGGCGGCGGCGCTGTGGCGGTCGAGGGCGAGCGACAGCGCACGGCGCACACGAGGATCGCTGAACGGCTCCTTCTCATGGTTGACGGCGATGACGAGCCCGCAATTCCAGGGACTCGTCTGCACGGTCGCCTTGCTGCCGAGCGCTCGCACGATATCGTCGCGTTGCGCGGGCGAGAAGCCCCGGAACTGGATGTGGGCGCGTCCGGAGCTGATGGCCGCCGCCTGAGCCGCATCGTCGCGGATGAACAGCGCCTGATAGCCGTTGAGATATGGCTTGCCGCGGTCCCAGTAATCCGCGTTGCGTCGGCCGACCCACCGCGAGCCCTTGACGTGCTCGACGAAGACGAACGGCCCCGTTCCCATGATATTCGTTTCGTACCAGCGGACATCGCGCTCGAGGATGTCAGCCTTGTAGATCCAGTTCCACGGTGACGCGAGCGAATGGATGAACGAGGGCGATGGCCACCTGAGCTTGAACGCCACGATGTACGGTTCGGGCGCCTGCACCGTCTCGACTTGTAAGTACTCGCCCTTGCGCGCTGACCTGATCCCTGGCGGCGGGTTGATGATCTTCTCGTAGGTTGCGCGGACGTCGCGCGAGGTCATCTCGGTGCCGTCGTGGAATTTGACGCCGCGGCGCAGCTTCAAGACATAGGTGCGCCGGTCCGGTGAGACGGTCCACGACGTGGCCAGATCGCCGACGACGCGAGTGCCCGTCCGATCGAGCGGGTCGATGCGGAGCAGCGTATTGTAGTGCGGCGCCGCTGGATGGATCAGCGCAAACGTCTCCTCGCGATGGGCGTCGTACGAAGGAGGTTCGCCGGGTACGACGAAGGTCAATTCGCCGCCGGCACGCGGCGACGATGGAGCGGCGGCCGGCGCCGTGCCCGGTGCGACGAGCGATGCGCCGTCCTGGCCCTCCGAGCGCAGCGAGGTGTCGGGACGGCTGCCGCCCGGCGGCGTGCTTTCGCCGACCGCGGCAGACGGCCCTTCCGCCGCGCGGCTGCCGATGGCCGCCGGTGCGTCGGCATCGATCCGTGATGGCGACTCGGCGCTTCGCGTCGCGGTATACGTGCGGACAAGAGCCGCGCCGACGATCGCGAGCACGAGGATAGCGATCACGCTCGCCACGCTCACGAGCGCCGTCTGCAGCCACGCACGCCGCAGACCTCGCTGGCCCTGGAAGAATCGGTTGATTCGCTCCAGGCGCTCGGCGTCCTCGACCGCTTCCGATACGTCCACACCTTGGCTCGCTGGGCGCTGCGGCGGCGCGGATGGCTCGAGGCCGACGGACGCACTGGTGTGCGGGCTGCGCACGTCGGCGAGCACCACGCCGCAATTGCTACAAAAGCTTGCGTGGCTCCGGTTGGTTGCGTGGCAACGCGGACATTGCCGCGGCAACCTTACGCCGCACACATCACAGAAGCGCGCGCTCGCCGGGTTACGGTGTCCGCAGGGGAAGACGAGGCCGGAAACGTCACTTTCTTCGTCGTGCATCACCATGCTCCTCTGCTAACGGGGCTTCACCAGAAAGCGCGATCGCCGGTTGAGGCGCCAGCAGCGTTCGCTCGCCTCCGCACACTGCGGCCGCTCCTCGCCGTAACTCAGGATGATGATCCGGCTCGGATCGACGCCGTGGGCGACGAGATACTTCATTGCCGCCTGCGCGCGGCGCTCGCCGAGATCCATGTTGAGCTCGTTTTTTCTCTCCGTGGCACCGCGGTTGTCGGCATGACCCTCGATCAGTACGAGGTAGGCTGGATTGGCGCGCAGCCATGTCGCGTTCGCATCCAGGATCTTGGCGTCGGCGGGCCGGATCTCCGCCGTGCCCGGGTCGAAGTAAATGTCCCTCAGTTCGGGGATCGGCTCGTAGTCCCTCACGCGTGGCAGCGCGATAGGCCGATCCGAAGCTGGCGGGGACGCGACCACAGGTGGCGGCGTCGAATCGGGCTTCGAAGGAACGATAGGCTCTCTCGCCAGCGCGGCACCGGCCGGAGGCGACAGGCCTGGCGCGGCGGGCGCGGCGCTACACGCGACAAAGATCGACCCTGAGGCGAGCGCGGCGATCGTGATGACGCTCAGTCGAGCGACGCCGACGCACAGCCCTGCGGTACCGGTCGAGGACCCGAGCTCCCGCGGGCGCGATGACGCGGGACGAGCACCCATATGTCCACCTGGGTGGTGTGGCCGGCCGGGGTTGGCCAGGACCGGAGTCTAGGCGGCCCGAGATTGCCGGACAATCCGTGAAAACTTTTTCCCGGACGCGCCGCACACCGATAAGGGCCGACTGCGATGATGCGCGGCATGTCGGCGGGCAGCGCGCGCCAGAGGCCAGTCTGTCACGAATGGGCGCCGCCGCGGCGCGCCATCGTGGCAGGATACGATGGTGCGCCGCGTCCTGATCGTCACCGCCTCCTACGGCTCGGGTCACAACGAGGCCGCACGCTGCGTGGCCGCCGAAGTCCAACGCCGTGGCGCCGAGCCCATCGTGCTCGACCACTTCCGCGACCTCGTCCATCCGCTGTTCGACCGGACGACGCGCGCGCTCTATCTCGCGCTGCTGCGGCGGCTGCCGTCGGTGTGGGCCGCCGCGTATGAGATCGGTGACCGGCTCGCGAGCGATTCGCCGCTGACCTTTGGCGCGTCGCGGCTGGGCGCGCGCGGCCTCGCCAGAACGCTCCAGCGCCTGGCGCCCGACGCGGTGGTCACCGTGCACGCGACTCCGGCGCTCGCCATGGCCGCGCTCGCGCGCGCGGGCGAACGCGTGCCGCCGCACACGACCGTCGTCACCGACTTCGTCGCCCACAGCCAGTGGGTCGCCGCCGGCATCGACCGTTACTGCGTGGCCGCCGACGAAGTCGCGCACGATCTCGTCGCGCGCGGCATTGCGCGCGACCGCGTCGTGGTCACAGGTGTTCCCGTGCGCGCGGAGTTCGCGCGCGCGGCCGATGCGAGCGCGGCGCGCCGCACCCTCGGCTTGCCGAACGACGTTCCCGTCGTGCTCGGCATGGCGGGCTCGCACGGCGCTGTCGGCCGCTTGCCCGACGTCGCGCGCGCGCTCATCCGTGCTCGGCGGCCGCTCGCCGGCGTGCTCGTCGCCGGACACGACGAGCCGTTGCGAGCACAGCTCGAGCACCTCGTCGCCGGCACGTCGCTCCGGACATTCGGCTTCGTACCCGACGTGCATCGCCTCATGGTCGCCGCCGACCTCGTCGTCACCAAAGCCGGCGGCATGACGCTGGCCGAAGCGATGGTGCTCGAGGTGCCGCTGCTCTTCTACGGCTCGCTGCCCGGCCAGGAACGTCGCAACGAGCGCTTCGCGGCGGCGGCCGGCGTGGCGCTGATCGCACGACGGCGCGCCGACCTCGAGCGCCTGCTCGACCGCGCGCTCGGCGATCCCGACCTGCTCGAGCACCTGCGCGCGGCGATGCGCGCGCGGCGGCGTCCCGACGCGACCGAGGCGATCGTCGACCTCGTGCTGGCGGACTGCGCCCGCACGCGAGCGGCGCGATGATGCGGCGCGCACTCGGATGGACGGCGGGGCTCGGCATCGCCGCCTGGGTCGGTTACGCATGGCTGCCGCATCTCGCCACGCCGCTCTGCGCCTGGCGCGGCGCGCGCGGCGCGCGCCGCGTGGCGTTGACGTTCGACGATGGTCCGGATCCCGTGTGGACGTCGCGCGTGCTCGACATCCTCGCCGCGCACGGTGTGCGCGCGACGTTTTTCCTCGTCGGGCAGCGCGCGGCGCGCGAGCCGGCGACCGTGCGCGCCATCGCGGGCGCCGGACACGAGATCGGCTCGCACGGCTGGTCGCACACGAGCCTCTGGCTGTGCGGGCCGCGACGCACCGAGCAGGAGATCGCACGCTCGAAACATCTGCTCGGCTATCTCGCGGGAACGCCGCCTGCGCTCTTCCGGCCGCCGTGGGGCATGGTCAACGCCGCGATGTTCGCGGCGCTGCGGCGGCACGGACAGCGCTGCGTGTTCTGGTCGATCCAGCCCGAGGGCGTGCGGCCGGCGCCGGCGTCGGTCCAGGTCTCGCACGTGCTGCGTCGCGCGCATCCGGGTGCCATCGTCGATCTGCACGACGCGGAGGGCACGCCCGGCGCCCCCGCGCGCCTCACCGCGGCCTTGCCCGCGATGATCGGGGGCCTCGCGGCGGCGGGTTACGGGTTCGCGACCGTGGGCGAGCTGCTCGCCGCGTCCTGACGGCGGCGCGCGAGGAAGCGGACGAAGTCGACGCCCTCACCGAGCCGGCGCCGCATCACCGTACGGTCGCCGAGCATCTCGGCGGCGAGCGCAAACATCTTGCGCGGCCGGAAATAGAACCGCCGGTAGAACGTCTCGAGGGCAGCAAAGATCTCCGTGCGCGGCAGATGCGCGTAGCCCAGCACGCTGGCTTGCGTGCCGCGGCCGTCCACGAGCCCTTCCGTCTGAAGCCAGCCGTTTTCCACCGCCTGCCGGTGCAGAGCCGTGCCGGGATACGGCGCCGCCAGCGAGACCTGCAGCGTATGCGGGTCGATGTCCTGCGCGAAGCGGATCGTCTGCTCGATCGTCTCCCGCGTTTCGCCGGGCAGGCCGAGGATGAACGTGCCGTGGATCTTGATGCCCAGCGCGCGCGCGGCCCGCGTGAACTCGCGGGCACGATCGAGGCGCGTGCCTTTGCGCACGTTGTTGAGAATCGTCTGGCTGCCGGATTCGTAGCCGACGAGCAGCAGCCGCAGGCCGTTGTCGCGGAAGATTTTCAGGCTCGCCGGCGGCACGTCCGGCTTGGCGTTGCAGGACCACGTCACGCCGAGCCGTCCGAGTCCGCGTGCGATGGCCTCGGCGCGCGGCAGATCGTCGGTGAACGTGTCGTCGTCGAAGAAATACTCTTTGACTCGCGGAAACAGCCGCGTCGCGTGCGCGATCTCGGCCACCACGTTGTCCACCGACCGCGTGCGGTAGCGATGGCCGCCAACGGTCTGGGGCCACAGGCAAAACGTGCACTTCGAGCGGCAGCCGCGGCCCGTATAGAGCGACACGTAAGGATGCTGGAGGTAGCCGATGACGTAGCGGTCGGTGTCGAGATCGCGCGCATACACGTCCACCACCCACGGCAGCGCGTCCATGTCCTCGAGCGGCGCGCGCGGCGGCGTGCGCTTGAGCTCGCCCTCGGCGTCGCGATACGACAGGCCCGCGACCTCGGACAACGGCCGGCCCTCGGCGATCTCACGGATGGTGAAGTCGAATTCCTCGCCGCACACGAAGTCGAGCGCGGGTGATGTCGCCAGCGCCGCCTCGCGCTGCACCGCGACGTGCGCGCCGACGACGCCGATGCGCAGCGCGGGATTCTCGCCCTTCAGCGCCTCGGCCACCTTCACGTCGTGGGCGAAAGCCGGCGCGCTGGTGTGCAAGACCGCGAGCTGGTACTCGCGCGCGAGCGGCAGCACGTCGGCGAGGGTGAGGTCGGCCGGCGGCGCGTCGACCAGCCGCGAGCCCGGCACCAGCGCGGCCGGCTGAGCGAGCCACGTCGGATACCAGAAGGAGCGGATCTCGCGACGCGCCTGATAACGCGAGCCGGCGCCGCCGTCGAAACCGGAAAAGGAAGGCGGGTGAAGGAACAGGGTCCGCAGCGCGGTCACGGACCCCATCTTAGCCGATCACCGATTGACATACAGGCGGCGACCACCGGCGCTGGCCACGAGATGCGGCGCAGGGAGCGCGGCGACGACGCTCCGCGCGGCGGGACGGCCCGTGACGAGCCACACGCGAGCGCCGCTGCTCCACGCATCGGCCAGCCGTGCGCGATCCCAGAACACGTCGCGGCTCTCGGGCTGCATCGCGCCGAAGCCGAGCACGCTCCGGCGGCCCTCGACGATGACCGGCCGGCGGCCGGAGTACCATTCCAGCGCGCCGGAGTTCTCGATCGGGCCCTCGTGAACGATCACGTCGGCGGCGCCGGCGCGTCGAGCGAGCTCGAGCGCGATCGGCTTCACGGTGCGCACCGAAGACACGGCCTGTAGCGCGAGCGCCACGCACGGCAGCACGGCGAGCAGCGTCACGCCCGTCGTGGCCGCGGCCGTGAACGTCGCGCGCTGACGCGTCGCGAGCACGCCGAGGACCACCGCCCCCGCACCGAACGCCAGCGCGCCCGCGCCGAGGACCGGGACGAAGAGCGCGGGATCGACGCCGGCCGCGGCACCGGCGGCGATCGCCTTGCGCGTGGCGACGTCCGTGGCGTCGAGGACCCCCGCCAGCGGCGTACCGTCGGCAGCCCACGCGATCGCGCACGCCGTCCCCAGCGCCGCGAACAACCCGGCGTGGACGAGCGCGAGTGGACGCCCGCCCTCGGACCAGCCCCGCATGGCGAGCAGCGCGATGGCCGGATACGCAGGCAGCCCGTAATGTGGCAGGCGAAACGGCGAGAGCGCCGTGAGCACGAGCACTCCCAACGCCCACAATCCCAGCGCGACCCACGGCATCTCGTCGGGATTGCGCCACGCGCGGCGCCGCGCGAGCCGCACGAGGGCGGCGCCGGCCGCGAGCACCCACGGCGCGGCACCGAGCAGCGCGACGATCAGGAACTCGAGCGCGGAGAGCGGCACGTCTTCGTCCGGGAACTGGCGGGCGCGCGCGACGTTCAGCAGATGGTTGTCGACGACCGTGTACCACGCGAAGCCCGGCGTGGTCAGCGCCACCGCGGCGTACCACGCAAAGCCCACGAGGCCCAGGAGCGCCAGGCCCGGCCACGGCAGCCACGCGCCGACCGGACGCGCCTGACCGGCCGCCGCGCGCGCGAGGCCGACGGCGAGCGGCGGCAGCAGCGCGCCGAGCGGGTCCTTGGCGAGGGCCGCGAGGCCAAAGACGGCGAGCCCTGCTATGGCGAGGCCCCGGCGTGACGCGACGACCGCCGGAAGCAGCACGGCAAAGCCGGCGCTGAGCACGGCGACAAAAATCGTTTCGGGGCGAACATACCGGCCGTACGCGAAGAAGCCACATGAGGTCAGCAGCCCGATTCCGGCCAGCAGTCCCCACGACGTACCGCAGAGGCGCGCGCCAAGCCACGCGGTGGCCGCGACCGCCACCAGCGCCCCCACCGCCGAGACGGCGCGCGCCGGCCCTTCCCCGGCCCCGCCGAGCGCGAACGCGCCCGCCAGCAGCACGTAGAGCAGCGGGGGCTTGTCGACGTAGCGGACGCCGTCGAGCGTGAGGCGCAGCGGGTCGCGCGAGAGCGTGAGCTCGCGCGCGATCGCCGCGTGCATGCCTTCGCCCGGGTCGTCGAATGGCGCGGCGCCGAGCCCCGTGAACAAAAACGGAGCGGCCAGCATCGCCGCCAGCGCGGCCGTCACGAGCGCGCGGCGCCGCGTCAGGTGCGCGACACCAGGAAGACGCCGAGCACGATGAACCCGATGCCGCTCCAGCGCAGCGGCGTCACGGGCTCCGCGAGCATCAGCTGGGCGAACAGCGCGACGATGATGTAGTTCAGCGTCGTCAGCGGCAGGACCTTGCTCACGTCCTCGCGCGAGAGCAGCGCCATGTAGATGAAGAAGAACGCGGCCTGCAGCACGACGCCGAGAAGCACCCACGGATTGGACAGCGTGCGCGCGAGTGGCGAGCCGCCGGTGGTGTCGCCGCCCACGACCTTCATGCCCTTGGCGAGGATCACGTGGCCGAGGCCGCCGACCAGACTCGCGATCCCCACCCAGAGCAGGGTGCTCGTCATCAGAGCCCCTTGCCGATCGCCGCCAGGATCGAGCGTTCCACGTCCCGGTTGCCCGAGTCCGCGATCGGCTCGTCCTTGTCGATCCACAGAATGCGCTCGCGATGGAACCGCTGCCGCTCGACCGTCACCGTCGTGCGATTCTCACTGGCGGCTTTGACGTACAGCGTCAGGCGATGCCGCGTCCCCTTCGCATACACGCCGTAGTCCTCGCCCTCCACGCGGCGCGACTCGGTACTGATCATGCCGATGGTGCGATCCTTCTTCTCGATCTCCCACCCCAACTGCTTGAGCACCGCCTCGACGACCGTCCAGACCCGATCGATTGGGGCACTGAACGTCTGGGCGACGGGTTCGGCGGCAGGAACCGCACTCGCAAGGAGCAGCACGGTAAGCAACGCGCAGGTCACGATCCTCATTCGAAAGGCCTCCTTAGTTGCCCGCGTAGCAGCTGCCCGGCGGACAGCGTGTAGACGGCATCCGCGCCGCGGGCGGCATCCGCACGGTGACTGACGACGATGACCGCCCCCCCGGCTCGAGCGCGCTCACGCAGCGAGTCCAGAATCACGGCGCCGTTGGCGTCGTCGAGATTGCCGGTTGGCTCGTCGGCGAGCAAGAGGGGTGGGTCGTTGAGCACGGCCCGGCAGAACGCCACGCGCTGCTGCTCACCGCCCGAGAGCTGCGCGGGATGGTGATCACGCCGTTCCGCCACGCCGAAGCGCTCCAGCAGCGCCATCGCGCGGCGCCGCCGCTCGCCGTCGACGCCGGTGGTGTAGCGCGCGGCCAGCAGAACGTTGTCGAGCGCGGTGAGCGTCGGCAGGAGCAGGAACGACTGAAACACGAAGCCCAGCCACCGGCCGCGCTCGCGACTCTTGGCCGCGCGACCGAGTCCGCTCACCGGGCGATTGCCGAAGTGGATCTCGCCGTCGTCGGCGTCCTCGAGCAGCCCGACTACGTTGAGCAGCGTGCTCTTGCCGGAGCCGGACGGGCCCTCGATGACGACGAGCTCGCCGCGGCACACAGACAGGTCGACGCCGGCCAGCACCTCGATGGCCGGACCCGATGGCGCCGGGAAGCGCTTGATCAGCCCGCGCGCGGCCAGCACGGTGTCAGGCGGCACTGCCCCTCCGAATCGCGTCCGCGGGCGACAGGCGCGTAATCCGCAGCGCCGCATACGCGGCCGCCGCCGCGCCGAGCAGCAGCGAGAAGACGAGCGTTCCGGCGAGCAAGCGCGGCGAGAACAGAAACAATTGTTGGCCGCTGCGGCGTGCCCACCCGTCGATGCCGAGGCCGAGCGCCAGCGCCAGCGCCACGCCGACGGCGCCGCCCGAGAGCGTCACCGCGAGGGACTCGCCGAGAATCTCGCGACCGAGCTGCCAGTCCGTGGCCCCGAGCGCGCGCTTGACGCCGAAGTCGCGGATCCGCTCGAACACGGCGGCCGCCACCGTGTTGGCCAGCGACAGGCCGCCGATCACGAAGGCCAGCAGGCCCAGACCAACGAGCAGCGCGGAGAAGAACGCCGTGGACTGCCGTAGCAGCGACGACAGCTCGCTCGGAATCTGCACGTTCACGCCGGCGACCTGGTCGCGGATGCGCCGGGCCACCGCATCGGGATCGTCGCCGTCGCGCCAGCCGACGGCCGCGCCGGTGTTCAGATCCTGCGCCCGCAGCGCCACGCCGCCGGACGCGAGCACGGTCCTGAGCAGCCGGTCCTTCGCGATCCACTGCTCGCGCGCGTCCTCGATCGCGACGATCACGAAGCGGTCGGGGGCGGTGAGCATGCGTTCCAGCACGCCGACGACCTCGTAGGGCTGTCCTTCGAGCTCCAGGCGCGATCCGGGCGCGAGGCCATGCGACGCGGCGAACGAGGCACCGACGACGGCCTTGCGACGATCACCCTGCTGCAGGAATCGACCACGCTCGACGGGCAGCGTCCGATAGTGGCGGTTGGGCGACGGCACGCTGAGATCCATCCCGACCACGAGCTCCTGCGTCAGTGTCATGAACTGCGACGTGCTCGGGTTGAGCGGCAGCAGGACTTGCGGCTGCACACCGGAGACGCCGTCCACCTTGCGGATCGCCTCGATGGCCGCCGCGGGCAGCAAGCCGCCGGCGGTGAAGCCGGTGCCCATGCCCATGCCCCGCCCCGCGACCGAGATCTGGCCGAGCACGAAGCGGTCACCGCCCTCGATGAAGCGGACAATGCGCTCGGCCATCGCCCCGAGCGCCACGATGCCCGCGACCCCGATCGCGATGCCGGCAATGGTAAAAACGTACCCGCGCAGGACGCGACGCAGCGCGCTGATCACACGAGACGCACGCGGCCGATCACACTGTCCACATTCATAGGCTCGCCTCGCCTCCGGCTGCGGCTCGCACGCCCCGGATCACAGGCTCGCCTCGCCTTCGGCTGCGGCTCGCACGCCCCGGATCACAGGCTCGCCTCGCCTCCGGCTGCGGCTCGCACGCCCCGGATCACAGGCTCGCCTCGCCTCCGGCTGCGGCTCGCACTACCATTCCAGCCGGGACTCGACGGGGAGGCCGGCGCGGCCGCGCATCCAGGTCTTGATGCGCGTCACGCCATAGAGCAGGCGCAGCGCGATGCGCACGCGCCACGGCGACGTCACCCAGTTGCCGCCGGACAGCACGTTCAGCACCGCCTCGTACATCCCGAGCACGTTGCGTGGGTGCATGAAGAGGTCGAAGAACGACGGCTCATAGTACTTGTGGATGAACTTGAACAGCGGGTGCATCCCGGCGCGCACCGCCCGCTCGTAGCCGGCGAAGCGTCGCGCCGAGAAGTCCCCCGCCCGGAACGCGTCCAGCGTGGCGCGGGCGGCGAGCTGTCCCGTGCGCAGGGCGATGTACACGCCGCCCGAGAAGATCGGGTCGACGAACGCGACGGCATCGCCGACGGCGACGAAGCGATCGCCGACGATCGGCGCGTTCTCGTACGCGAAGTTCGCCTGGCGGTGCACGGGCGTGATGCGCACGGCACCCGTGAGCCCTTCGGACACGCCGCGGCAGCGCGCGATCATCGCGTCGAGCAGTGCCTCGAGGTCGCCGCTCCATTCCTTCACGGTGCGCGCGTGACAGACCGCACCGACACTGGTGACGTCGCCGGCGAGCGGGATCCACCAGAACCATCCGTCGCGGAAGACGTAGATGCGAATGTTGCCTTCCTCGAAGCTGGACTGCCGCGCGGCGCCCTTGAAGTGCGCGAAGAGGGCGACCTTGCCGAGGTTGGGAATGCGCCGGCGACTGCCGTAGCGGCTGGCCATGAGCGCGTCGCGCCCCGTCGCGTCGACGAGCATCGCCGCGCGCACGCGGCCGCCGGCGCCCGCGCCGCTGGCACCCACCGTCACGCCCTCGGCGTCGAACGCCGTCTCCTCCACCGTCGCCGGCTGATACACGGTGACGCCGCGCTTCTTGGCGTGCTCGAGCAGCACCATGTCGAACTCGGCGCGCGGCACCTGATAGGAGTAGTTCGGCCACGGCTGACCGGGCAGGAAGTAGAACGTCTGCGTCGCGTCGTTTTCTTCGTCGTGAAAGCTGGCGCCGTACTTGAGCTGAAAGCCGCGCTCCTCGATGGCGGCCTTCGCGCCGAGCTGCTCGAGCAGGAGCATCGTGGCGGGCATGAGCGACTCGCCGACGTGAAAGCGCGGAAAGCGCTCGCGCTCGAACAGCGCCACGCGCAGTCCGCCGTCAGCCAAGAACGTGGCGGCGCTGGAGCCGCCCGGGCCTCCGCCGACGACGACGACGTCGAAGCGCTCCATCACGACCGCGTCCACAGCGAATCGACGGACTCGGCGGGCTGCGGCGCGTCGGCGTCGAGCCGCTCTTGCGCATAGAGCGACGCGACGAGGGCGCTCGTCGCCGGCGTGCGCCATCCCGTGAGCGCAGCCACCGCCAGGACCGGCAAGACGATGGGCAGCGCGAGCACGCCACTGGCCGCCGCCATCGCCCGGCGGCGGCGCGGATGACGCGCGATGCGCGCGAGCGAGCACGCCGCGAGATGCGCGCCGATGGCCGCGCCATCGACGACGGGCCGGAACCGGCTGCGCGCCGCAGCGCGCGGCAGCGCCCGCACCGGAACCTCGCGCACGGTCCAGCCGTGCGCCGCCGCCGCCAACAAGACTTCGGTCTCGAACACGAAGCCGCCTCGACGGGCTGCGATGTCGTCGAACATCGCGACCGGATAGACGCGGAAGCCCGACTGCGTGTCGGCCAGGCGCAGGCCGCTCGCCCAGTTCACGAAGAAGCCCGCGATGACGACGGCCTCGGCACGGCCCGCCGTCAGCGCCTCGCCGGCGGGCTGGCGCGCGCCGACGACGAGCGTTCGCGGTGCGGCGGCGGCCAACAGCGCGGGCACGTCGTCCGGGTCGTGCTGACCGTCTGCGTCCAGCGTGACGACGTGCGTCGCGCCGCGCTCGCGTGCCGCGGCAACGCCCGTGCGGAGCGCTTGAGCCTTTCCGAGTCGCCGCGGGTGGCGGCAGACGTCGGCGCCGGCGAGCGCGGCCGCCTGGGCCGTCGCGTCGTGCGAGCCGTCGTCGACGACGATCACCGGCGCGTGCGCGCGCGCGCCGCGGACCACGCGGCTGATCGTCGCCGCCTCGTCATGGGCGGGGATGACGATGATGGGATTCACGCGGCGTCCACCACGAGGGCGACGTGCAGCCCGCCGCGCGCGAGCCCGTGCACGAGACCGCGTCCCGGGCGGACACGCGCGACGCGCCGCGCGCCGTCGGGCGCGCACAGCAGTCCCGAGCGCGCGGTCCACGCTGCGGCGGCGACACGTAGCACGCCGAGACCGGCGTGGCGTCCGAGCAGCCGGCCGAGCGTCGAGACGGGTGCTGCGGCGCCGAGTGCTCCGGCCAACACGCGCGTCTCCCAGCGGTCGCGCGCCTCGTCGCAGCTGGCGGACGCGTACACCCAGCCGACGTCATCGGTCCGCGCGCCGGCGGCTTCCAGCGCGTCGGTAATCGCCCGCGAGCGATGCGTGCGTCCCACGCCCCATGGGCGGGTGGGCAGCGCGCGCCACGCCGCCGCGCTCACCTCGCCGAGCACCGTCGCGCCGCGCGCGCGCGCGACCGCCGACGACTCGAGCACGAGGAACGCCGCACCCTCACCACGCCGCTCAGCGCCAAGGCCGAGGTAGGCGAGCTCGCGCTCGACGACCGTGTCGAGCTCATCCACGCCGCCCGCGAGGACCGCGGGCACGCGGCCGCTCGCCACCGCCGCGACGGCGCGCGCGACGGCCAGCTCGCCGGCGACCGTGGGGGCGTTGAGCGTGAGCGCCATGTCTCGGGCGCCGACCGCGATGGCGGTCGTGGCGACCATCGTGTTCATCACGGTGTTTGGGAAGAGCAACGCCGACAGTCCCGCCGGGCCGCGCGCGAGAAACCCGTCGGCGAACGCGTGCGTGGAAGCGAGATCACCGAACTCGGTGCCAATGACCAGACCCAGGCCGGCCGCGGGATCGACGCCGGATTCGCGCATCGCGAGCCGCGCGGCGGCGACGGTCATCTGGCACACGCGTGACAGCCGCCGCGCCTCGTCGGGCTCGACGAGCGCGGCCATCGCGCCCGGGCCAAGCGCCTCGTCCGGCGGCGGCGCCGGGGCGGCGAGGAACGCACCGAGAGCCGCCGAATTGCCCGTCACCGCGGCGCTGACGATGCCGACGCCCGTGATCGCCACCGCATCGCGCGTCGTGTCGGAGGTCACACCGCGCTCGCTCTCACGCCACGCCTGCGGCCGCGCATCTGGTCACGCGGCGCCGCGCCGGAACAGCAGCGTCACGTTCTGACCGCCGAAGCCGAACGAGTTCGAAATCGCACACGTGAGCCCGGCACGGCGGGCGACGACCGGCACGCAGTCGAACGGGACATCCGGATCGCGGATCGCAAGATTGGCGGTCGGCGGCACGACGCCGTGCTCGAGCGCCAGCACGGTGGCAATGGCCTCCAGACTACCGGCGGCGGCCATCGTGTGGCCGATCATCGATTTGCTGGACGACACGAGCAGCCCGCCCTCGCCGAAGACCCGCGCCAGCGCGCGCGCCTCGATGCGGTCGTTTTGCGGCGTGCCGGTCCCGTGCGCATTCGCGTACTGCACTTCCTGCGGCGCCGCGCCCGCGCGCCGCAGCGCCTCGCGCATGGCGCGGACCATTCCGTCCCCGGCCGGCTCGGGCGCTGTCACATGGAACGCGTCGGTGGTCATCCCGTGGCCCGACAGCGTCGCGTACACGCGCGCGCCGCGGCCGCGCGCGCGGTCGGCCGACTCGAGCACCATGAATCCCGCCCCCTCGCCGATGGACATGCCGCGGCGCTCGCGGTCGAAGGGACGACATGGCGTGGGGTCGAGTAGCTTCAGCGCGTTGAAGCCCATGTAGCAGATGCGGGTGACCGCATCGACGCCGCCGGCCAGCGCAACGTCGACGACGCCGTCCGCGATGAGCTCGGCGGCCTCGGCCAGCGCGACGGCGCCCGAGCTGCACGCCGTCACCACGGTGTGACGCGGACCGCCCAGGCGGAAGCGGCTGGCCACCGTCTCCGCGTGGGCGGCCGGCAGCACCGCGCGCACGGTGCGCGGCGACGCGGTCGAGGTCCCGTCGCGGCCGTCGCGCCAGTACCACGCTTCGGCCTCGAGCATCCCGCCGCCGACGGCGCCGACGACGAGACCGGCCGTCTCGCGGTCGCGGCGGCCAAGCCCGGCGTCGGTCAGCGCCTCGCCGGCAGCGGCGATGGCGAGACGATCCGCGCGCGTGCGGCGCGGCGAGCCCGGCAGCGTCCCCGGCACCTCGGCGCCGATGCGGCAGCGAAAGCCTTCGGTCTCGATGAGCGTGAGGTCGCGAATCGCGCAGGCGCCGCCGGTGAGCCCCTTCCAGTACGCGACGACACCGGCTCCGTACGGACTCGCCGCACCGAGGCCGGTCACGACCACCTGCTTCATGCGGAGCGCATCTTGTCCGCGATGAAGCGCGACAGCGTGTCGAAGGAGGCGAAGTGCTCGGTGAGGTCTTCGTTTTCCTCCATCGCGATGCCGAAGCGCTCTTCGATCGCGATCGAGAGCTCGATGAAATCGAGCGAGTCGAGACCGATGGAGCCCTCGACGCCCTTGGGCAAAGGCGTGGACTCCGTCGTCTCCGCGGCGCGGCGAGGGTCGAACTTCAGACGCGAGACCAGGATCGTCTTCAGCTCGTCGAGGACTTCCTTGGATTCCATGAGCCTCCTATGTTGCGAGCGCGATCTGTGCGGACCGGCCTCGCCACGTCCCGGTGACGCGGGCGCGCGGCGTTCCCGCCGCACGCGCCAACGCCAGCGCCACGAGGGGCGCGCACGCGAGCGTCTCGCCGGCCCGTCGCGATGCGAGCGTCTCGAGCGTCGAGGCGCCGACGGCGGCACCGTATCCCAGCTCCCGACCATCGCCCGCGAGCACGGCGCACGCGGCCGTTTCCACCAGGGGTCGCGGCGTCGTCCAGCGCCCGCGCGACCAGAGCTCCTCGCACTCGTCGAAAGTCTCGACCGCGAGCACGAGCGCCAGGTCGGCGCGTCCCGCGGCGAGCAGCGTGCTCGCCTGCCAGAGCGCGTCCACGCCGGCGACCGGCCCGCCCACAAGAATGACATACCCGCCGGTCAAGCCGTACTCGATCGCCACCTCGGCCGGCACCGAGCTCGGCGCGGTATACGGAAAGTACAGCCCTCCCCGCTGCTCCGCGCTCGCCGACTCCGAGACAATAAACGCCCGGTTGCTGGCGCCATACGCCGCCGCCGTCGCGTACACGAGCGCAGTCCGCGGCCCCGCCACCGCCGCCCGCTCGAGTCCGCTGTCGCGCAACGCAGCGTCGACGGCGGCCACGCCGAGCAAACACTCGCGCGTCGCTCGGCGAAAGCGCTCACCGCTGAGGGCCGGGGTCGCCGCGGGCACGACGCGCCGCGCGCCCGCCGCGCCGCGCGCATCCGCTGGGAGCGCGGCCACGCCCTCTCCCCAGCCGCTGAGCAGGCCGACCCCGAGCACGCGCGTCACGCGGAGCCCTCGACCACGAGTGCGGCGTTACAGCCGCCGAACCCCAGCGAGGTGCTGAGGCTCACGCGCGGTCTGGCCGCGCGCGCGGCGCCGCTCACGTCGAGGTCGCACGCGGGGTCCGCTTCCTCGTAGCCGGCGGTGCCCGGCACCACGCCGTCGCGCGAGGCAAGCAGGCACATGATCGCCTCCAGCGTCGCGGCGGCGCCCATGGTGTGGCCGAGCGCGCCCTTGATCGAGTTCACCGGCACCGCGGCGGCGCGCGCGCCGAGCACGCGGCGCAGCACCGCGGTCTCGATTTTGTCGTTGAGCGGCGTGCCGGTACCGTGGGCGCTGACGAAATCCACGGCATCGCCGCCGACGCCGGCCGCCGTCAACGCTCCGCGCACCGCGTGCGCGAGTCCTCGCCCCTCGGGATCCGGCGCCGCGACGTGCGAGCCGTCGCTGCTGCTCGCGTGACCGAGCAGGCGTCCGAGCCGCACGCGCGGCGCATCCGCGTCGCGCGCCATCAACACGAGCGCGGCGGCTTCGCCGAGCAGCAGGCCGCTGCGGCGCCGGTCGAACGGCCGCACGCGCTCGCGCGTGAGCGAGCGAAGCGCGTCGAAGCCTCGCATGACGAAGCGACAGAGGACGTCGTAGCCACCGGCGACCACGAGGTCGGCGGCGTCGGCGGCGAGCAGGTCGGCGCCGACACCAAGCGCGGTGGCGCCGGACGCGCACGCGGTCGAGACGGTGACCACGGGGCCCCGTGCCCCCAGCGCGCGCGCCAGCGTGTGCGCGGGCGAATCGTAGAGCGC
>JBKOZH010000156.1:0-20230 GCA_046725765.1 Candidatus Methylomirabilota bacterium | reverse complement strand
CTCAGGAGCGCCGCCAGCGGCGACGGCAGCGCGACACTCGTCGCCGGCGGAACTGTCACCGGTGGAGCCACCGCGGCCGGCGGCGGTGCAGCGACGACCGGCGCGGTGACAGCCGCCGGCGCGGCGGAGGCCTCCGGTGCGCCGGCGAGCAGCGTGTCGAGCCGCGCGCGCACCCGGGCGACGACGTCGGTCATGTTCGCGCGCGGGTCGGGCGCCAGGCCGAGCATTAGCCGGAGCACGCCGTCGGCCGCAAACAGCGTCTCGATCGCCGCGGGCGTCAAGGGTCGGCTGCCCTCGCGCGCCGCCACCAGGACATCCTCCATGCGGTGCGCCACCTCACCGACACGCGTGCAGCCGACGACGTAAGCGGCGCCCTTCAACGTATGGACCGCGCGGAAGAGGCGCGCCAGCATCTCGGCGTCGGCGCCTCGTTCGAGCGCGCCGAGCGTCGCGGTGACGGCCTCCAGATGCTCGGTCGCCTCGGGCACGAAATACGTCGCCACGTCGGCGTTGTCCGCGAAGAACGACTCGAGATCGGATCGCACCGGGTCCGCCGTCGCCGGCGCGCGGCCCGCCTGCGGCACGGCAATTGACGGTGCGTCCGGCTCGCGCCTGGCCGGAAGGGCGGCAAGCGGCACGCCGGACGCCGCCGCGTCCAGTGCGCGCTTGAGCGTGCCGACCAGTGTGGTCAGCACCTGCATGTCCGGCGGGCGGAGACCGAGCACCTCCTCGAGCTTGGCGGCCATCTCGGCGATCTTCGGGAAGCCGTGCAGCGACGCGGCGCCCTTGAGACGGTGGGTGACGACGAAAAGCTCGTCGAGCCCGCCGGGCCGCACGAGCGTGGCCGCCGCGCCTTCGAGCGCCGCGACCGTGTCCCACGCCTCCATCAGGAAGATGGAGCGCAGAAACGCCGTTTCGGCCGACTCGGTCATCGTCCCGTCAGTTCGTCGCCAGTTTGAACCGCGAGAGGCTTCGCGTGAGCTCGTCCGCCAGTTTCACCAGGTCGTCGACCGTGCGGCGCGTCTGCAGCACGGCCTGCTCGGTGTGCACCGCGACTTCGGCGATGGAGCGCATCGCACGCACCACGCCGTCGGCGCCGCGCACCTGCTGCTGCGACGACGCGGAGATCTCCTGCGCCAGCTCGGCCGACGTCTTCGAGATGCCGGCGATCGACTTGAGGCTCTCCTCGGCGCGGATCGTGACCTTGTAGCCCGCTTCGACCTCGCGGGTGCCCTCTTCCATGGCGACGACCGCCTCCTGCGTCTCCGCCTGCACGGCGCGGATGCGCGCAGCGATGTCCTTGGTGGCGGCGGCGGCGCGCTCGGCCAGCTTGCGGATCTCGTCGGCGACGACCGCGAAGCGCACGCCCGACTCGCCCGCCCCGGCCGCCTCGATGGCGGCGTTCAGCGCCAATAGATTTGTATGCGAGGCGATCTCCTCGATGGTGTCGACGATCTCGGAGATCTCGAGCGAGCGATCGCCGAGGCTCTTGATGCGCTTGGAAATGACCTGCACCTCGTTGCGGATGCGCTGCATCCCCGAAAGGCTGTCGCGCACCGCGCTCTCGCCGCGCGTCGCGGCCTCGAGCGTCTGGCCGGCGGCGTTCGCGGCCGACGCGGCGTTCGAGGCGACCAGTTGCACCGAGCGCGACATCGTCTCGACCTCGCGGCTCACCGTGGTGGACTCGCGCGCTTGCCGCTCGGCGCCGCTGGCCATCTGGTCGGTGGCACCGAGCATGTCGTTGGCGCTGGCGTTCACGCGCAGCGCCGCATGGCGGACGTCGACGAGCAGCGCCCCGATCTCCTCGACCATCAGGTTGACGGCATCCACGACGTTGCCGAGGACGTCGGGCGTGACCTCGCCCCGCTGGCGCAGATCGCCCTGGGCGATCTGGGTCACCGTCTCCAGGAAGATGGCGATGTTCTTCTGCAGATCCTCGCGCCGCTTGCGCTCTTCGTCGCGCTCGGCCTCGGTCAGCACCTGCGAGCGCAAGCGCGTGACCGTGTCGTTGAAGGTGCGCGCGAGCTGGCCGATCTCGTCCTGCGAGCGCACGCGGAGCGTGTGCGTGAGGTCGCCGCGACCAACCTGTTCGGCCACCTTGACGATCTCGCCGAGCGGGCGCGTGAGCCGCCGCGCGAAGACCGTGCCGGCAATCACGGCGGCCAGCGCCACGCCGGCGAAGACGGCGAGGAGCCACTTTCCTGACGTGGCAGCGGCGGCGTCGATGATCGACTTGTCCATGCCCACGCGCACGGTCCCGAGCTGGCCGGCCAGCATCGGCACACCGACGTCGATGATCGACCGCGTTGCGCCGGTGACGGGATGGACATAGCTGATCTCGCGCACCTGCTTTGTGCTGTCACCGGCCACGAGGTTCTTGTCGATGAGATCGCGCGGCACCACGGGATGGAACGTGTGCGCGATCAGCATCTTCTGTGGGTCGTAGACCATGACGTACGCGACACCGGCGATCGCATCCTTCCCCGCGACCACCTCGTCGACGCGCGCCTGCACCGTCGAGGCGTCGCGATTGAGAATCAGGTCGACGGCCGAGGACGCGAGGCTGTTCGCGATCGCGCTGCCCTTCGAGGTGAACTCGTCAGTCATCTTTTCGCGCAGTGTTCGCACCGACGCGTACCAGGTGATGGCCGCCAGCGGGACGAGCACGATCGTCAGAAAGACGATGATCTTCGTCAGCAGGCCGAACCGGACGGGCAGCTTGATCATGACCACGCTCTCCTAGACTTGAACTGCCGCCGCCCAGTCGGCGATGGGCACCCACCGTTCACCCTCGACGCGCGTGAAGTAGACGGAGTCGAGCCCCTGGTGGCGCTCCGGCCCGAACGTCAGCATCGCGCCGATCCCGAGGTCGAAGTTGCGCAGCGACTCGAGCGCCTGCCGGAAGGCCACACGCGTCGGCTGCGGGCCCGCGCGACGCAGGGCCTCGACGATGACCTTGGCGTTCACGAATCCTTCCAGGCTGATGAAGCTCATGCGCTGCACGGCGTAGTTGCCGTCGCGCAGTGCCTGCGGCACCGCCGGCTTGTGCCGTTCCATGAGGCCGCGATACTCGGCGACGCCCGGCAGCGCCGCGTCGTCGTAGCTCGGCACCACCTGCGAGTTGATCAGCGCACGCGTGTAGTTCCGCCCGTTGGTCTTGCCGTGCTTGACGAGTAGCGACAGCATGGCGTCGGAGCCGACGAACGAGAGGTTCGAGATTGGCGCCAGGAACCCCGCGTCGCGCGCCGAGCGCACGAACGCGCCGCAACCCTGATACGCGCCGGTGCACAGCACCACGTCGACGCCCGCTTTCTGGAGCTCATGCACCGCTGGCGTCATGTCGTCGGTGAATTTCGCGCCGCGCGGATACGTCGCCTCGGCGGTGATCCGCGCGCCGCGCGCGGCGAGGCCGCGCGCCACGCCGTCGGTACCGCTACGGCCGTACGCGTCGATCTGGTAGAAGACGCCGAAGTTGCGTGCGCCGAGCGCCCAGAACCGGTCGACGAGCGCCATCATCTCCTGCCGATACGAGGCGCGGATGTTGAAGACCTGCTCGACGTATGGCATCTCGCGCTGGGGCTGGGCGCCCGTGAAGTTGCCGACGAGCACGACCTGCTGCTCCGCGTAGCGCTTGATCACCGGTAGCGCGCGAGTCAGCGTGGGCGTGCCGACGTAGTTGGACAGGGTGAACACCTGGTCCTTGTCCAGGAGCTGGATCGTGTTCTTGATGCAGGGGTTCGGCTCGTAGTTGTCATCGAGTGCGACCACGGTGAGGGCGCGCCCGTGGATGCCGCCGCGCGCGTTGACCTCGTCGTAGTACGCCTGCGCGCCGCGGTAAAACTCGGTGCCCAGGCCCGCCGCGGTGCCCCGGAAGGCCGCGCTCATGCCGACGCGGATCTCGTTCGGCGTCACGCCGGGCGCCGACGCGGTCGGCGCGACCGGCTGCGGAACGGCCGGCGGCTCGGTCGGCACGGGACGAAAGCGGGGCGCGCGCGGCTGCGCCGCCGCCGCCTGCGCCGTCGCGAGCGTCGCCGTCGTGCCGGCGAGGAAGCGGAGGAAGTGTCGTCGATTCATGGCAAAGCCTCCGGGGTGGCCGGCGCCCACGGCGCGCGAAGCGCGTCGAGCAGCCGGGCGACGTCGAGCAGGATGGCAGGGTCGTCGGGTCGCGGCACCAAACCGGCCGCGAACGTTTTGAGTGGCCCCTCCGCGATGCCGTCGGGCGGAAGCGGCGCGTCGAACCATTCGAGACCGAGCACGGCGTCGATCGGCACGGCCGCTTCGAGACCGCTCGCGGCGAGCACGATCGCCACCGATGGGGCGGCGGCCGGCGGCGACAGCGCCAGCGTGGGCCGCGCGTCCGCGACGGGGAGTACCCGGCCGCGGAGATTCGCGACGCCGAGCAGCGGCGCCGGCGCGCCGGGCACCTCGGCAATCGTCTCCAGCTTCATCACTTCGCGCGCTTCGCGCACATCGACGGCGAGCGTGCGGCCTCCCATCGTGACGACGCACGCGCGATAGCGATGAGCGCCCGGTAGTGTGACGTCGCCTGGGGCCGTCGCGCCCGGAGCCACCGGCGCCGACGGTGCAGGTACGGGACCGGACACGATGGCGTCGTCAGCGTGCAAACCGGCTCACCACGCTCAGCAGCTGGTCCGGCGTGAAGGGCTTCGCGAGGTACTCGTCGGCGCCCTGCTTCTTGCCCCACGCGCGATCGCTTTCCTGGTTCTTGGACGACACGAGCACGACGGGCGTCGTGCGCGTTCGCGCGTCACGTCGCAGTGCGCGCAGGATGTCGTACCCGTTCCGTCGCGGCATGACGATGTCGAGGAGCAGGACGTCGGGATGCTCCGCCTGAAGCTGGTCCTCGAGCTTTTCGCCGCTGTTGAGCGAGACGACGTCGTGACCGGCGCCGCGCAAAATCGATTCCATGAGCTTCAGGTCGGAAACCGCGTCATCGACGACCATCACCTTCGCCATGCGAACGGGCCTCCTTGCCAGACCGGCGTGGGCGGGCAGAGGTGCAACGCGGTTGCCACGGCTCGGGCTTGGCGCGCGAGGGTCAATTGATCGACGTCAGGCGGGGTTACAGTGTCGACGCGCAAGCGGGCAGCGCGTCACGCGACGGTCTGGATGGCATCGGTGGAACGCGCGGCACGCCACCGTGGCGCGCGGGCGCGCGGCGATTGGCGCGGTGACATAAGCGCTGGCGACGTGACATATCATGAGGCCATGGCGACACTGACCGAGCGCGAGACGCTGGAACTCTATGAAAAGACGGGCGCGCTCATGCGCGGCCACTTCCGGCTGACGTCAGGCTTGCACTCCGACATCTATCTACAGTCGGCGCTGGTGCTGCAGTATCCCGAGCACGCCGCGCGGCTGGGTGAGGCGCTCGCGGCCGCCTTCGCCGACGCGCAGGCGCAGACCGTCTTGGCGCCCGCCATCGGCGGCATCCTCGTCGCGCACGAGGTCGCGCGCGCGCTCGGTGTCCGCGCGCTCTTCACCGAGCGCGAGGAGGGCGTCATGCGGCTGCGTCGCGGCTTCGTGCTCACGCCCGGCGAGCGCTGTCTCGTCGTCGAGGACGTCATCACGACCGGTGGCTCGACACGCGAGGTCGTCGAGTGCGTTCGTGCGAGCGGCGGTGGCGTAGTCGGTGTGGGCTCGCTGATCGACCGCAGCGGCGGCGCCGCCGCCTTCGACGTCAAGCGCGCCGCGCTGGCGACCGTGACGGCGACCACGTGGGCACCCGAGTCGTGTCCGCTCTGCAAGAGTGGCGGCCGGGCGATCAAGCCGGGCAGCCGCGTGTGAAACCGTGGGGCCATTTTCGGGGCCCCCAACGTGTCAGTACGCGGGCGGCGCGTAGATCGTCACGAAGAACAGCGGAACGCGTCCGGGATTGTGGACGTGATGGCGGGCGCCGGCGGGAATCATGACGAGCGCGCCTGTCGTCGCGCGCTGCTCGTCGGCCCCGACGCGCACGAGCGCCTCGCCCTCGACGATGTAGATGATCTGATCCGCGCGGTGCGTCTCCTCCGGCCCCGCGTCCTCGCCCGGCGGGATGGTCATTACCGCCGTCTGGCTGCGGTCGGTCTGCTGCAGCACGCGAAAGAACTCTCCGCGGTGGCGCATCACGTCGCGGACATCCATCACCGTTCCTCCAAGACGCTCAGGGCCGCAGGAGCCCGTTGCGCACCATGACGATGACGAGCCAGATCAGCTGCCCGGCCACGAATACGGTGAGACCGGGATCCCGACCGCGCCGCACCTGCGCACGGTACTGCCAGTACGCGCCGGCGACGGCAAGTGCCGCGAACAGGCTACCGTCATAGCGCGCGATGAGACCGTAGTGCGCAGCGAGGCCACCGGCAAACCCCCACAGCACGTACGCGGCGAGCCACAGCGCGACCACCGAGCCGAGAATCGACAGCCGCGAGCCGGACCATCCCAACGCGCGCGCGACGGCGACGGTGACGATCGCGCCGAGCACCAGCACCGCGCCGACGGCCAGCGTCCACCGTGTCACGCGCGCTCCGTGCGGTACTCGGGACGCCAGCGCAGGAGGCGGCGCTCCACCTGCTTGATCCCGAGCGCCATGACGATGCCGATCGCGCCCAGCGCGACGAGCGCGACCATCATGTCCGCGGCGTTCAGTGTTCCGAGTGACTGGGTGATCAGATAGCCAAGGCCACCGCCCGACTCGCCGCCGAGCAGCTCGCCGACCACGACGCCGATGAGCGCGAACGAGATCGACGGCGTAAGCGCCGCGAATGTCCAGGCAAGCGCCGACGGCACGATGACCGTCCGCATGATCTCGCGCTCGCCTCCGCCCAGGAACCGCGCCGCGTGGACCAAGTCGGGATCGACGGCGCGCGCGCCCTGGAACGTATTGAAGAACACGATGAAGAACACGATCGTCCACGCGAGCACGACCTTCGCCAAGAGCCCGAAGCCGAAGATCATCGTGACCAGCGGCACCAGCGCGATCCGCGGCAGCGAGTTGAACGCGATGATATACGGCTCGAGCACGCGCGCGAGCCGGTCGTGGCGACCGAGCAACAGCCCTGCGACGAACCCCGTCGACACCCCCACCACGAATCCCCACAGTGTCGACTGCACGGTCGAGAGCGCCATCTGCCAGAGGCTCAGGCGCACGTCGCCGAAGGCGAGATAGACGAAGCGGCGGGCGATGGCCGAGGGTCGGCTGATGAAGAACGGATCGATCCAGTAGAGACCGGGCGTGCGGCTGACCGCCTTGATGCCGGTCAGCCACTCCCAGGCCGCCAGCAGGACGACGAGGATCGCGACACGCCACAGGACGACGCGGGCGCGCTCGGTCATGCCAGCTCCTCGCCGAGCACGTGCCACAACCGGCCGTACTCGCGCGCGTACTCGTCGCTCTCGCGCAGCGCGATGACGTCGCGCGGGCGGGCCAGCTTCACCTCGTGCACCAGCTTGATGCGCCCGGGCCGGCGCGTCATGACGACGACCCGGTCGGCCAGCGTGATCGCCTCGGACAAGTCGTGGGTGACGAACACGACCGTCTGCCGCCGCGCCTCCCAGAGCCGGAGCAGCTCGGCGTGCAGCGTGAGCTTGGTGTGCGTGTCCAGGGCGCCGAACGGCTCGTCCATCAACACGATCTCGGGATCGACGACGAGCGTGCGCATGAGCGCGACGCGCTGCCGCATGCCGCCTGACAGCGTCGCGGGAAACGCGTCTTCGAAGCCCTCGAGACCCGCGAGCGCAATCGCCTCGCGGACGCGGCGCGCGCGCTCGGGGGCGGTCACGCCGCGATACTCGAGCCCGAGCGCGATGTTCCGCGCAACGGTCCGCCACGGAAACACGGTGTCCTTCTGAAAGACGTACCCCACCTGTTTCGGCGCCGCGTCCCCCACCAGGGCGTCGTCGATGAGCACGGCGCCGGCGGACGGTCGGACGAGGCCGCCGATCATGTTGAGCACGGTGGATTTGCCGCAGCCGGACGGGCCGACGACGGCGACGAACTCTCCGTCGGAGACATCGAACGAGACACGGTCCACCGCGGGGACCTCACGGCCGTCCGCGCGAAAGGTCTTGCTGAGCTCGCGGACGACGACTCGCGTGCGCCGGAGGCTCAGGACTTGAACTTGGCCCGGGCCTTCTTCGCGAAGGTCATGTCCACCGCCTTCGCGTACGGGACCGGCTTCTCGAGGGCGAGCGGCACCCAGACTTTCATGCCGTTCGCGTACGACGCCTCGTCGAGGATGAAGTCCCAGTCGAAGATCGTCTTGTAGTACTTCACCGCGCGCAGCACGTTCTCGCGGCTGTAAGTCTCCATGTATGGCTTGTAGAGCAGCTCGACGATCTCCTCGTCCTTGGCGCGGTGGATCCACTGCTGCGCCCGGTAACACGCGTTGACGTAGCCCTGGACGAGGTCGGGCGATTTCTCGACCGTCTCGCGCAGCGCGAAGCCGACGGTCGCCGGAATCGGACCGCCGAACACGCGCGTCCATGCTTTCTCGTCCTGGACGTCGTAGACGGCTTTGCCGAAGCCTTCTTCTTCCGCCGCCCACTGCCACTCGGGCACCGCCATGATCGCGTCGAACTTTCCGGCCTTGAGGCCCCCGAGCATCGTCGTCGACGCGCCACCGCTCACCCACTCCACGTGCTCATGGACGGACTTGCCGTCCGGCGCCTTGGCGAACTTGAACACGTACACGCCGTACACGTACGTTCCGGAGCCGATTGCCGTTGCGGCCACCACGGCCTTGCGGCCCACCAGCTTGTCGTCGCCGAGCGCGTCGACGGACTTCACACCGCGATCGAAGAGATCTCGGCGGACGACCACGTTCGCGTACGAACAGCGCGTGTCCGTGGCGAAGAGGATGACGGCTTCCTTGCCCTTCTCGCTGATCTTCAGCGGATGGCTGGAGTCGCCAAGCGCGAACATCGCCTGCCCGGCCGCGACAGCCTGCACGACCTTCGCGCCGCCGCCCGGGACGACGAACGCCGACAGCGACAAGCCCTCGTCTTCGAAGAACTTCTTTTCCTTGGCGACCAGGTGCTGGCCATAGACGAACGTCGAGACGCTGTGAGAGATGCTGATCGGCTTTGGCGCCAGGGCCAGCGCCGTTGTCCGGCCGCCGGCGAGGGCGGCCGCGGCGCCGGCCGCGGTGAGAAAGCGACGGCGGGTCCACGCCATTGATGCGATCCTCCAAAGTCGCGGCCGATCAGGAGATCGCTGGCCGCCGGGGGCCCAGCGTACGGCGGGGCTACGCGTGTGTCAACCGCAACATATTGACACTACAGCGAATTTCGGCGATGCTGGGGTCTTCAATGGTCCGGAGCATGACCGGGTTCGGGAGGGCGGAAGCAACCGGCGAGTCCATCGCCGTCACCGTCGAAGCCAGATCCGTCAATCACCGCCACCTCGACGTCGCCCTGCGTCTGCCGCGTTCGCTCGCTCCGCTCGAGCTCGACGCGCGACGCCTCGTGCAGAGTCGGCTGGAGCGCGGCCGCGTCGACGTCAACGTCCAGCTCACGCCGCTCGGCGGCGCCGTCACGCAGCGCGTGCAAATCGACGGAGCACTCGCGCGCGAATACGTCGCGCGGGCTCGCGCACTCGCGATGGAGCTGGGCCTCGAGGGTGCACCGAACCTCGCATGGGTACTCGATCGACCCGGGGTGGTGCGGCTCGAAGAGCCGGAGCCCGTGGAACCGGCCGCACCGTGGCCGCTGCTGTCGGAAGCGCTCGGCCGCGCGCTCGACGAGCTCATCACGCGGCGCACGGCCGAAGGCGAGCGGCTCGTGGGCGCCCTTCGTACGCTGCACGCCGAGCTCACGACCGCCGTCGATCTCGTCGCCGCGCGCGCGCCCACGACGGCGGCGCGGCGCGAGGAGCGCCTGCGCGAGCGGCTGCGCGCGCTGCTCGCCGAGACCGCCATCGACGAGGCGCGCATCGTGACCGAGGCCGCGATCTGGGCGGACAAGAGCGACGTGACCGAAGAGCTGGCGCGTCTGCGCGCCCATCTCGCCGAGTTCACGCTGCTGCTCGACAAGGGCGGCCCGGTCGGGCGGCCGCTCGATTTCCTCATCCAGGAGCTCAACCGCGAGGTCAACACGGTGGCCTCCAAAGCCGACGATCTGGACATGAGCCAAGCCGCGCTGGCGGCGAAGGGCGTGCTGGAGAAGATCCGCGAGCAGGTACAGAATCTTGAGTAGCCGCCCGGCTGCACGCGTCGGCCGCCGCGGCACGCTCTTCGTCGTGTCGGCGCCGTCGGGCGCGGGAAAGACCACGCTCTGTCGCGAGGCGCGTCTCGTCATCCCCGACCTCGCCTATTCCGTGTCGGCCACCACGCGGGCGCCGCGGCCGGGTGAGGTCAATGGCGTCGACTTCCGCTTCGTCAACGAGCCGCAGTTCCGCGCCATGCTCGAGCGCGGCGAGCTCGCCGAGTGGGCGACCGTCCACGGCAACATGTACGGCACACCGTCGAAGCCGCTCGAGGCGGCGCTGGCCGACGGCAAGGACGTGCTGCTCGACATCGACACGCAGGGCGCGGCCCAGCTCCGCCGCCGCTATCCCGAGGCCGTGCTGATGTTCATCGTCGCGCCCTCGATCGCCGAGCTCGAGCTGCGACTGCGCGAGCGGGGCGCCGACGCCGAGCGCGACATCGCGCGACGCCTGGCACGGGCGCGCGAAGAGATCAAGTTGTGGCGAACGTACGACTATCTGATCGTCAACCGGGACGTGAAGGAGGCGATGGACCAGCTGCTGGCCGTGATCCAGGCCGAGCGCTGCCGCACCACGCGCCTGTCGCTCACGCTCCCTGACCTGGAGGTCGCCGAGTGATGTCCTTTCCCTCGCTGGAGTCCGCGCTGACGAAGGTGTCCAACCGCTATCTGCTCGTCGTGCTCTCCGCCAAGAGGGCCCGGCAGCTCAACCGTGGCGCGCCTCCGCGCGTGGAGAGCAAGCACAAGAAGCCGACCAGCTCGGCGCTCGAGGAGATCGCGGCGGCCAAGGTCGAATACCGGATCAAGGACGCCGACGAGACTACGAAGGGGTAGGCGTGCGACTCGACGGGCGCGAGCTCGTCCTCGGCGTCACCGGCTCGATTGCGGCGTACAAGGCCGTCGTCCTGCTGCGTGAGCTGACGCGCGTCGGCGCGAATGTGACCGTGTGCCTCACGGAGCACGCACGCGCGTTCGTAGGCGACTTGACGTTTCGCACGCTGTCGGGACGGCCGGTGCTCACCGACCTGTTCGACCCGCAGAGCGAGGAGGCCGTCGAGCACGTCGCCCTGGCCGAGCGCGCCGCCGCCATCGTCGTGGCGCCGGCCACGGCGAACCTCATCGCCAAGGCCGCCCACGGTGTGGCGGACGACTTCCTGACGACGCTGCTGCTGGCCGCGCGCTGCCCCGTGCTGATCGCGCCGGCCATGGATGGCGGCATGTGGGAGCATCCCGCGGTCGTCGCCAACGTCGCGACGCTGCGCGCGCGCGGCGTATCGGTGATGGACCCGGACAGCGGCGCGCTCGCATCCGGGCTCAGCGGACGCGGTCGCCTCCCCGAGCCCGAGGCCATCGTCGCGGCGCTCGCGTCGGTGCTCACGCCGACGCAGGATCTCACCGGTGAGAAGCTCGTGGTCACCGCGGGTCCGACGCGCGAGCCGATCGATCCTGTCCGATACATCTCCAACCGTTCGTCGGGCAAGATGGGCTACAACATCGCCGCCGCCGCGCTCCGACGCGGCGCCGAGGTCACGCTCGTGTCCGGACCCACCGCGCTCACGCCGCCGGCCTCGGCTCGGTTCGTGCCCGTGCAGACCGCGGAGGAGATGCGCGAGGCGGTCCTGCAGCACCTGCCCGGCGCGACGATCGTCATCAAGGCGGCGGCTGTCGCCGACTACCGCGTCCGCCGACCGTCCGACATCAAGATCAAGGGCAAGCGCGATCTCACCCTGGAGCTGACGCCGAATCCCGACATCCTCGCGGAGGTCGCCGCGGGGCGGTCGGGCGCGTTCGTCGTCGGCTTCGCCGCGGAGACCAACGACGTCGCGGCGAACGCGCGCGCCAAGCTGGAGGCGAAGGGCATCGACCTGCTCGTCGCCAACGACGTCAGCCAGGCGGGTATCGGCTTCGACGCGGACGACAACGAGGTGCTTTTGATCGATCGCTGGGGCGGCAACCGCGCGCTGCCGCGCATGGCCAAGAGCGCGGTGGCCGACGCGATCCTCAGCGAGATCCTGACGCTGCGGCGCGGCGCCGGCCGCGCGGCGGGCAAGGCGCCGCGCTGAGCGAGACACCGCGCGACGCCGTCGGCGGAGCGCTGGCCGCCCTGGCCGAGACGCTGCGCTTCTATCGCGATCTCGGCGTCGAGACCATTCCCCTCGAGGGCGACTATCTCTTGACGCCCGCCGAGACGCTGCGGCGCCAGGAGCAGGCGTTACAGGATTGCCGACGGTGCAAGCTCTGCGAGGGCCGGACGCACGTCGTGTTCGGCTCGGGCAATCCGACCGCAGAGTTCGTCGTCATCGGCGAGGGCCCGGGCGCGGACGAAGATGCGCAGGGGCTGCCGTTCGTGGGCCGCGCCGGCCAATTGCTGACAAAGATGCTCGCGTCGGTGAATCTCTCGCGTGAGACCGACACCTATATCACCAACGCGGTATTGTGCCGGCCACCCGGCAACCGAAACCCCGAGGCTGACGAGCTCGCGGCCTGCGCGCCGTTCCTCGCCGACAAGCTCAGCGTCATCCAGCCGAAGGTGATCCTGGCACTCGGGAGCGTCGCGACCCAGTCGTTGCTGCGGACGAAAGAAGCCATCGGCAAGCTGCGCGGACGCATGCACCCCTTCGGCGACGCCGTGCTCATTCCGACGTTTCATCCCGCGTTCCTGCTCCGCAATCCCGGCCAGGAGTACAAGCGCATGGCCTGGGAAGATCTCAAGCTGGCGCGCCGGGAGTACGACGCGCGGCGCACGCGCTAACGGTTCCACCGAGTCACCCGCGCGTGCCGAGCATCGCGGACGTCGCGTTCGATACACCCGTCCAGCACCCATTCTCCTACGTCGTGCCGGACGGCATGACTGCGCGGCCCGGCCAGCGTGTGTCGGCGCGGCTGGGACGTGGCGTCCGGACCGGCGTCATCGTCGGCGTGCGCGAAGGCGATGCGACCGGGCTCAGCCCGCTCGATCGCGTCGTCGACGCGGCGCCGATCGTCGACGGCGCGACGCTCGAGCTGGGCCGCTGGATCGCGGAGCAGTCGCTTTCGTCGCTCGGCTCGACGCTTGCGGCACTCACGCCGCCGGTTGCCTCAGTATCGGAGCGCGCGGCCGGCTTGAACCGTGGGTGGCCTGATCGAGATGGTCCCCGGCTGCGCACGCCTGTGGCTCATCCGGGCTTTTCCGGTCCCTCGCTCGACGTGTTCGTCGGTGCCGGTCGCGAGCGGAGACTGATCGAACGGATCGCCGCCGGCGACGCCCCGGCGGTGGTCGTCGTTCCCGACGTCGACGCGGCTTCACGGTGGACGCAGCGGCTGGAAAAGCACGGTCCGGTCGCGCGGCTGGACTCCGGCGTAGAGGACGGGGCGCGCGCCGAGAGCTGGACCGCGCTCGCCACGGGCGCTGTCCGCGTCGCGGTCGGCACCCGCTCGGCGCTGCTCGCGCCGCTGCCGGCGGGCGCCACGCTCGCGCTCGTCGACGAGCACGAGGCCGCGCACAAGCCACCGGGGCCGCCGCGGCTGCACTCGCGGGACATCGTCCTCGAACGGACGACGCGCGCCGGTCTGCACGCCGCCCTCACGTCCGCCACACCGAGCGTCGAGATGTGGTGGCGCGCGCACAGCGGCCGCGCACGGCTCCTGTCCGGCGACGCGGCGGCGTGGCCGGTCGTGCAGGTCGCCGACACGCGCGGCATTCTCCGCGTCGAGCCGCTCACACCGGCGCTCGCTCGCGCCGTGCGTGAGTCGCTGGCGGCGGGACGCCGCGCGCTGCTGGTCGTGAGCCGCCTTACGTCGGCGCTGGCGTGCGACGAATGCGGCGCGGTCGTGCGCTGCCCGACGTGCGACGTCGCCGTCGCGTACGCGCGTGCCGCCCGAACGCTCAGCTGCCGCGTGTGCGGCCGCGACGCGCCGGCGCCCGAGACCTGCCCGAGCTGCCACGGCCGGCGCCTGTCCCCGTTCGGCTGGGGCGTCGAACGGGTGGAGCACGCCGTGCGGCGGCGATTTCCCAAAGCGCGCGTCGCTCGCTACGACCCCGACGCCACTCGCGGCGCGAAGGGCGAGCGCCAGCGCGCCGAAGCGGCGGCCGCCGAGATCGTCATCGGCACGCGCGGCGCGCTGCGCCTGTTCGGTCCGGGATCGCTCGGCGTCGCAGGGTTCGTCTCGCCGGACCAGCTGCTGCGCATCCCGGACTTTCGCGCGGGCGAGCGGCTGTTCGAGCTGACGTGGGCGGCCGCCGAGCGCGTGGCGCCGGGCGGCGCGCTGGTCGTGCAGTCGCAGACGCCGGAACACTACGTCTTCGACGCGTGCGCCCGGCACGACCTGGAGCCGTTTTATCGGCACGAGCTGAAATTCCGCGGCGAGCTCGGCTATCCGCCGTTCCGCCGACTCGCGATCATCACGATCACCGCGGCATCCGCGGCGGAGACGCAGCGAGTGGGGACCGACGTTGCGGCAGCGCTCACCACGGCGTCCGCCCTCACGGTCTATGGTCCCGCACCGGCACGCCGCGACCGCGCGCAACGCATTGTCGTCAAAGGTCACGCAGACCTCGCGACGTCGTTGGCCGACGCGCTGGCCGACTTCCGCCGGCCACGGCCAAAAAACCGCGGTATCATAAATATCGAGGTGGATCCGGTCGAATGGCCATCCTGAGCGTCCGAAAATACGGCGACCCGGTGCTGCGGCGCCGCGCTGCGCGCGTCGACGCGGTGACGCCGGCGATCCGCAGAACCATCGCCGACATGATCGACACGATGTACGACGAGGTGGGGCTGGGACTCGCCGCGCCACAAGTCGGCGTGTCGCTGCGGCTCATGGTGGTCGCCGACGAGGACGGACGCGAGGCGAAAGCGCTCGTCAATCCCGTCATCACCGAGCAGCGCGGCGAGGTCGTCGCGGAAGAAGGCTGTCTCTCCATTCCCGGGATCTTCGCGCCGGTGAAGCGCGCGGAATGGGTACGGCTCGAGGCCCACGATGCCGAGGGCGAACCGGTGACGATCACCGCGCGCGGGCTGCGCGCCCGCGTGTTCCAGCACGAGATGGATCATCTCGACGGCGTGCTGTTCATCGATCGCCTCGACCCCGTCGCGCGGGACCGGATCAAGCGCCGCATCAAGAAGGAAGGCTTCGCCGAGGACGCCGCCGGCCACCGCGCGCTCGCGCTGTAACCCGCTGAAGCTCCTCTTTTACGGCACGCCCGTCTTCGCGCTTCCCGCCTTCGAGACGCTTCGTCGTCGTCACGAAATCGTCGCCGTCGTCACGCAGCCGGATCGTCCGGCGCACCGGGGCCAGCGATTGACACCACCGCCCGTGAAGGAGGCGGCGCTTGCCGCGCAGCTGCCCGTGGTTCAGCCGTCACGCCTGCGCGATCCGGGCTGGGCGGAACGGCTCGCGGCGTACGGCGCCGACGCCGCCGTCGTCGTCGCGTTCGGCCAGATTCTGCCCAAGGCAGTACTCGACGCGCCGGCGCGCGGCTCGATCAACATCCACGCCTCGCTGCTCCCGAAATACCGCGGCGCGGCGCCGATTCAATGGGCGATCATCCGCGGCGAGACGGAGACCGGTATCACGACGTTTCGCATGGATCCGGGGATGGACACCGGTGACGTGCTCCTGATGCGCTCGACCCCGATCCAGCCCGAGGAGACGGCCGGCGCGCTGGCGGAGCGGCTGGCTCGTCTGGGCGCGGACGTGATCGTCGAAACACTCGAGCGGTTCGAAACGCTCACGCCGCGTCCGCAAGATCACGCCGCAGCGACGACGGCGCCGCGGCTCACGAAAGCGGACGGAGTCATCGACGTGACGAAGAGCGCCGCCGAGATCGTGAACCTCGTGCGCGGATGCAATCCCTGGCCGGGCGCGACGCTCAAGACGTCGGGCGGCACACTCACGATCTGGGGTGCGCGCGCCCTGGCCGGCGCCACAGGCGCGGCGCCCGGCACGCTGGTGACGCACGAAGGTGAGCTGGCGATCGCCACCGGCGACGGCGTGCTGCTGCCTGTCGACGTGCAGCCCGAAAATCGCCGGACGATGGCGTGGGCGGACTATCTGCGGGGCGCGCGGCTCGCGGCCGGCGCGCGAGTGGGCTCGATGTGACCGCCGCCGGTCGCCAGACCCGGGCTGCGGCGGCGCCCGCTCGCGTGCTGGCAGCGCGTGTGCTCGAGCGCGTCGAGAGCGATGCGGCGTTCGCCGATCTCACGCTGGAGGCCGAGAGCACGCGGCAGCAGGTGGCTCCGCGTGACATTGGTCTGGCCACCGAGCTCGTCTACGGCACGCTCCGCTGGCAGCGGTACCTCGACTGGATCCTCGCGCCGCATTCCCGCCGCCGGCTCGACACGCTCGACGCGCGCGTGCGGATCCTGCTGCGAATGACCGCCTATCAGCTCGTGTTTCTGGGACGGGTGCCGCCCTTCGCCGCCGTCAACGACGCGGTGACGCTGGCGCGCAGCGGCGCCCGCGGCGCGGCGGAATACACCAACGCGGTGCTGCGCGCGCTGGCCCGCCGCGGAGCGCGCGAGCGAGAGCCGGCGCTCCCGCCCGACCCGCTCGAGGCGCTCGCGACGCGCTGCTCGTTTCCGACGTGGCTCGCCGCGCGCTGGGTGGAGCGCTACGGAGCGAGCGACGCCGAAGCGCTGATGAGGGCGATGAACGAGCGGCCGCCGCTCACCCTGCGCGCCAACACGCTGCGCGTTTCGCGTGAGGTCTTGGCCGCGCGTTTGGCCAGCGAGGATCACGTCGCCACGCGGCCGACCGCGTCGGCACCGGACGGGCTCCTCGTCGAGGGCGCCGCGGGAACGCCCGCGCGCTGGCGCGCGTTCGGCGACGGGGCGTGCGTCGTGCAGGACGAGGCGTCGATGCTCGTCTCGCGGCTGCTCGAGCCGCGGGCGGGCGAGACGGTCGTCGACGCGTGCGCCGCGCCCGGCACCAAGACCACGCACCTCGCCCAGCTGATGGACAACAACGGACGGATCGTCGCCCTGGATCCCCAGCCCGCCCGGCTCGGGCGGGTGACCGAGGCGACGGCGCGGCTGGGCGTGACGATCGTGCAGACGATCGAAGGCACCGTGCAGGAGCTCGTCAGCTGCGACGCACCGCGCGCCGACGCGGTCCTGATCGACGCGCCCTGCACGAATCTCGGCGTGCTCCGCCGCAATCCCGAGGTGAAGTGGCGCCGCCGGCCCGACGACATCGCGGCCAGCGCTGCGCGCCAGTCCGAGATCCTGACCGCGGCCGCCACCCTGGTGAAGTCGGGGGGTCGCCTCGTGTACGCGACGTGCTCGCCGGAACCCGAGGAGAACGAAGCCGTCGTCGGCGCGTTTCTCACGGCGCAGCCGGCGTGGCGTGTCGATACGCCCGGCGTCTTCCCGCTCGCGCTGGATAGCGACGGGTACCTGCGCACGCGTCCCGATCGCCACGGCAGCGACGCCTTCACCGCGGTGCGCCTGCGGCGCGCGTGATATAACGACCGCGGATGATCAAGATCGCGCCGTCCATTCTGTCTGCGGATTTCGGCATCCTCGCCGAGGAGATCGCGCGGGTGGAGGCGGCGGGCGCCGACCAGATCCACATCGACGTGATGGACGGCCGCTTCGTCCCGAACATCACGATGGGCTTCCCCATCCTCGACGCGATCCGCAAGCGCACGCAGCTGCCGCTCGATCTCCACCTGATGATCGTCGAGCCGGAGAAGTACCTCGCGGAGTTCGCCGCGCGCGGTGCCGACATGCTGACCGTGCACGTCGAGGCGTGTCCGCACCTGCACCGCACCCTGACGTCGATCCGCGAGCTCGCCGACCGACGCGGCGCGCCGGTGAAAGCGGGTGCGGCGCTCAATCCCGCGACACCGCCGGACATGGTCGAGTGGGTGAAGGACGATCTCGACCTGGTCCTCGTGATGTCGGTGGATCCCGGCTTTGGCGGTCAGCGTTTCATCCCTGCCGTGTATTCCAAGATCAGTCGGATAAGGACGATGCTCGGCGCGCGGGGGGTGGACGTCTCGATCGACGGTGGCGTGAAGGTCGAACACGCGCGGCCCCTGGTCGAGCACGGCGCCTCGATTCTGGTGGCCGGCTCGGCGGTGTTCGACGCGCCCGACCCCGCCGCCGTGATCAAGCAAATGCGCGCCGCGTTGAAATTTTCCGCATAGTTCCGTAGACTCGGACTTTCCATGCTCGACTCACTCAGCGCAAGACTGACCACGATCTTCGACCGTCTGGGGGGCCAAGGCCGCCTCAGCGAAGACAACATCCAGGAGGCCCTCCGGGAGGTCCGGGTCGCCCTCCTGGAGGCCGACGTCAACTTCAAGGTCGTCCGGGGGTTCATCGACCGCGTCAAGGTGAAGGCGGTCGGGCAGGACGTCCTGAAATCGCTGACGCCGGCCCAGCAGGTCGTCAAGGTCGTGCACGACGAGCTCGTCGAGCTGCTCGGCGGCAGCGGACACCGTCTCGCCGCGGCATCGCATCCCCCCACGGTGGTGATGCTGATCGGCCTGCAGGGCTCGGGCAAGACGACTACTGCGGCGAAGCTCGCGCGTCTCTACGCCAAGCAGGGCCAGCATCCGATGCTCGCCGCCGCCGACACCTATCGGCCGGCCGCGCAGGATCAGCTGAAGACGCTCGGCGAGCAGCTCAACGTGCCCGTGGTCGCCGAGGGGCGCACGCCCGTCGAGATCTGTCGCGCGGCGCTCGAGACGGCCGGCGCGCGCGGCCTCACGCCGCTGATCCTCGACACCGCGGGGCGCCTGCACATCGACGAGACGATGCTCGAGGAGCTCAAGCAGATCCGCGGCGCGGTCAAGCCACACCACGTGCTCCTCGTCGTCGACGCGATGACGGGTCAGGACGCCGTCACCGTCGCCGACAAATTCAACCAGGCCGTCGGTATCGACGCCGTGATCCTGACCAAGATGGACGGCGACTCGCGCGGCGGCGCGGCGCTGAGCGTGCGTCAGGTGACGGGACGGCCGATCGCCTTCGTCGGCACCGGCGAGAAGACGGACGCGCTGGAGCCGTTCCATCCCGACCGCCTCGCCTCGCGTATCCTCGGCATGGGCGACATCCTCTCGCTCGTCGAGAAGGCGCAGCAGACCGTCGATCAGGCGCAGGCCGAAGCGATGGTGAAGAAGCTGCGCGAGGAGACGTTCACGCTCGAGGACTTCCGCGCGCAGCTCAAGCAGGTGCAGGCCCTCGGTCCGCTCGATCAGGTGTTGGGCATGCTGCCGTTCGGCAAGATGTTCAAAGGCGCGCCGAAGGAGCTGGCCGGCGAGCAGGCGGACCTCGGTCGCTTCGACGCCATCATCTGCTCGATGACGCCGGACGAGCGGCGCACTCCCGAGATCATCAACGGCTCGCGCCGGCAGCGCATCGCGCGCGGCAGCGGGTCCAGCGTGCAAGACGTCAATCGGCTGCTCAAGCAGTTCGCGCAGCTCAAGAAGATGATGAAGCAGTTCAAGACGATGGAAGGCCGGCTGGGCAAGCTCAAGGGCCTGGGCGGTTTTCCGATGCCGAGGGGGTGAGGGCGTGGCAGTTGCCATCAGACTCAGACGCGAAGGCTCGAGCAAGCGGCCGCGGTATCGCGTGGTCGTGGCCGACTCGCGGGCGCCGCGCGACGGGCGCTTCATCGAGGTCATCGGGCACTACAACCCGGTCACGAACCCGCCGCAGGTCGCGATCGATCGCGAGAAGGCTCAGGCGTGGATCGCCAAGGGAGCGCAGGCCTCCAACACGGTGAAGAAACTCATCGCATTGGCCCCGAAGCCGGGGGCGTAACACGTAACGCGCAGTTGTTCGACGCAGCTGCAGTGGGAGTGGTGGTTGAGAGATTTGGTTGAATACGTGGCCAAAGCACTGGTCGACGAGCCGGAACACGTGAACGTGACCGAGGTCGAAGGCGAGCGGGTGACCGTGATCGAGCTCCGCGTCGCCCAGACCGATCTGGGCAAGGTCATCGGCAAGCAGGGACGCACGGCGCGCGCGCTGCGCACGATCCTCAACGCCAACGCGACGAAGCTGAAGAAGCGCGCCGTGCTCGAGATCGTGGA
>JBKOZH010000288.1:0-14977 GCA_046725765.1 Candidatus Methylomirabilota bacterium | reverse complement strand
CCTCTTTCGGCGCCTTCGCCGCGCCGCGGCGCGGCTTCGCACCGTCCGCCTCTCAGCGCTCGACGACGAGGGACTGGTCGCGCATCTCGAGCGCTTCGCCGCCGCCTCGCTCAGCGAAGCGACCGTCCGCCGCCTGCACGAGGTGATCTCCGCGCAGTCGCGCGCCTACATGGTGCTCGAGCTGCTGCTCGCTGCGTGGCTCCCGTCCGACGCGGCCGACGACGCGGAGACGCTGGCGAAGCGCTTGATGACCGGCCTCGGCACTCTCCCGAATGTCCGCATGACGTACCGCCTCATGGCGCTCGCCGCCATGGCCGGCCGGGATCCCCGCGTACGCGCCGCCCTCGCCGGCGATCTCGACGAGACCAGCGCGGTCTACGCCGCGGTCGCGGTGGCCGGCTCGGAATTCGGCGACGGCGTCGAGGCCTTTCTCGCGGAGTTCGGCCATCGCGGCCACTACGAGTCCGACGTCATGTCGCCGCGCTTCGCCGAGGATCCCGGGCGCGTCCTGCGACTGATCCAGCTGTACCTCCGCGCCGGCGGCGAGCCGGATCCCGTGCGGCACGCCGCCGAGCGTCGTCGCGCGCGGCAGGAGGCGACGTCCGAAGTCCGACGGGCGCTGCGGCGCGGCAGCGGCCGGCTGGGGTTCGCGGCGCGCTGGACCGCGTTTTCCATCGTGTGCCGCACGCTCCAGCGCTTGCTGGCGATGCGCGACGAATGCCGTCACGTCACCACGCTGCTGATCGCCCACTTGCGAACCATCACACTGGAGATCGGTCGGCGTGCGAGTGCCGACGGGCTGCTGGAGCGTGACGACGATGTCTTCTTCGTCGCGTGGGAAGAGCTGCCGCGTCTGCTCCTCGACCGCGGCGAGGGGTGGCGGCGCATGGTCGCCGACCGCCGGTTGGAGCACGAGCACAATGCGCAGCGTGAGGCGGCGGATCTCATCCGCGGCGACGGGCGCGCCGAACCCGTCCTCCCCGCGGCAGGCCGCGACGGTGACGGTGAGCTCTCGGGTTACGGCGTCAGCCCGGGGACGGTGACAGGCCGGATCCGGGTCTTGCGCTCAGTGGACGATATCCGGCATCTCTCCGGCGAGACGATCGCGGTCTTTCCGGCGATCGAGCCGACGCTGACCCCGATCTTCCCGCTCGTGCGCGGCCTGATCGCCGAGATGGGCGGGCTGCTCTCGCACGCCGCGATCCTCGCGCGCGAGTACGGCTTGCCCGCCGTCGTCAGCGTCAGCGACGCGACCCGGCGCCTGCGCGACGGCGATCACGTCGAGCTCGACGGCGCCACCGGCCGGATTCGTGTGCTCGAGCGCGCCCGCTGAGCCAGGCAGGCACGTCCAGCGTGCGAGCTCTGCGCGCCGCTGCAGCAGCAGCGCGGCGATGACGACCCCGATGATCGCCCCCGCCAGCACGTCCGAGACGTAGTGGCGCATCAAGTACACGCGTCCCGCCGCCACCGCCGCCGCGAGCGCGTACAGCGGCCAGCGCAGACGGGGATAGAAGGCCGCGAAGATCGTGGCGACGGCGAACACCGACGTCGCGTGGCCGGATGGAAACGAGTCGACGTCGAGCACGGCGTCCGGCCGCGGTCGGCCGACCAGGTACTTGAGCGAGTACTCCACGAGGCCGGCGATCATGAACGTGACCGCGCCGAGCCAGGCCGCCTCGTGCAGCCTCGAGCGCCTCCCGACACGGCCGACGAGCCCGACGCCGGCACAGACGACGAGCAGCGTGACCCCGCTGCCGACGGGATTGAGCGTGCCGACCAAGCGGTCGAGCACCGTGTGCTTCCACGACGACGCGCCGGCGGCCACGCGACCATCGAGCGCGACGGCGGCTGCGATCACCAGGAGGACGACGCCAACGATCGGGAGGCCCCACGCCACGAGCGGACGGCAGCGCTGCGACAGCGACGACATCAGCTGCAGTTTATCCCACGTGCCGCATCCGCCGTGAGCGCCACGCAACCCACAACACGCCGAGCAGCGTCAACGCCATGACGCCGACGTTCGGCCACGAGGCGAGTGTCCACCGACCGCTGTAGGTCCAGCCCAAGTCCGAGAACGGCCACAGGTATCGGATCGGCAGCCCGCCGGTGCCGACCGCGTCGAGCAGCAGGTGGACATGAAAGCTGACCGCGGCCAGCACGGTGGTCGGCAGCGGTGCGTCGGCGGTGCGCCACGTGAGCAGGACGAAGAGCAGCACGAACAGCACGCCGTGACCGACCGCGCGGTGCGCGGCGAGATAGGCGTGCTCGCTCCACAGAATGCCGACGCCGTCGAGGTCGGGCAGGACCCCCGCCAGCACGACGAGCCCGCGGTCTTTTCGGGAGCCGGGAAGCGCGTGGGCGATGATCCAGCTCAGGCCGATGTGCGTCAGGAAGTGCAGGCCGCTCAGCACGGGCGGCTTCCGCAGCCCTCGCGCAGCCGCTTCACCAGCGACTCGTACGACGAGCGCGCGATGAGGGTGTCGAACTGCACGCGATAGTTGTCGACCAGGCTGATCTTCTCGACGCGCACGTCCTGCACGAGCCAGCGCGGCCCGCCGTCGCGGCGCACGGCATAGTCCACGTCGATCGTACTGCCGCGCTTGGTTTGGACCTTCGTTCTCACGGTGGCGTCGTCACCGGTGATGCTGTCACCCAGATACCGAAACCGCGACGCGTCGACGAGGTGAATCCGCGCGGCGTACGCGCGCCGAAAAACGGCCGCGAACAGCCGGGTGAACTCCGCCTGCTCGCCGGGCGTGCGCCCCTTCCAGTGCTCGCGCAGCGCGGCCTGGGCCATCGCCGTCCAGTCGAACATCCGATCGAGGATACGCTCGGCCTCGCGCGTGGCGTCGGGCGATGCGGGCTGGCGGTGGAGCGTCTCGAACAGCCTGGTGATGTCCGCGCGAATCTGTTCGGTCGGCTCGCCGGCGCTCGCCGTCCCCGTCACGACGACGAGCACGAGGGCCACGACGGCCGCGGCTGCCGCGCGCGCCGCCTGGCGCGCGTCGACGAGCCGCAGCAGCAGCGGCAGCACGACGAGGGACGCGGCGAGGCTGCACGCGACCCCGACGGTGAGCAGCAGGCCCAGGCCGAAGATGCCCCGGTGATGCGCGACCATCAGGCTGCCGAAGCCCGCCAGCGTCGTGAGGCCGTTGAGGACGACGGCCATCACGGTGCTGCGCGGAAATGCCGGGCCGCCGGTGGCGATGGACTCGCGGTACCGGAGCGTGACGTTCAGCCCGAACTCGGCCGCGCCGCCGATGATGAGCGGCAGGCCCCACACGTTGGCGAGGTTGAAGGACAGGCCGAACACGCGCATGAACCCGACCGTCCACAACGTGCCGAGGAGGACCGGCGTCACCGACAGCAGAGCGTCGAGCGGCCGTCGCAGCATGATGGCGGCGAAGGCCGTGACCAGAACGACGGCGTAGATCGTGCCGTGCAGATAGGCCGCCTCCATCAGCCGCGTCGCCTCGTAGCTGATGACGGGCGAGCCGGTGACCGCCGGATCGACGGTCCGGACGGCGGTGACGAACTCGCGCGCGCCCTCGCGCTCCCACGTATCGATCGCCGGATAGATCTGCAGCAGCAGGCGGCCGGTGACGCCGACGAACTTGCGCTGCAGCTCCTCGGGAAGGCTCGCAACGGTGATCGGCGTCGCCACCAGGTTGTCTTGCAGGCGGGTGAGCTTGGCGACGAAGTCGTCGTGCAGGCGCGCCTCGATGGCGACCAGGCGCCCGGCGAGCTCGGCTCCGCCGGTCCGCAAACGCGCCACCAACGCCTCGGCGCGCGCGCGCGCGGCGCGCAGTGACTGCACGGACGTTCGTCCCTCGGCCTCGCGCACGGCCATGTCGAGACGCCGATCGAGCGTCTGCAGCGCGTCGGTGGTGGCGCGTACGTCGAACGGCGTGCGCGGCGCGACTCGGAGACCGACCAGCAGTGGAGCGATCTGGCGGATGGTGGCGATCTTCGCGGCCTGCTCGCTCGGGATGATCTTGAGCACGCTCACGACCTCGGCGACGGCGGGCAAGCGCTCGAAGGCGGCCTGCTTGACGGAGAGCTCCGACAGGGAGTCGGCGGTTGTGAGCGCGGCGAACCCGGAGCGCCGCGTCTCGGCGATCTTGCGCTCCCACGTCACCGACTCGGTGGCCTGGGCTTGTAGATTTAACCGGTTGTAGTCGAACCGCACCGCGGGCAGCGCCGCCAGCGCGCCGGCGGTGAGCAGCGCGGCCGACAACACGATCGGCGTTCGGAGGCCGAGGATGCGCTCGAGCGGCGCCACCCGCTCGTCGGTCGTGCGCGCCGGCACGCGCTGAACCCGTGCGGACCGCGAATGACGCGCCATGACCACGAGCGTGGCGGGGAACACCGTCATCATCGCGAGAAACGCCATGAAGATCGACGTCCCCGCGATGAAGCCGAACTCCTGGATGCCCTTGAACTCGGTGAGCATGAGGACGCCGAAGGTGCCGGCCGCGGTGAGCGCGCCGAAGAGAATGCCGGGTCCCGTCCGCCGCGCCATGATCTCGAGCGCGTCCCGCGGCGTCGGGCCGCGGGCGAGCTCCCGCTCGTAGCGCAGCAGGACGTACACCCCGTAGTCGATCCCGAGCCCGAGCAGGAGCGAGATGAACATCACGGAAAAGACGCTCAGGTGGCCGATGGTGGCGCTGACGATACCGAGGGTCCACGCCAGGCTCACCGCGAGCACCGCGAGCATGACCACCGGCTGGGCAAGACGCCGGATGACGATGAGCAAGGACGCAAGCGTCAGGGCAAAGGCGAGGATCGTCGCCGCCGTGCTGTCGCGAAACGCGGTGAGCATCTCGTCGTTCGAGAGCGCGGGCGTGCCCGTGACGCCGGCCGCGAGGCCCGGGTTCGCGGCGCGGAGTGCACCGATGAGGCGCCGGATGGTGGAGATCAGGTGCTCGTTGTCCGTGAAGTTCCGCACGTCGCGACTGGGCTCGACCAGGATGAAGAACAGCCGATCGTCTCCCGACCGAAAGTAGCCGGCGCCCGTCTCCTCGGCGCCCGGAGCGAAGACGCGCCCCCAGGGCGAAGGAACGGGGGTGCTCGCATCGAGGCTGTCGGTGACCACCTCGAGCAGCGTGTCCAGGAAGCCGGCGTCGAGACCCTCAGCGGGACCGTCGCCCAGCCCGAGATCGACGAAGCCGGTGGCGAAGCGTCGCGCGATCTCCTCGGCGAGCGCGTCGAAGAGTCCCGCCAGTGTGGGCGTGGCCGCGTAACGCTGAAGGAAGCGACGATGCTCGAGCACCTTGTCGCGGATCTCGTTGAGCCGCTCCGTCGACAGGAACAGCAGCGCGTGGCCGGTAAAGCTGTCGGGATCGATGCGATGGGCGACGCGCTTCACCCCCGGCACGGCCCGGATCTCCGCCGCGAGCCGGTCGGCATAGGCGCGCGCCGTCGCCACGGGCGAGGCCTCGACCACGACGACGATGTCGTTGAGCTCGCCGAACTCGCGCAAGTTATCCTTGAACCGCTGGACGTAGACGTGGTGCTGCGGCAGGAACTCGACCGACGATGATTGGAAGGTCAGGGTGCGCGCGGTGTACAGCCCCGCGAGCGCCGCGAGCGCCAGCGCGAGCGCGATCGTGACGGCGGGTCGCTCGATGGAGACCCGGACCAGACGAGACAATGCCGATGAGACGCCTGAGTCGATAGTCCGAGGGTAGGCGGCACCCCGGGGATCTGCCATGGCACCTTGGTCTCAGTCAGCGCTGGAACGGGTAGACGACCCTCCAGTCACGCTTCATGTCGACGACGAGCCAGCCCTTGGCAAGGGCCTCGTCGAGTGCCTTGTCGAGGCGTCCGATGGGCGAGGTGCGGTCGTACGACCACTCGCGGTCGCCGTCGGTGTGGCGGACCAGGCCCATGAGCCGCAGTCCGCTGCCGGCGGCCGTCCATTGCAGCATCTGCTGGTCACCGTCGGAATTGCCGAATGCGAGAATCGGCCGCCGGCCGATGAATTTGTTGATCGCGACCGGCTTGCCGGGCCCGTCGTCGAGAAAATCGAGCTTGGGCTGACGCACGAGGGCCAGGGTGCCGTCGGCTCGCCGCTCGAGCGCGGTCACGAACGTCGAGCCGATGACCTGCTCCGGCGGAATGCCGTAGGCGCGGTCCGTCCACACGCGCATGAAATCGACGGTCCCTCCGGACACCACGTACGTCTTGAAGCCGTTGTCGCGCAGGTACACGAGAAGCTCTAGCATGGGCTGATAGACGAGGTCCGTGTAGGGACGGTCGAAGCGCGGATGCCGGGCGGTGGCGATCCAGGCGGCGACGGCCTGGGTGAACTCATCGGTCGTCATGCCGGCGTGCGTCGCCATGATCAGCTGGGCCAGGCCTCTGGTGCCGGCCGCCGCCAGCGTCTCGGCGTCGTTGTCGAGCACGGCCTTGAACGGCTGCGTGGTCTTCCACTCGGGATGCTGCGGCGCGAGCGTACGAACGCGATCGAGCGCAAACGCCAGCTGCACGTAGATCGGCTGCTCGCTCCACAGCGTCCCGTCGTTGTCGAAGGTCGCGACGCGCTCGGCGGGCGGCGTGAAATCCGGCGAGCCTTGTGTGGTGACGCGCCGAACGAAGTCCATGATCGACGCTTTCACGGGCCCCGTATGCCACGAGGGCAGCGGATCGGGCTGCGCGCTCGCCAGTTGCGCCAGGACGAGCAGGCAGGCGAGCGCGCATATCGAGATCGGCGCGCGGCGCCGCACGGCACGCACGCTACACCGCCGCACCGGTGCGCCGCCTGAGCGGTATCACCGGCTCCGCGGGCTTGACCATCTCGGGGATGGCGCCACCCGCGCCACCGCCGCCGCGCATCCGCTTGATGTACGCGATCGAGACGAGCGCGCTCACGAGGAGATAGAGCACGATCGTTGCGACGACCGCGCGCTTTTCGACGAAGTTGGCATCGGCAATCGTCATCGCGATCGCCGGGTGTCGTGACGCGGTCGATAGCGCGAGCACCGTCCGGCGTTCCGGATTGGGGCCCCCGAGCAGGTGACCAACGACCAGGCCGACGACGCTGAAGGCGGCAAGGGCCACCAGTGTTCCGTCGCCGATGCGCGCGAGGATCGCCGGCGTCATGGCGAACAAGATCGGCGCCGCGCTCGCCAGGAGCAGAAGCGCGCCGAACGCCGCCGCCGGTCTCGCCAGTCGTGTCGCCGCGCGCGGCGCGAAGAATCGGATCGCCATGCCGACCCCCAGCGGCGCCAGCACGCTGCTCGCCAGGATGGAGGCGATGGAGACCATCGGCACGTGCGTCTCCTTGCCCAGAGCCCGGCCGACGGCCGTGATTGCGACCGGTATCGTGACGATCGAGAGGACGGCGGCGGTCGCGAGGAGGCCGACCGCTTCGGAGCCATCTCCAGCGGCGGTGAGCTGCTTGCGTGGCAGCAGCGGCGGCACCGGGGACACGGCGATGGCGACGAGGGCGACCTTCACCACGGGGTGGAGATCGAACGCGATCCCGAGCCCCACGGCGAAGAGCGGCATGATCACGCCCATCGCCAGCAGGCAGCGCAGGAACAGTCCGGGCCGCCGCAGGACATGGATCGCGTCGGTCAGTCGCGCGCTCATTCCCAGCGCCAGCACGTTGAGGAAGACGCTGGCCTTCGCAGTCACGAGGATCAACGCGCCGAGCGTCATGCTTCGTTTACCGTCCCGCCGGCCCCCCCGCGTCGATAGGGCCGTCCGGGCAGGTCAACCGGCCTTTACAACAGCGTGAGCAGCACCTTCATGAGCGCCTCTTTGATCGGCACCTCGATGGCGATCAGCGGCAGCATCGGCAGGAGGATCGGCGCGGCGATCAGAATGAGGGTTCGCTTGCCGGCCGGCACAGGACGGGTCCGCGACACCGCGTCGTAGAGGGACACGGTATCGGCCACGGGACCGAGCTCCGGCGCGGTCAGCAGCGCGTCGTCCTGCACCTTCTCCCCGAGGAGCCAACGGCGATAGACGAGCTGATCGTGCTCCGTGACGAGGGCGCCGTAGTCGAGCAGCGCGCGCCGGCGCAGAGCGAGGAGCCGCGGAGCAAACATGGCGAGCGGCACGAACAGCGCGGCGGCGACGGTGACCGCGAACGCGGCCAGCGGCACCTGGAACGACGCCAGCGGGACGTGATGATAGATCGCCTGATGGGCCCAGGTGGAGGCCAGCACCGAGGCGAGCGCGAACGACAACGGCGCGAACGCACTGGGCAGGGTTTGGAGAAATCCCAGGCCGCCCGCACGATCGGGATGGGTGGCGACGAGCACCAGATCGAGTCGGGAGATCCGAACCATGATGATCGTGACGAGGGCAAGGCGCCAGATCCACGCCAGCAAGAGGGCCGTGAAGATCGGCCGCGCGACGAAGTGAAACCAGGCCCGGCCGAATCCCGGCGCGAGCTGGTGCTGCGGTGCCTCCGTGGTCCAGAGCAGTTCGTGGGCGTTCAGGCTGAACGGGTTGCTCGCGACTGCGCTGATCACGAGCACGGCGATCACAAGCCACGGCTGCCAGCCGTCACGCCAGGCGACGGCACGACGGACGATCTCGACGAAGCGGGCGTGGTCCTTGTCGGCGACGAGGCCGCTGCGAACGAACTGTGCGACCGACTCGCGCACCACGGAGTGCAGCCGCGCCTCGCCGAGGATCAGCAACGGCACTGCCACCAGGAACCGGGCGTGGATGCCGAAGTGCTGGGCGAGCGGTTCGTCGAGGAGGCCGTGCAGGAGCCGCTCGGCAAGCACGGCAGCCACGACGAGCGGGACCCACGTGAGCAGCACCGAGATGAGCGCCCGCCGGCCGACACCGAGCCCGCGCGACGGAATAAGGCCGATCGCGCGCTGCACGCGGCACGCGAAGTCGCCGTCGACGAGTGAAAAATCAACGTCGGGGTCGACCGCCTTCGCGCGGCCGCCCAGCTCCGTGGGACCTGGTTTCAGCGATGTCGCCATGCTCTCCCCGGCGCCTCGCGGCGCTCAGGCGCCATGGGGGCCAAGCGTTCGTCGAGCCTTGATGACGCGCAAGGGCCATCTGGGTAAAGCGCTTCTTGCGACGAAGGTCCAATTGCTGGCTGTTTGCATCGCCGGGTCCACTGGGGGCGCGACGATCCGTTGGCCGTCAGGAGGCCCCATGACGACATTCCTGTTCCGCTCGCGAGCGTCGATCGCGGTCGCGACGACCTTGCTCGTGTGGCTCATCCTCTTGCCAACAGGGCCAGTGTGGGCGGACCACGACCAGGAGCAGCACCTCGCTGTGACACCGCCACCCGCACCGCCGAAAGATTGGCTCGGGCGGAACGTCCCGGGGCTGGACGAACGGCGGAATACGTGGCCGGCCTTCTTTCGTGACACCGATATCAACGTTCACTTCCGCACCTTCTACTTCAACCGTCAGAAGTCGGACGACACCGCGAGCGAAGCGTGGGCGCTGGGCGGGTGGGTGCAGTACCTGTCCGGCTGGCTCTGGGATACGTTTTCGATCGGTGCGACGTACTACACCTCATTCCCGGCCTATGCGCCCGAGGAGCGACCCGGCAGCCTGATCCTCACACCGGGGCAGGACGCGATCGGGACTTTCGGCGAGGCGTGGGGCGCGCTGCGCTACAAGGAGTACGCGCTCCTGCGGGGCGGCCGCCAGAAGATCGACGAAGGCTACGTCAACCCACAAGACAACCGCATGGTGCCCAACACGTTCGAGGCGGCGACCCTGTCGGGCAAGGTCGGCTGGCTTCGCTACGATGCCGGCTATGTCACCGCCATCAAGCCGCGAGACTCGAACGACTTCATTTCGATGTCCCGGCAGGCGGGGGTGCGGGGCGACGACGAGCCGCTCATAATGGGTGCGCTCGGGCTCACGCCGATCAAGGACCTCACGATCTACGCGGGTACGTACTACGTGCTCAACGTGTTCAACACGGTGTTCGGCAAGGTCGAGTACACGCATCCGTTCACCGAGGAGCTCAAGCTGGCGGTCGGCCTGCAGTACACCGACCAGCGGGGCGTCGGGGACGAGCGATTGGGCGACTTCGCCACCTGGAACGTCGGCGCCGGCGCGCGACTGACGTTCAGAGGCCTGTCGTTCGGCGCGGCGACGCATGTCACCGGCGACGAGGCCTCGATCCGGTCGCCATACGGCTCGTGGCCCGGTTACCTCTCGTTGATGGTCACCGACTTCGATCGGGCGAACGAGAAGGCGTTCGGGTTCGGCCTCAGGTACGACTTCGGCGGCTCACTGCTGCCGTTCAAGGTTCCCGGGCTGTCGCTGGCGCTGCTCTACGCGCAGGGCCACGACCGTGAGGATCCGGCGACGGGCAGGGGCCTGCCGACCACGCGGGAAGGAAACCTGGACATCATCTACAACGTGCCGGCGCTGAAGGGACTGCAGTTCCGCTTCCGGAACGCCTACGTCGACGAAGGCGGGCCCAAGCTCCTGAAGGACTTCCGCATCATCGTCAACTACGAGGTGGCTCTGTTCTGACGTCCCAGCCGCCGCCGAGCGCCCGGTAGAGCCGCACGACCGCGACCAGCTCGTCCCGTTGCGCCTGCGCCAGCGCCAGCTCGGCGTCGAACAGCTGCCGTTCCGTGTCCAGGACCTCGAGGTAGCTCGTGACACCGCCGCGGTAGCGAATGTTCGCGAGGCGTGCGGCGTCGCGCAGCGAGGCGACGAGCAGCTCCTGCTGGGCGCGAAACTCCCCGCGCTTGCGGTGCTCGACGAGCGCATCCGAGACCTCGCGGAACGCCGTCTGGATCGTCTGCTGGTAACGGACGAGCGACTCCTGGGCCCGCGCTTCGGCCGATCGCACGCCCGCGCCGATCCGACCCCAGTTGAAGATCGGCAGCGTGATCTGCGGTCCCACCGAGAAGATGCCGGCCGGCCCGAACCAGCTCCCGTTGATCGCGATTCCGCCGGCGCCGCCCGAGCCGGTGAGCAGCACGCGCGGAAAGTAATCGGCCTTCGCCACGCCGATGCGCGCCGTGGCCGCCGCGAGCTGATCCTCCGCCGCGCGGATGTCGGGCCGCCGCTCGAGCAGCGCTGACGGCAGCCCCGCCGGCACGCTGGGCAGCGCGAACTGAGCGACCAATGGCCGGCCGCGCGGTACCGCATCCGGACCGCGTCCGAGCAGCAGGCTGATGAGATTCTCCGTTTGCTCGATCCGGCGCTGGATGTCGGGAATCGTCTCCGCCGCCGTGTAGAGCAACACCTCGGCCTGCCGCACGTCGATCATGGCGGCCACGCCGCCTTCCTGCCGGAGCTTGACGAGCCGCAGGGAGTCTTGGCGCAAGGCGAGCGTCCGGGTCGCGATCTCCAGCTCGAGGTCCAGCTCGCGGAGCTCGAAGTACGCGGTGGCGACATCGCTGATCAGCGTCGTGAGCACGAACCGCTGCGCGTCTTCGGAGGCGAGCAGGTCGGCCCGGGCCGCCTCGGTGCCCCGGCGCAGACGTCCCCAGAAATCGAGCTCCCAGAACAGGTCGAGCGTGGCCAGGGGGCTGAAGGTGTCCCGCGTCTGAATCGGTTCCGGTGCGCGATCGCCGGTGGTGCGGGTGTAGGGCGCCGACGCGGAGGCGCCGACGGTCGGGGCCTGGAACGATCGCGCGATGGTGACCTGGGCACGCGCGTCGAGAATCCGCGTCGCGGCGATGCGGATGTCGTAGTTCTCCGCGAGCGCCGTGCGGACCAGCGACTGCAGCGTCTCGTCGCCGAAGATCTCCCACCAGGCGAGGTCGCCCAGCGACGGCGCGCTCGGCGGGACATCGGGCGCGCGTCCGCGGAAGTCCGCCGGCACCGGCACATCCGGGCGCTTGTAGTTCGGTCCCACCGTGCAGCCGGTGAGGAGGGCGGCCGCGAGCAGGAGAACCCGCCGCGTCACGCGTGCTGCTCGCCGGGCACCGGCGTCGGTGCGCCCGGCTGGACGACGGGGCGCTTCGCCACCACCTTTCGTCGCCACAGGCTTTCGACGAAGGTGAAGTTGCCGGGAATGAGAAAGACGCCGAGCCCGGTCGCGATCAGCATTCCCCAGAACACCGCGGTGCCCATGACGTTCTGAGCGCCGGCGCCCGCCCCCCGAGCGAGCATCAGCGGCACGACACCCAGGATGAAGGCAAACGCCGTCATCAAGATGGGCCTGAAGCGCAGGCGCGCCGACTCCAGCGCGGCGTCGTGCAGATGCTGGCCCTCCTCGTGCTTGGCTTTCGCGAACTCGACGATCAGGATCGCGTTCTTGGCGGCGAGCCCGACGAGCATGATCAGCCCGATCTGCACGTAGACGTTGTTGTCGTAACCGGCGAGCCAGACCCCGAAGAACGCGCCGAGGGCGACCAGCGGAGAGCCGAGCAGCACCGCCCACGGCAGGCGCCAGCTTTCGTAGAGCGCCGCCAGCAGCAGGAAGACGAAGACGATCGCGAGCACGAACGTCGGCGTGGCCGGCGGCGCGATCTTCTCCTGATACGACAGCGAGGAGTACGCGAAGCTCATCTCCTTCGGCATCGTCTGCCGGAAGACGTCCTCGAGCGCGGCCAGCGCCTGCCCCGAGCTGACGCCAGGCGCCGGCGCGCCGTTGATTTCCACCGACCGCAGCAGGTTGAAGCGCGTGGTGATCTCCGTGCCCGTCGCCGATTTGATGCTGACCAGTGTCGACAGCGGAATCATCGTATTGGTCGTCTTGCTGCGGACGTACACGTCGCCGATGTCCGACGGCTTTCGCCGGTAGTCTGTGTCCGCCTGGACGTAGACGCGGTAGAGCCGGCCGAAGCGGTTGAAGTCGTTCACGTAGCTGCCGCCCATCGCCGTGGACATCGCCTGGAAGACGTCGTTCACGGGCACGCCGAGCGTGCGCGCCTTCTCGCGGTCGAGGTCGACCTTGACTTGCGGGTACGTGGGATCGAACGCCGTGAAGAGCGACGCGAACTCGGGCCGCTGGCGCGCCGCCGTCAGGAACGCGCGCGTGCGTTCTCCGAGGTCTTCGACGCTCAGCGCGCCACTTCGATCCTGGAGCAGAAAGTTGAAGCCGGCGGCGGCGCCGAAGCCGCTGATGGTCGGAATGTTGAACGGGAAGACGATGGCCTCCGGGATCGCGGCCAGCTTGGCCTGCAGCCCGCGCATGATGCCGAGCACGTGCAGCGACGGGTCGTGGCGTTCGTCCCACGGCTTGAGGCGCACGAAGATGCTGCCGAAGTTCGGCTGATAGGTGCTGGTGACGGCGCCGTACCCTCCGATCGTCTGGAAGGACTCGACGCCCTCGACCTTCTCGAGCAGCTCCTCGACTTTCTGCAGCACGGCGCTCGTCCGCTCGAGCGAGGCTCCGGGCGGCAGCTGCACGTTGACGCCGAACAGCCCCTGATCCTCCTCGGGGATGAATCCCGCCGGCAGCGCGCGGCCGAGCACGGCGATGCCCGCGATGACGACGCCGACGATCAGGACGGTGATCACGCCGTGGCGGATCAGGTGGCGGGCCACGCCGACGTAGCCGCGCGTGGTGACGTCGAACACCCGGTTGAATCCCCGGAAAAACATCCCGAGCGGCCCCCGCGCGGGGCGGGCGGGCTTCAGGAGCATCGCGGCGAGCGCGGGCGACAGCGAGAGCGCGCTGAATGCCGACAGCAGCACCGAGATCGCGATCGTGAGCGCGAACTGCTGGTACATCTGCCCGGTGAGACCACCCAGGAAGGCGACGGGAATGAAGACGGCGGAGAGGATCAGCGCGATGCCGATCACCGGCGCCGATACCTCTTTCATCGCCTGGATCGTCGCCTCGCGCGGGGCCATGCCGTGCTCGATGTGATGCATGACCGCCTCGACCACGACGATCGCGTCGTCGACCACGATGCCGATGGCGAGGACCAGTCCGAACATCGACAGCGAGTTGACCGAGAAGCCGAGGAGCGGGAAGAAGATGAACGTGCCGACGATGGAGACCGGCACGGTCAGCAGCGGGATGATCGTCGCCCGGAGATTTTGCAGGAAGATGTACACGACCAACGTCACGAGGATCAGCGCCTCGACGAAGGTCTTCACGATCTCGTGGATCGAGGCTTGCACGGCCGGGGTCGTGTCGTAGACGATCGTGTAGTCGAGATCGGGCGGGAAGAGGCCCTTGGCCGTGCGCATGGTCTCGTAGATCTTCTCGGCCGCCTGGAGCTGATTTGCCCCCGGCAGCAGATAGACCGCCATCGCCCCCGACGGCTTGCCGTTGAGCCGGCCGAAGGAGTTGTAGTCCTGGCTGCCGAGCTCGGCGCGCCCCACGTCCCGGATGCGCACGGGCGCGCCGGTCGCCGCCTCACGAATGATGATGTTTTCGAATTCTTCGGTGGTCACCAGCCGACCGGGGGCACTCACCGTGAACGTGAATTGCTGGTCGGCGGGCGTGGGGGCCGCGCCGATGCGTCCGGCCGGCGCCTGGAGGTTCTGCTCCTTGATCGACGAGACCACGTCGGACGGCGTCAGCCCCAGCTTGGCGAGCTTGTCAGGGCGCAGCCAGACGCGCAGGCCATAGTCGGTGCCGCCGAAGAGGTCGACCTGCGCGACACCGGGAATGCGCAAGATCTGGTCGCGCACGTTGATCGAGGCGTAGTTGATCAGAAAATTGGCGTCGTAGCTCTCGCCCGGCGAGAAAAGCGAGATCAGCATGAGGATGCTGGGGCTCTGCTTCTTCACCGTGACGCCCTGGGCGACGACCTCCTGCGGCAGGCGCGCCTGCGCCGAGGACACGCGGTTCTGCGTGAGCACGTTGGCGGTGTCCTGGTCGACGCCGACCTCGAAGTTCACGTCGAGCAGCATGCGGCCGTCGCTGGTGTTCGACGACTTCATGTAGATCATCCGGTCGACGCCGTTGACCTCTTGCTCGATCGGCGTGGCGACCGACTGCTCCACGGCCACCGCGGAGGCGCCGGGATAGTTCGCGGTGACGCGGATCGTCGGCGGCGCGAGGAACGGATACTGCTCGAAGCTCAGCCGCATCAGCGAGTACGCGCCGAGCAGG
>JBKOZH010000242.1:0-14614 GCA_046725765.1 Candidatus Methylomirabilota bacterium | reverse complement strand
GCGCCGAGCAGCGCGACCCGCGCGGCGAGTCGTGCGGCAGCGCGGCGCAGAGTCGCGGCGGTGTCGGGCGTCGTCGGGCCGTTGGCCGGCCGCCACGCGCGGACGCCAGAGACCGCGGGCACGCAGAGGACGTCACCAACGTTCGAGCGCGTCAACATGTCGATTGCGGCAAGGCCAATGGCGCGCGCGTGCGGCGTCGTGTCCGCCGCGCCAAGCCAGAGCACCGCGCCGGCGACGTCGACGTACACCGACGTCGAGAGCACGGCGAGCACCCGCGCCTCGCCGCCGCTCTCGCGGAGCGCGGTCTCCGCCCGCCAGCCGATCGTGCAGATTCGCACGCGGGAATTCTACCGGGCCGGGCCGCGAGCCTATGATGCACGCCATGCGATGGCGGTGGTGGACGGCGTGCCTGTTGCTCGTTGCCGGCTGCGCGGCAGGCGCCAGCGGCGCGCGCTTGGGATCCATCGAGGCGTTCGTCGCGCGTCACTGGCGCCAGCCGCTGTCCGCCCAGGGCTCAGCACCGGCGCGCTTCACGCCGCTCGAGGCCTCGCTGACGCCGGAGGCGTGCGGCACCTGCCATCCCGCGCAGCTCGCGGACTGGCGCACGAGCACGCACGCGGCGGCGATGGGCCCCGGCGTCGCGGGACAGCTGATCGAGATGCTCGAGCGCGAGCCGGCGACAGCGCTCGCGTGCCATCACTGTCACGCACCGCTCGCCGAGCAGGCGCCGCTCGTGCCGGGCACGCTCGCCGCGAACCCCGCGTTCGACCCGACGCTGCGCGCGCGCGGCATCCCGTGCGCGGCGTGCCACGTGCGCGGTCACGAGCGCTTCGGCCCGCCGCGCCGGGATGGCTCGCTGGCCAGCGCCGCACCGCGAGAGACGCTCCCGCACGGCGGCGTCACGCGCACACCCGCGTACCTCGCGTCGGAGTTCTGCCGAGGCTGTCATCAGTTCGGCCCCGACGGCTATGCGCTCAACGGCAAGCCGCTCGAGGACACGTACGCGGAGTGGAAGGCGAGCCGCTACGCCGCCGCCGGCGTGCAGTGTCAGGACTGCCACATGCCCGATCGCCGCCATCTCTGGCGCGGCATTCACGATCGCGACATGGTCAAGAACGGCCTCACGATCACGCTGGTCGAGGACGCGCCGCGTGTGGCGGGACAGGTGGCCGCGCGGCTCTCCGTCGAGAACAGCGGCGTCGGCCATCGCTTCCCGACCTACGTCACGCCGCTGGTGATCCTGCGCGCCGAGCTGGTCGATGCGGCCGGACGCGTCGTGGTGGGCACCCGCATCGAGCGGCGCATCGGACGCGAGGTGACGCTGGACCTCGCGCGCGAGGTGTCAGACACCCGACTGGCGCCCGGCGAGCGCGCCGAGCTCGGCTACGCGCGCGCGCTCGAAGGCGGCGCGGTGGCGGCGCGCTTCAGCGTGCTCGTCTATCCCGACGCGTTCTACTCGGCCTTCTTCGAGGCGCTCCTGCGCCAGGGCGCGGGTCGCGGCGAGGCCGACGTGCGGCGCGCGCTCGAGGACACGCGCCGCTCCGCGTTTGCCGTCTTCGAGGAGCTCGTCAGTCCACCATGAGCATGATCAAGCCGTCGTCGCCGACCTGATGCGCGGCGATGCGCAGGCCGGCCTCCGTGACCTCGTGCTCGATCTCGCCCGGTAGGAACTGATGCTCGAAGTGCAGGCCGCCGTGCTCGAACATGATCACGTCGGTCGGCAGCGGGCTCCAATCCGCGCCGGTGAGCCGGCCGACACGCTCGGCGGCCGCGCGCGGCAGATAGCGCGTCACGGGCTCGGTGACCGTATAGCTCAGAATGATGCGACCGCCGGGAGCCAGGTGTCGCGCCGCCGCGCGCAGCGCGCCGATGCGCGTCTGACGGTCGCAGATATAGCTGTAGCAGTACCAGGAGAAGATGAACACGTCGTACTTCTCCGTGATCTCCGTCGTTTCGATCCAGCCGACGTGGAAGTCCGCCGACACACCGGCCTTCGCGCACATCGTGCGCGCCAGCGCGACCGCGGTGGCGGACGGCTCGAGGCCGTCGACGCGATAGCCCGCGCGGCGCAGCCCGATGAGGTCGCGACCCGAGCCAGAGCCGACGATGAGCACGTGGTCGTCGGGCTTGAGGAAGCGGAAGTAGAAGTTTTCCTCCCAAGTGAACAGTCCGGACATGACGTAGGTCTCGTCGATCCCGAAGTCGCTCCAGCGGCCCGCCGCGGCGCGCCCGAGCTCCTTGCGCGTCAGCACGCCCGCGGTCGCGTACGCGAGCAGCCTCGCGGTACGGATCAGGCCGCGGCCGACGTAGTACGAGACCTTGAACACACCCCACCGCCACGCGGACATAGTCACCAGCCTTTCGCCGCGCCGTCGGCGCGGGGGTCAGAGCCGGCACGCAGGCCGTCGCCGTCGAGCGCGATCGCCTGCGCGTGGCCCATGAGATCGCTCCAGCCCTCCACGACCTGCACCTGGTGGCCGCGCTCGCGGAGGCTCGCGGCCACCGTCTCGTCGAAGCGCGACTCGAGCCTCAAGGCCGTCGTCGGCTCGCCCCACGTGCGTCCGAGCAGCCAGCGCGGCGCCTCCACCGCGGCCTGCGGGCCGAGCCCGCGATCGACCATGCGCGCGACGAGGGCCGCCTGCGTCTGCGGCTGCCCCTCGCCGCCCATCGTTCCGTAGACGAAGCGCGGCCGGCCGCCCGCGAGGTACATCGACGGAATCAGCGTGGTGGCCGTGCGCTTGCCGGGTGCGAGGCGATTGGGATGCGCGGGGTCGAGCGAGAAGAACGCGCCGCGATTCTGCAGCAGCACGCCCGTGTCGCCCGCAACGACGCCGGCGCCGAACTCGTGATAGAGGCTCTGGATCACCGACACCGCGTTGCCCGCGCCGTCGGCGGTGACCACCGCGACGGTATCGCCGGAAGTCGCTGCGCCGTCCGCGGGCCGCGCGGCGCGCCGCGAGATGAGCCGGCGACGCGCCACCAGCCGCTCGCGATCGAGCGCCTGCGCGACGGGCACGTCGACGGCGTCGGGATCGGCGAGCCAGCGGTCGCGATCCTCGAAGGCGATCTTCGTCGCCTCGGCGGTGAGGTGCACGAGGTCGGCGTCGTCCACCGACGCGAGGTCGAAGCCTTCGAGCAGCCCAAGGATCGCCAGCGCCGCGAAGCCCTGCGCGGGCGGCGGAAAGCTCACCGCCTCGCCGCCGCGGTAGGGCACGCGGAGCGGCTCCGTCCAGTTGGCCTCGTGCTTGGCGAAGTCGTCGACCGTGAGCGGGCTGCCGACGACGGCGGCGCCCGCGGCGATCCGCTGCGCCAGCGCTCCGCGGTAGAACTCCTCGGCGCCGCCGTGCGCGATCGCGCCAAGGGTAGCGGCCAGCGCGGGCTGCGTGAGGCGGCCGCCGGCCAGCCGCTCAGGGTGGTAGAGCGGCCACAGCGTGCGGCGCACGTCGTCGTCGGCGCGGCCGTCGAAGAGCGCCGGCGTCGCGGCGGTCACGCGCCGCTGACCCGCGGACACGTCGATGCCGTCGCGGGCGTGCGCGATGGCCGGCTCGAGCAGCGCGGGCCACGCGATCGCGGACTTCATTGCCTCGCGGCTTTCGCGGTGGGCGTGCCACCAGCCTGAGACGGCGCCCGGCACGGTGAGGGCGGCGGCGCCCCCGCGCGTGGGAATCGCGGCGCCGAAGCGCGTGCGATAGGCCTCGAGGCTCGCCGCGCGCGCCGCGCGGCCGGTCGCATTTAACGCGAGCAGGCGCCCACGACGCGCGTCGTACACGAGCCAGACGTTGTCGCCGCCGACGCCGTTCATGTGCGGGTAGACGACCGCGAGCGTGGCGACGGCGGCGATGGCCGCGTCGAGGGCGTTGCCGCCGGCTTTGAGGATCGCGAGGCCGGCGTCGGAGGCAGCGGCGTGAGGGCTGGCGACGGCCCCGTACTGGGCGCGGGTCTCAGGCCAACGATTGGCTTCGCTCACGCGCTCCGATCATACGATGAACTCTGGCCGAAGCGTGACGGGAATCCCTCGCGCGGCGCTCGGCGACGGCCGCCGACGGACCGTGCTAGGCTGCCCGCATGCCGGGGCAGGGCGGCTCTGTCCGCATTCGCAAAGACGTCGTCTTTCGCGATCTGGACGGCGAGCTCGTCCTGCTGAACCTCCGAACGGGCGTCTACTTCGGTCTCGATCGTGTCGGCACGCGGATCTGGGGACTCATCGCCGACGAGCGCTCGCTCGGCGACATCGTCGGCGCCTTGACCGCGGAATACGAGGTGGACGCCGACACCTGCGAAGCCGATGTCGCGCAGTTCGTCGCGACGCTCGCGGACAACGAGCTCGTCGATCTCGCGGATGCGCCGCCTCGCTAGCTGGTGGCGGCTGCCGTCGCGCGAACGGCGCCTGCTCGCGCTGGCCTGGGTGGCGCTGCTCGTGGCCCGCGTGGCTCTGTGGGTCGTGCCGGTCGACCGCTGTCTCATGACGCCGCGCAGACGCGCGCGACGACCGTTGCCACTCGATCGCATCGCGCGACTCGTCGAGATCGCGGCGCGCCGGCCGCCCAAGGCCGGCTGCTTGCCCATCGCCATCGTGACGGCCTGGCTGCTGGCGCGGCAAGGGACGGCGGCCACGCTGCGCATCGGCGTCGCGCGGCATGCCGGCGAGCTCACCGCGCACGCCTGGCTCGAGTATCGCGGCGTGCCGCTTCTCGACGCGTGCGAGGCCGACGGCTGGGCCCCGATTCTCGGCGTCGCCGTGGCGGCTCCCGTGTCCGGCGGCGAGCGCGCGTGAGCGGCATCGCCGGCGTCGTCCACGCCGACGCTCGGCCTGCCGACGCGGCTCTCGTCGCGCGCATGGCGCAGGCACTCGCGCATCGCGGGCCGGACGGCGAAGTGTGCTGGGTCGCGGGACCCGTCGGGCTGGCTCACCGCCGCCTTGCGTCGGCGTCGGCGGAGGACAAGCCGCCGCTCCTCGACGCGGACAGCCGCGCGCTCGTCGCCGACGGGCGCCTCGACGAGCCGCTCGAGCGCTTCCGACGGCGCGGAGCCGCATTCGTCGACGACGCCCTCGGCGAGTTCGCCGTCGCGTGCTGGGACGCGCCCGCGCGCACCCTCGTCGCCGCGCGCGACGCGTTCGGGGTGAAGCCGCTCTACTACCACTGGGACGGTCGGCGGCTGCTGTTCGCCTCGGAGGTTGGCGCGCTCTTCGCGGATTCATCGGTGCCCCGGCGCCCCGACGCGGCGACGCTGGCCGACTACCTGCTCATGGACTTTCGGGATCCGGGGGCCACGTTCTTCGAGGGCGTTCGTCGCGTTCCGGCGGGTCACGTGCTGAGCGTGGGGCCGCGCGGCCTCTCGCTGTCACGCTTCTGGACGCCGGCGGGGAGGACTCGACGCGACCGCGACGACGACCACGCCGGCGAGCTTGCCGCGAGCTTTCGCGCGGCCGTCGCCGATCGCCTCGCCGATGCGCCGGCGGCGGGTGTGCTGCTGAGCGGCGGCATCGACTCGACGCTGGTCGCGGGCGTCGCGGGCTCGCTGCGCGGCCCGCTCGCGACGCTCACGTATTTGCACGATGGCTTTCTGCGCGAGGACTGGGGTGCCATTTCCGCGCTGCGCGACGCCGGCGCGATCGCGCCGCCGCGCACGCGGACCGGCCTGCCGCTGCTCGACATGCTGCTCGCCTCGACCGAGCCGCCGAACGACGAGGGGCACCCCGTGTTGCCGGCGCTGCTCGATCCCGGTGTCGCCGCGGAGTTTCGCGTCCTCCTCACCGGCATCGGCGGCGATCAGCTCTCGAGCGCCGGCGAGCGTGGGGCGCTCGCCGGCCGGCTGCGCTCAGGACGCGTCGTGAGCGCCTGGCGCGAGGCGAGTGCGCTTGCGGGCGCCTATGGCGGCGTCGGCGCTCGCGCGACTGTCGAGGCGTTGTGGTCGGCGCTGTCGCCCAGCGTGCGGCGCCTTGGGCGCACCATCGCCCGCCGCGACAACCCCGCGTGGCTGCTGCCGCGTGTCGCGCGCTTGCGACGGCCGCCGCAGGAGTCCGGCGTGCGGTTCGAAACCGCGATGGCGGCGGCGGTCTGGCGAGCACTGACCGCGCCGACGCTCGCGTTCGCGCTGGAGAAGCTCGATGCGGAGGCGGCGCGCCTCGGCGTCGAGCCGCGGCATCCCTACCTCGATCGCCGCGTCGTCGAGTGTGTGCTGGCCATTCCCCCCGAGGTGGTCGTACGCCACGGCTATCGCAAGCAACTCATCCAGCGCGCGCTGGGCGGTCGTTTGCCATTGCGCGCGCGGGAATCCTCGGCGGAATATGTGCCGTCGCTCGCCGGCGCGCCGGCGCTGCGCAACGAGACCGAGCACGTCGAGCGTCTGCTGTTCCGCGGCGACGCCCGGGTCTTCGACTACGTGGATCGCGCGGCGGTCGCGCGCATGCGTGACGCCCATCGGACGGACGGCGGCCGCTACGGCGCGCGCCTCACCTCGTTCGTGCTGCTCGAGCACTGGCTGCGGGCGACATTCGCATGAGCGGGATCGCCGGCATCCTTGACACGCGCGGCGGCGGCGTCGAGCCCGCCGAGCTTGCCGCGATGGCGGCGGCGCTGGCCCACCGCGGTCGCGACGCGGCGGGCGAGTGGACCGACGGCCCGATCGGGCTCGCGCATCGGCTGCTCGCGACCACGCGCGACTCGACGGCCATCGCGCATCCCGTCGCCGACGACTCGGGAGTGCTGCGGCTCGTCTGGGACGGGCGCCTCGACAACCGTGCCGAGCTGGGCGCCCTGTCCGACGAGAGCGACGAGGCGGTCGTGCTGCGCGCGTACGCCCGGTGGGGCGAGGCGCTGCCGTCACGACTGCTCGGCGACTTCGCGTTTGCGCTTTGGGACGCGCGCCGCGCGCGCCTGCTGTGCGCGCGCGATCGCCTCGGTCTGAAGCCGTTTCACTACGTCTGGCGTGACGGCACGTTCCGATTTGCCTCCGAGCTCTCCCCGCTGCTCGCCGCGCTGCCGCGGGTCGGGCCCGACGACGGGATGGTGCTGGCGTTCCTCCTTCGCGAGTTTCGGCCGGGCGACGAGGAACGCAGCTTCGTCGCCGGCGTGCACCGGCTGGCTCCCGGGCACGCGCTGCTCGTCGATCGCGACGGCGTGCGCCGCGTTCGCTATTGGGCTCCCGATCCCACGCGCACGCTCGAGGACGACTCCGAGCCCGAGCTGGTCGAGCGCTTTCGCGCGGTGTTCCGCGACGCCGTGGCTGCGCGCCTGCGAAGCGACTGGCCCGTGGCCGCGCTGCTGTCGGGCGGGCTCGACTCCTCGGCCATCGTGGGCACCGCGGCGAGAATCTTCGACGAGCGCGGCGAGGGCTCGCCGCCGCTCGAGACGTTCACGCTCTTCAGCGACGATCCCGCGGGCGACGAGCGCGAGCCGGCCCGGGCGGTGACGCGAGCCACCGGCTTGAAAGGCCACGCGGTTCGGCGCATCGATGCCGACCTGCTCGACGGTCTCGACGCGGAAGTCGACGCCGTCGAGGGGCCGATCGTGGACCCCAGCCATCACACGATGGCCGCCGGTCTCGACGCGATGGCGGAGGCGGGCTGTCGCGTCGTGCTGTCGGGCGAGGGCGGTGATCAGCTGCTCGATGCGCACGGCGCGTTCGCCGACCTGCTCCGCGCCGGCCATCCGCTGCGATTCGTGCGCGACGTGCGCGAGTTCGCCGGGTGGTATGGCGCGTGGGCGCGCGAGGTCGGCATAGACGCGATCGCGATGCTGGCGCCGGCGGCCGTCAAGTACTGGGGCAAGCGGCTGCTGCGCGGGGTTCCTCCGGCGTGGATCGAGCGAGCGACCGCTGAGCGGGTCGGCCTGCGGCGCCGTGTGCGAACGCCGCGGCATGCCGTGCCGTGGCGGTCGTACGCGCAGTGGGACACGTGGCTGTCGCTGTCGAGCCCGTATTTCGGGCTCAAGCTCGAGGCCGAGGAGCGACGCGCCGCGCGCGCCGGGCTCGAGATGCGCTACCCGCTGCTCGACAGCCGGCTGGTCGAGCTGGTCCTCGCGATCCCGTGGTCGCGGCGAATGGCTCAGGGCGAGCGCAAGCGCCTCCTGCGTGGCGTCGCGCAGGACGTGCTGCCGTCGGCTGCGCTCACTCGTCGCGGCAAGGGCGACTGGACCACGCCGTTCGACCGCGCGCTCACGCGCGCGTCCGCGAACACTGGCCTGCCGAGTCGATCCGGCCTCCTCGAACGCTACGTGGATCGCGCCGCCGCGGAGCGGCTCATCGGCCGTTACAGCCGCGGTGCCGGCGATTTGCGCTGGGAGGTCTGGTTCTTCATCACGCTCGACCGCTGGCTCGAGCGCTTCCTGAAAGGAGCGACGCGATGACGAAGCCGCCACGCCCGCGGCGCAAGCCATATCGGCCTCCGCGGCTGACGAAGTTCGGTGACCTGCGGCGCCTCACCCAGGGCGACCGGCGTAACAAAGCCGAGCCCGGCGGCGTCAAGACCAAGCTCGGCGGAGGTGGATAGGATGCCGACCGCGGAGTTCTACGGTCTTCGTCTGCGCAGCGCGCTGCCTCTGCCGCGCGCGTGCGCTGGCACCGGAGGACGCGCCGATGTGGAGATTGTCCGCGGCAGCGCGGCGGAGATGGCGACGGTTCGGCGCACGCTCGTGCCGCCCGTGGATCCCACACGGTGGTTCGAAGACCGTACGCCCGCCCACGGCGGGCGCTATCTGCGGTGGGCCGGCCTGTTCGAGTTCGTCGTGGCCATCGACGGCACGCGCATCACGGCGCGGCGGCTGAGTGGGACATCACGCATGCCGCGGGCATTCGAGACCTATCTGCTCGGTCACGTGCTGTCGTTCGCGCTGATCGCGCGCGGGCTCGAGCCGTTGCACGCGACAGCGGTCATGCTTGGTCAGGGCGCCGTCGGCTTCCTGGGGGACTGCGGACGCGGCAAATCGACGCTCGCGGCCGCCTTCGTGCGCGCCGGCCACGCGCTGCTGACCGACGACTTGCTGGTGCTGCGCGCCGACGGCGGCGGATTCAGCGCGGCCGCAGGGCCGCCGCGGTTGAAGCTCTTTGCCGATCCCGCGCGGCGCCTGCTCGGCGCGGTGCACGGTACGCCGATGAACGGCCGCGGCAGCAAGCTCGTGTTCCCGCTCGGTGCCCGCGCGGCGCGTGAGGCCGCGCCGCTGCGCGCGCTCTACGTGCTGCGTCCGCTCCGCCCGGGCAGCGCCATTACGATTCGCACGCTGTCGCGACGGCGCGCCTTCGTGGAGCTCACGCGCGGCACGTTCAACGCGTGCGTGCTGGACGGTGCGCGGCTCACGCGGCAGTTCGACCTCGCCGCACGCGTCGCGGCCACCGTGCCGGTGAAGACGCTCGAGTATCCGCGAGGGCTCGGCCGGCTCGCGGCCGTCCGCGCCGCCATCGAGGCGGACCTGTCGGCGTGAGACCCGCGCCCGATCCGCTGCTGCTCTCCATGTTGCGCGGCGACCACGCGACGACCGCCGACGCCGACGACTGGCGTCGGGCGGCGGCGGCCGCGCGCGCCGAGGGCCTGGAGCCTTGGCTCCAGCGCCGGCTTGCGAGGACAGCGGCGGCGGCCGTCCCGGAGGTGCGCGACGGCGTGCGTGCCGCCTGCGTTGGCATCACCGCGCGCGCGCTGGCGCTGGCGTCGGAGCTGGCCGCCATCCTGCGCGCGTTGGCGGTAAACGGCATCGCCTGTGCGCCGCTGCGCGGCGCCGCGCTCGCCGAGCGCGTCTGGGACGACGCGTGTGCGCGACCCGCGGGCGACATCGACCTGCTCGTGCGGCGCGCGGATCTCGACGCGGTCGAGGCGACGCTGCACGCGCTCGGATACCGCGGCGTCGACCGCCGCCGCGGCTTCGCGCGCGAGTTCTCCTATACGCTGGAGCTCGCGCGCGACGCGCACGGCGGCGTCGTGGTCGAGCCGCACTGGACGCTGGCGTACCCGCCGTTCGCCGACGCGCTCGACATGGCGCGCGTGTGGGCGCGCTGCCGGTCTGGCCGCGTGGTCGGCGAACCCGCCCTGCTTCTCGCGCCCGAAGCGCTCCTGCTGAATCTGTGTCTGCACGTCGTGCACAAGGCGCCCGACGTCCCGCTGCTGTGGCTCGCGGACATCGACCGGCTCGTGCGGCGCGAGACGGACGCGATCGATTGGGACGAGCTCGTCACGCTCGCGCGCGGCGCGGGCGTCGGCGGGCAGGTGGCCGCCGCGCTGCGGCGCGTGGCCTCGCTGCTGGCGACGCCGCTGCCGCCGGACCTGGGCGAGGCGCTGGGCGTGGCGAATCCGGCGGCGCTGGATCGGCTGCTCGTCGAAGGCGCCGACGTCGACGGCCGTGAGAGCCTCGCGCTGCTGTTCGCGCTCGGCGGCATCCGCCGTCGCGTGCGCTATGCGGCGACGCTCCTCTTCCCCTCGCCAGCCTTTATGACGATGGAGTACGGTGTGACGGGACCGGGGCCACTCGCCCGCGCCTATGGCCGGCGCGCGCGGCACCTCGTGTGGGAAGGCGTCAGGGGAACCGCCCGGCTGCTGCTGCTCCGCCATATATAAGGAAGGAACGCCATGTACCAGATCTACGCGCTCAAGTACGCTGAACGCGACACCACCGCCTGCCAGTTCTTCTACCGCGAGCACTCGCACGACAAAATCACGCTGCACTACTTCGTGTGGCTGATCCTCGGCGGCCCGCATCCGGTGCTGGTCGACACGGGATTTCAGGAGGACGACGTCGAGCGCCGTGGCATCCGCAACTACATCCGCCCGTCGACGATGGTGGAGCGCATGGGCGTGAAGGTTGCCGACATTCCGGTCGCGCTCATCTCACATCTGCACTACGACCACTGGGCGGGCCATCGCCTGTTTCCTGCCTCAGAGTTCTGGATCCAGAAGGACGAGGTCGCGTTCTGGACGGGCCCCTACGCACGGTACGACGCGTTCAGCCAGTCGCAGAACGTCGGCGCGCTGACGAACCTCGTGCCGCTCAACTACGAGGGCCGCATCAAGATCATCGAAGGTGAGCGCGAGGTCCTGCCGGGGCTGCGCGTGCATCGCGTAGGCGGTCATACCGCGGGGCTGCAGATCGTCTCCGTGGAGACGGCGCGCGGCCGCATCGTGCTGACGTCGGACGCGGCGCACTTCTACCGCAACGTCGAGCGCTACCAGCCGACGCAGATCATCACGAGCCTGCCGGAGATGCTCGCCGGCTTCGACACGATCAACGCGCTCGCCGGCGATCCGGCGCGCGTCGTCACCGGCCACGATCCGGAGGTCGCGGCGCGCTTCAAGCCGCTCGAGCCCGGCATCGTCCAGATCGCCTGAGCCAATGCTCGCCACCACCATCGCCGGCAGTCTGCCGAAACCCTCGTGGCTCGCCGAGCCCGAGAAGCTCTGGGCGCCATGGCGGGTCGCGCCCGCCGCGCTCACGGAGGCGCAGCGCGACGCGGTGCTCATCGCGCTGAAGGACCAGGAGAGCGCGGGCATCGACGTCGTCACCGACGGCGAGCAGTCGCGCCAGCACTTCGTCCACGGGTTCGTCGAGCGCCTGGAGGGCATCGACTTCGCGAAGCGTGTCACGATCGGCATCCGCGCCGATCGCTACAAGGCCGAGGTGCCGACGGTCACCGGGCCGATCGCACGCCGCGCCCCCGTGCACCTCGACGACGTCCGGTGGGCGCGCGCGCATACCGCGCGGCGGCTGAAATTCACGATTCCGGGCCCGATGACGATCGTCGACACGCTCGCCGACGAGCACTACCGCGACCGCGCACGGCTCGCGATGGCGTTCGCGGCAGTCATCAACGAGGAGGCGCGCGAGCTGGCGGCGGCGGGCCTCGACGTGCTGCAGCTCGACGAGCCCGCGTTCAACGTCTACATGGACGACGTCGCGGCGTGGGGCATCGAGGCGCTCCACCGCGCCGTCGACGGTGTCAGGTGCACGACCGCGGTGCACATCTGTTACGGCTACGGCATCCAGGCCAACGTCGACTGGAAGAAGACGCTCGGCGCGGAGTGGCGGCAGTACGAGCGCACGTTCCCGCTGCTTGCCAAGAGCCGCATCGACCAGGTCTCGCTCGAGTGCGCCAACTCGCGCGTGCCGCTCGAGCTGCTCGAGCTCCTGCGCGGCAAAGACATCATGGCGGGCGTGATCGATGTGGCGACCCATGAGATCGAGACGGCGGAGCAGGTCGCGACACGGATCCGCGCGGTGATGCGCCACGTCGAGCCTGCGCGCCTGCTGCCGTGCACCAACTGTGGGATGGTGCCGCTGCCGCGCGAGGTGGCGCGCGGCAAGCTGCGCGCGCTCGGCGCGGGCGCGGCGCTGGTGAGACATGAGCTCGGCGGTTCTGTGCCCGACCGTCGTAAGAAGGACCTCGCGTGACCGACTCCGAACTCCCGATCGGCGGGCCGTTTCGCCCGGGGCTCGACGCGCTGCCCGCGCGACAGCACGTATGGGCGGTCGTCAAGGACGCCCAGGGCCGTCCCGCCCACGGCGACCCCAGCGTCGCGCTGCGCGCGGTGACGCAGCCGCTGCCCGCGCTCGGTCACAATGAGGCGCTCGGCTACGTGCTCTACGCGGGGCTCACGTACAACACCGTCTTCGCCGCGCGCGGCGTGCCGATCTCGGTCTTCGACCTGCACGACCGCGACCTGCACGTGCCGGGCAGCGGCGCCGTCGTGCTGATCGCCGCCGTCGGCGCCGAGGTTGCGCGCGAGGGCCGCCTGAAGGTGGGCGAGCTCCGCGTGCTCTACCCCGGGGTATCGAACTTGCTGTCGCCGCGCGCGGGCGAGGATCCGATGCACGCGGAGTTCAAGATCCAGGGCTATGAGACGCCGGACGGCTCGTTCGCGCAGTTCGTGCGTGGTCAGGCGCCGCAGTGGCTCGCGCACGCCGAGCGTCTCACGCTCGCCGAGGGCTCGTCGTACATGCTCGACCTCGAGACCGTCTACAAGGCGCTCTACGACGTGGCCCGCGTGCGCCGCGGCGAGCGCGTGTTCGTCGAGGGCGCCGCCGGCGGCACGGGACTCTACGCCGTCACGTGTGCGGTGCTGCGCGGCGCCTGCGTGACGGGACTCGTCTCCAGCGCGGCCAAGGCGCGGCTCATCGCCGAGCGCGGGGCGCGCGCGGCCGTCGATCGCACCGATCCGGCCTTTGCCGGGATCTTCACGCCGGTGCCGCTCGAGAACGCGGCACGCGCGCGCTGGGTCGACGCGGGTCGCGCGTTCGCCGAGCGCGTGCGCGCCGCCAACGACGGCCACGCCATCGACGTCGTCGTGTCCTCGGTCGGTCGCGACCTCTTCGCGCGCATGGTGGATCTGCTCGGCCCGGGCGGCCGGATCGTCTTCTATGGGGCGACCAGCGGCTACACCCTGACGCTGCTCGGCAAGCCTGGCGAAGCGTCGGCCGCCGAGATGTTCGGCCGCGTGGATCTGCGGCCGCAGCAAGGCGTGCTCGTCTACCACGGCCTGACGCCATCGGGCCCGAGCGCTGAGCCCGCCGATCGGCTCGCTGAAGATGCGATCGAGACCGCGCTGGCGCTCGGCGCCCGCGTGGTCGCCGTGACGCGGACGGACGCGCAGGCCGCACACCTCAAGCGCATCGGCGGGCTCGCCGGCACGGTGAGCCTTGAGACGCTCGGCCGGGCTCGCGGCTTCGTGTGGCCGGACGCGATGCCGGATTACGACGCCGATCCCGACGGCTACCGCCGCTACCAGGACGCGACCCTCAAGCCGTTTGGCCAGGCGATCGGCCGGCTGCTCGCCACGCCCGACAATCCGCGCGGCTATCCCGACGTCGTCGTTGAGCGCGCGGGACAGGACACACTCGGCACCAGCACGTTCCTGGCGCGGCCGTTCACCGGCGCCGTGGTCTATCTGGAGGCGACGGAGGGCCGCCGCCTGTCGTTCTACGCGCCGAACGTGTGGATGCACGAAAAGCGCGTGCTGTTTCCGTCGTTCGCGATCCTCGGCAGCCATCTGTCGAACGCGCACCAGGCCGAGACGTGCGTGCGGCTGATCGACGCGGGCGCGCTGAACGTCCACCGGCCGGCCGTGCACGCGTGGGACGCGCTGGCCGAGGCCAATCAGGCGCTCTACGAGAACCGCCACACGGGGACGATGACCGTGCGGGTTGGCGCGACCGCCGCGCTCGACACGGCGCGCACCGCGCGACAGGTGTACGAGGCGTGGGGCTCACGTTTCGTGGATGGCAAGACGGCGCGCGCGCGTGTGGATGTCGTGCGACGCGGTGCGCCCGAGCTGGTGGCTCTCGTCACGCTGGATTCGCCGCCGGCGAACGCGCTCGGCGCCGAGGTCTTCGACGAGCTCGAGCGCGTGCTCGACGCGCTCGAGAGCGAACGCTCGCTGCGCGCCGTCGTGCTGACGGGCGCCGGCTCGATGTTCGTCGCCGGCGCGGACATTCGCCAGCTGCGCGCGTTCGCGCGCGCAGAGGACGTCACGGCGCTGGCGTCACGGGCGCAGCGCCTGTTCGCTCGCATCGGCGCGATGAAGGCGCCGGTGGTCTCCGCCGTCGACGGCTACGCGCTCGGCGGCGGCAACGAGCTGCAGATGGCCTGCGCGTGGCGGGTTGCGGGCGCGCGCGCCGAGCTCGGCCAGCCCGAGATC
>JBKOZH010000318.1:0-6256 GCA_046725765.1 Candidatus Methylomirabilota bacterium | reverse complement strand
TCGCTGCCGGGAACGACGGGCACCCCGGCCTGCTTGGCGATCACCCGCGCCTGGGCCTTGTCGCCCATCAGGCGGATCGCCTCGGGGCTCGGGCCGATGAAGGTGAGGCCAGAGGCGCGGCAGATGTCGGCGAACGTCGGGTTCTCGGAGAGGAATCCGTAGCCGGGGTGGATCGCCTCGCTGTCGGTGACGACCGCCGCCGAGATGACGGCCGGCATGTTGAGGTAGCTCGCCCGCGCCGCGTCTGGACCGATGCAGATGGTCTCGTCCGCCAGCCGCACCGGCAACGACTGCGCGTCGGCCGTGGAGTGCGCGATGACCGTGCGGATGCCCATCTCGCGGCACGTCCGCATGATGCGCAGCGCGATCTCGCCCCGGTTCGCGATCAGGACCTTGTGGAACACCTCAGGACGGCCCCACCGGGCGGACGCTCAGCGGACCGGCTCGAGCACGAAGAGCGGCTGCCCGTATTCCACGGGTTGACCATTGTCGACGAGAACCTTCACGATCCGCCCCGCCGCCTTGGACTCGATCTCGTTCATCAGCTTCATCGCCTCGATGATGCAGAGGATCTGGCCCTGTTTCACGACGTCGCCCTCGCGGACGAACGGATCGGCGGTGGGAGACGATGCCCGGTAGAAGGTGCCGACCATCGGCGCCTCGACTGTGATCCCGGCCGGTGCGGCGACATCGGCGACCACCGCCGGCTCGACCGAGGTCGACGGCACGCTGGCGGCCGACGTCGGCACGGCGTGCACGACAGGCGCCGCCGGGGCGCCTGCGCGCTGCACGCGCAGGCGTGTCCCCGCCGACTCGACCTCGATCTCTGCCAGACCCAGCTCGGCGGCCACGGCGGCCAGACGCCGCGTCAGCTCGATGAGCCGATCGTCGTCACCCGGCGCGGACGCTGGCGCGGCGCCCCGCGGCGGCATCAGCCTGCCGCCGCCACGCGGCCGAGATACTCGCCGGTGCGGGTGTCCACCTTCACGACGTCGCCCTCGTTCAGGAAGAGGGGCACCTGGACCACGGCGCCGGTCTCGAGCGTGGCCGGCTTGGTCCCGCCCTGCGCGGTGTCCCCGCGAACGCCCGGATCCGTGCGTGCGACCGCCAGCTCCACGAAGTTCGGCAGCTCCACCGTGGTCGGCGCGCCATCGATATAGAGGACATCCACCTCGGTGTTCTCCTTCAGGTATTCGCGCGCGTCGCCGACCTCATTCGCGGACATCGAGACCTGCTCGTAGGTCTCCATGTCCATGAAGTGGTAGCGGTCGTCCTTGTAGAGAAACTGCATGTGCTTTTCGTCGTACTCGACGAGCTCGACCTTTTCACCGGACCGGAACGTGTTGTCGATGACCTTGCCCAGCCGCATGTGCTTGAGCTTGGTGCGGACGAATGCGCCGCCCTTGCCCGGCTTGACGTGCTGAAAATCGACGATCGCGTACGGCTGCCCGTCGAAGACGATGCGCAAACCCTTCTTGAAGTCCGCGGTCGAGACCTGCATGGGACGCTCTCAGCCTTTCCGTCGCGAGCGAGCACGCACGGCGGCTTCGAGCCGCTCGCGCGCCCCGGCGGTGTCGGGATCCTTTCGCAACAGCCGTGTGAACACGATCGTCGCCTCGTCGGCCAACCCCTGCTCCAGGCACAACGTGCCGAAAGCCGCGGTGACGAACGTATCGTCCGCCAGGAGCCGCGCTACGCCCGAGTCACTGACCGGGGCGCCGGCTCGCAACAGGCCGAGCAACGCATGCGAGTCTCGATCGGCGGGATCGAGGTTCGCTGCCTGCTCGAGGTGACCGACCGCCTCGTCGAGGCGTCCGAGCCGGCGGTGAACCTCAGCCGCGAGCCGATGACATTGTACGTCCTTCGGGTTCACGCGGAGAACGGCTTCCGTCTCGGCGAGCGCACCGGCGAAGTCCTGCCGGCTCACCAGCGCCTTGGCGAGGATGAGCCGCGCCGTGCCGTAGTGGGGGTGCCGGATGAGCCCGTCTCGGGACACAGCGATGGCGTCGTCGAGGCGTCCGGCCTTGCGGTAGAGGTCGGCGAGCACGGCAAAGCCCAGCGAGGCGGGATCCTTGGCCAGCCGCTCCTCATAGCGCCTGATGGCGGCGGCGAGCGCGAGCTCGTGAGGCGAGGTTGCGGTGATCGACTCGTCGGTCATCATCCCTCCACGATCGAAGCCAGCGCCGCGCGAGCCTCGGTCGGCGGCACGTCGTACACGACGCGAAACGCCCCGATCGCCGGGGCGAGCACGAACGGCACGCGGCCGTCGCGGGCCTTCTTGTCGTGGGTGATCGCCGCGAGCACAGCCGCCGGATCCACACCCGTCGTCCGCACGGGCAAGCCCAGCGCCCGCAGGAGGTGCTCCTGGCGGCGCGTCGTGCTCGCCTCGGCGACGCCGAGCCGCTCGGCCAGCCGGGCCTCGGCGACGAGCCCTAGCGACACCGCCTCGCCATGGGTCCACGTCTCGAATCGCGTGGCGGCCTCCAGCGCGTGGCCGATCGTGTGCCCGCTGTTCAATGCGAAGCGCCACTCGCCCTTCTCCTCGGGATCGCGTTGGATGACGGCGGCCTTGAGCCGGCAAGAGCCGCCGATGATGCGCGTGAGCGTCGGGAGGTCGCGCGCCAGCAGGGCGTCCACCGAGCGCTCCACGTCCTCGAAGTAGGCGGCGTCGAGGACGATGCCGTGCTTGACGATCTCGGCGAGGCCCGAGCGAAAGTCGCGATCCGGCAGCGTCAACACGACGGCGGGATCGACGACGACGAGCCGCGGCTGGTGAAACGCGCCGATCAGGTTCTTCGCCTTCGGGTGGTCGACCGCCGTTTTGCCACCGATCGAGGCGTCCACCTGCGCGAGAACGGTCGTCGGCAGCGGCACGAAATTCGCGCCCCGCATGTACGTCGCGGCCACGAAACCGGCGAGGTCGCCGACGGCGCCGCCGCCGAGGGCGAGCACGGTCGACGTGCGGTCGGCGCCGGCGGCGAGCAGCCGGTCCCAGCAATGCTCCGCCACGGCAAGCGTCTTGGCGGCTTCACCATCGGGAACCTCGAGAACGGTGACGGAGAGGCCCGCGGCCTCGAGCCCGGCCACGACGGCGGCTCCGTGCAGCTTCAGGATGCCGGCGTCAGTCACGAGGACCACCCGCGAGCCCACACGCAGCTCGCTTAGCCGCGTACCGACGCTCCCCAACGCGCCCGGCTCGACGACGATCGAGTAGGAGCGCGGACCGAGGTCGACCGGAATCACCATCGCCGTTCGATGATAGCGCCGCGGGGACGCTACCAGCTCTTCAGAGTGTCGAGATACGCGTGGTAGTTGTGGCGGATCTCGTCGATGCCGTCGCCGCCGAACTTCTCCAGAAAGGCGTCGGCGAGGACGATCGCCATCATGGCCTCGCCGACGATGCCGGCGGCAGGCACCGCGCAGACATCGCTCCGCTCGACGACGGCCTCCACGGGCTCTTTGGTGGCGAGGTCGACGGACTTCAGCGGTGTGCGCAGCGTCGAGAGCGGCTTCATGGCCGCCCGCACGACCACGGGCTGACCGTTGGTGACGCCACCCTCGAGGCCGCCCGCGTTGTTGCTCGAACGCTTGAAGCCCTGGCCCGGGTCGAACAGGATCTCGTCGTGCACCCCTGAGCCCGGGCGTCGAGCGGTCTCGAAGCCCAGGCCGAACTCGCAGCCCTTGATGGCCTGGATCGAGCAGAACGCCTGCGCGAGCCGGCCATCGAGGCGGCGGTCCCACTGCACATAGGAACCGAGCCCAACCGGGCAGCCGAGCGCGACGACCTCGAAGACGCCGCCCAGGGTGTCGCCTTTGGCCTTGGCGTCGTCAATGGCGGCGATGATCGCGGCTTCGGCGATGGGATCCGCGCAGCGGACCTCCGACGCCTCGGCGCGCTGCGCGAGTTCGTCCCACACGACGTTGAGCTCACCGATGCGGACGCCGCCGATCTCCGTGACGTGGCTCAGGATCGTGATGCCGAACTCGGAGAGCAGTCGCTTCGCGACGCCGGCCACGGCCACACGGGCGGTCGTCTCGCGTGCGCTCGAGCGCTCGAGCACGTTTCGGATGTCGCGGTGGCCGTACTTCATCGCACCGGCGAGGTCGGCGTGCCCCGGGCGCGGCCGCGTCACCTCTTTCTTTGCGGCGCCCGCCTCGGGCGCGTTCACGCCCATGGTGGTTTTCCAGTTTTCCCAGTCGCGGTTCGCGATGGTGAGCGTGATCGGCGAGCCGAGGGTGACGCCCCAGCGGACACCCGAGACGAAGTGGACCTGATCGCGCTCGATCTTCATGCGCCCGCCGCGGCCGTAGCCGCGCTGGCGCCGGGCGAGGTCGGTGTTGATGTCGGCTTCGGTCAGCGGCAGACCGGCCGGAACACCGTCGATGACCGCCGTGAGCGCCTCGCCGTGGGACTCTCCCGCGGTGAGGAAGCGGAAGACTCCCCCCATGGGCCGATAGCTTACCTCGAAGCGCTGCCCATGGGCAGACCGGCTCGGGGCGCGTCGCGTCGGACGAGGCTCGGCGTGACGAAGATCACCAGCTCGCGGTTCGGGTTCGTCTGGGTGAGCTTGGATTTGAACAGCCAGCCGAGCACCGGAATGTCACCGAGCACCGGAACCTTTCGAATCGTCTCCGTATCGGTCCGCTGGGTGATGCCGCCCACCACCAGCGTGTCACCCTCTCTGACGAGCACCTCGGTCTCCGTGCGGCGCTTGTTGATCGCCGGCACCAGCGCGCCGCCGCCGAGGTTGATCAGGTCACCCGCGGAATTGTCCTCGACCATCAGCTTCATCTTGATGCGGCTCACGTTGTTCGGCTCGTACACGACCGTCGGCGTCACGTCGAGCCGAAGCGCCGCCTCTTTGAACTGGATCTGCGTACCGGCGGAGCTGACCGTGGCGTAGGGGATCTCGCTGCCGAGCACGATCGAGGCCTTGGCGTTCTCGACGGTCACGATCTCCGGCTTGGACAGCGAGCGCGACTTCGACTGGTTCTCCAGCGCCTGCAGGGCAAGGTTCAGGTTGAAATTCGTCCCGATGATGCCGAACGAGAGACCGCCCACCGGCAGGTTCGACGGCAGCAGATTGACGGCGTTGCCGCCGAGCGGCAAGCCGGTCAGGAAGCTGACCGGAAGCAGCGAGGTCAGCGGGAAGTTGGGATTGACGAGGGGGCTCGTGATCGGCTTGCCCGGGCTCGGGAAGAGATCCTCGGGGACGAGGAAGTTTTGCCCCGTGCTGACGACGTCACCCGCCTGCCGCGTCACCTGTGCGGGTCCGTTTCGCGACAACGGCGCAAAGCCCTGGCCGACGAGGATGTTCGAGCCGCTGCGGGCTGAGCTGGCGCCGCCCCACTGCACGCCGATCTCGAACAGATCCGTGCGGTTGATCTCGTTCAGCCGCGCCTCGATCTTCACCTGCGGCAGCGGAATGTCGAGATTCTCGCGAATGAGCTTCTTGATGCGCTCGACGTCGTTCGCGTAGTGGCGGATGAAGATCGAGTTCGTCGGCTTGTGCGCGCGGATCGTGATCCCCTTGGAGAGCACGTCCGCGTTCGTGGCGGGCGGCGCCGCGGGCGGCGGCGTCGCGCCGGGACCGAACACCGCCGAGAACGGCGGCGCGGGAATCGGCGCGGCCACGGTTCCGACGGCGGGCAGCGAGCCACCTTCGGGGATGCCGAGGATGCCCGAGAGCGTCTTGGCGATGTCCTCCGGATCGGCGTACGCGAGCCGGATCGTCTCTTCCTTCAGCGGGCCGCGTGCCGCGGCCTCGGCCGCTGCCGCTTCGGCGGCGAGCGCCTTGCCTTTTGCCTCGGCCTCCTTGAGCGTGGCCTCCGCGACCTTCGTGCGCACGTCGGCCTCGGCCTTGAGCTTGGCCTCCTCGACGCGCGCCTTGGCCTCGCGCTCCTTGGCCAGCTGCTCGGCGGAGACGATGCGGATGACGTTGTCACGCTCGGTCTTCACGAGGCCGCGCGCTTCCATGATCGTGTCGAGCGCGAGCTCCCACGCCACGTTGCGGAGCGAGATCGACATCTTGCCCTTGACGTCGTCGCTGATGACGATGTTGCGCCCGCTCTCGGCGGCGAGGATGCGGAGCAGGTTCACGACGTCGGCATCCTTGAAGTCGAGCGAGATCAGTCGCCCATTCGCCGGCGCGGACGCGATGGCGGCCGGCGCGCGCGGCGCGGCAGGTGCGGGTGGTGCGGGCGGCGCTGCGGGCGCGCTCGGTGGCGCCTGAGCAATCGGTGCCCCGGGCTCAGC
>JBKOZH010000259.1:0-4867 GCA_046725765.1 Candidatus Methylomirabilota bacterium | reverse complement strand
CTGCGCGTGCGGCTCGGCACGGCCCAGCACCCGATCGGCTGGCTCACGCTGCTGGGGCGCGGCGGCCGGCCGCCCCGCCGCGCGACCCTGCCGCCGAGCCTGGGACGCGACCTGGGACGCGCCATCGAGCAGCGCTGGCGCGAGCAGCGCCATCAGCTGCGCATGACGCTCCTCACCGAGCTCACGCGCATGCTCGGCTCGAGCGACTCACTCGACGACATCCTGAGCGCGTTCGCCGATGGGCTGGCGCGGCTGGTCGACTTCGACGCGATCGCGGTGTTGCTGCGCGACCCCGAGCGCGGTGAATTCGAGGCGCTCGACGTCACCGCGCGCACGGCGCCGGGCGGGATCGTGCGCGACGTGCGATATCCGGTGGCGGACACGCTGCTGGAGCGCGTGGTGGCCACCGGCGCGCCCGTCCGGATCGATAACCTGGACGATACCGGGGTGCCTGCGGCGAGCCGCGCCAGGTTCGCCGAGCGCGGCTGGCAGTCGGCCATGGTCGTTCCGCTCGTGACCCAGGGCGGCGTGTTCGGCGCCGTCGGCCTCGCCGACGCCCGTGCGGCGGCGTTCGACGACGACGACGTCGAGGGCGCGGCCGAGCTGGCACGGCCGCTCGCCTCCGCCATCGAGCAGCGCCGGCTGCTCGATGAGAGCCGGCGCCGCGCCGAGGAGCTGGCCGCGCTCTACGCGACGAGCCAGCTGATCACGTCGCGGCTCGACGTCGCCTCCGTGCTCGACCGCATCAGCCGCTCGGTCACCGATCTCATCGGCAGCACGGGCTGCGGCATCGGACTGCTGGACGCCACCCGCACCCGCCTCGTGCACGCGGCGGCGCACGGCTACCGCAGCGAGGACTGGCGCGCGCTGGCGCTGCCGATCGGTGACGGGCTCATGGGCCGCTGTGCGGAGACGGGCGAGGCGATCCGCGCCGACGACGTACGGCGCGACACGCGCTCGGCGCGGCGCGAGGTCGATGAGCTCGAGGGCATCCGCTCCATGCTCTGCGTGCCGCTGCGCGTGGCCGGCACGCTGCTCGGTGTGATCTCCGCGTTTTCGACGCGTCCGGCCGCCTTCTCGGCGCATCATCAGCGGCTGCTCGAGGCATTCGCCGAGCAGGCCGGCATCGCGATCCACAACGCCCAGCTCTTCGAGCAGAGCGTGCGCGGCGCGCGCGAGACACGCGCGCTGTTCGAGGCGGGCCGCGCCGTGAGCGCCAGCCTCGAGCTCAACGAGACGATTCGCGTCATCATGGAGCAGGCGCGCGCCGTGCTCGGCGCCTCGTCCGGCGGGATCATGATGCGCGACGAGCACGGCATCCTGTCGTCCGTGGCGAGCCTGGACCTTCCTGACGAGGTCGTCTCGAGTGTTCGTGTGCGCGAGGGCGAAGGCATCACCGGCATGGCGGTCGCCGAGCGCCGGATCATGCAGAGCGCCGACCTCTGGGACGACCCGCGCCATGTCTACCCGGACCTCTCGCGCGCACAGGGCCTGCGCTCGCTGCTGGTCGCGCCGCTCTGCATCGGCGATCGCGCCATCGGCGCCATCCTCGTGTTTCGCCGCGACGTCCACGAGTTCTCGACGGCCGAACAGGAGCTGCTGATGGCGCTTGCCGACCAGGCCGCCATCGCCGTCGAGCACGCGCGGCTCTACGAGCGCCTGGAGGCGCGCGTCGCCGATCGCACGCGCGAGCTCGATCAGCAGAAGCGCTTCGTCGAGGTCGTGCTCGAGACGCTGCCGCTCGGGGTCTTCGTCCTCGACGAGGAGCTGACGATCGTGCGCGCCAATCGCGCCGGCGCCGGCACGCTCGGCGACGCGCCGCCGGGCAAGTCGTTCCCCGCGCTGCTGCCGCCCGGACGCGCGGGCGAGGTGGAGACGTTTCTGCGTGGCGCCCTGGCGAGACGGCGCGTGGAGACGGCGGAGTACGAGATGGTGACGGGCGGCGAGGTTCGCGTGCTGCGGCTGACGGCCGCGCCACTGGCGGGCACCGCCGCGCACATCGTGCTGCTCGTCGCCGACGTCACGCGCGCCAAACAGCTGGAGCGCCAGATGCTGCTGACGGAGCGGCTCACCACGGCCGGACGACTGGCCTCCGGCGTCGCGCACGAGCTCAACAACCCGCTCGCGACGATCGCCGGCTGCGCGGAGGCGCTCTCCACACGGCTCTCCGAGAGCGGGGCGCCCGATCGGCCGGAGCTCACCGACTTCCGCAGCTATCTGACGCTCATCGAGGAAGAGGCGTTCCGTTGCAAAGAGATCACGGGCAGCCTGCTGCAGTTCGTGCGCGAGCCCGGCGATCTCCGCGTACCGACTGACCTCAACGGCGTCGTGCACAAGACCATCGACCTCTTGTCGCACCAGTCGCGGTTCGCCGACAGCCGGTTCGTCACCGAGCTCGCCGAGCAACTCCCTGCGGCCGTCGTGAACGAGGGGCAGCTGCGCCAGGTCTGCCTCGGGATCGCGTCGAACGCGCTCGAGGCCATGGAGGGTCGCGGTCGTCTGACCATCCGCACGCGAGACCTTCGCAACGAGGTCGAGGTCGAGTTCGAAGACGAGGGCCCTGGCATCCCGGAGGAGATCCTCGGCCGGATCTTCGATCCGTTCTTCACGACGAAGCCGCCCGGACAGGGCACGGGCCTGGGCCTCGCGATCGCGCAGGGCATCGTCGCCGACCATGGCGGGCGAATCGAGGTGCAGAGTCGGCCGGGGAAGGGTAGCGTGTTCCGCATCGTGGTGCCGGTGCAATGAGCCGACCGATTCGTGTCCTGGTCGCCGACGACGAGACGAAGCTGCGCGAGCTGCTCGTCCGCGAGCTCGGGCGCAAGGGCCACGAGGTCGAGGGTGTCGGCGACGGCGAGGCCGCGCTGGGGCGGCTGCGCGACGCCGCGTACGACGTCGTGATCCTCGACATGAAGATGCCGCGCAAGGAGGGCATCGACGTCCTGCGCGAGCTGAGTGCGTTCCCCGAGCACCCGCAAGTGATCGTGATGACCGGCTTCCAGGAAGTCGCGACCGCGGTGGAGGCGATGAAGCTGGGCGCCTACGACTACCTCACGAAGCCGACGAAGATCGAGGAGCTCGACGTCGTCGTGCGCAAGGCCGCGGAGAAGGGTCAGCTCCTGCGCGACAACCAGGCGCTCCGCGCGCACGCGCCCGGGGCGGTGCCGTTCGCCGGCATCCTGACGAAGAGCCCGCGCATGCACGACGTCATGCGGGTGATCGAGCGCGTGGCGCCGACGGAGTCCGCCGTGCTCGTGCTCGGTGAGAGCGGCACCGGCAAGGAGCTGGTGGCCCGCGCCATCCACGAACGCTCGGCACGCGCGCAACGCCCCTTCGTGCCGATCCACTGCGGCGCGCTGCCGCGCGAGGTGCTCGAGTCCGAGCTATTCGGCCACGAGAAAGGTGCCTTCACCGGCGCCATCGCCGCCAAGCCCGGACTGATCGACCTGGCCGACGGCGGTACGCTCCTGCTCGACGAGATCGGCGAGATGGAGCCGGACAGTCAGGTCAAGCTCCTGCGCGCGCTCGAGACGGGCATGTTCTTCCGCGTCGGCTCCACGCGGTCGCGCACCGTCGACGTGCGCATCGTGGCCGCAACCAACCGCGATCTCGCCGAGGCGATGAAGACGGGCGAGTTCCGGCAGGACCTCTACTACCGCATCAACACGATCACGGTCACACTACCGCCGCTGCGGGAGCGGCCCGAGGACATCGCGCTGCTTGCGCACTATTTCGTCGAAAGCAATGCCGCGTACGGCGCCAAGCGCCTGAGCCCCACGGCGCTGGCGGCGCTCGAGGCGTACCGCTGGCCCGGCAACGTCCGGGAGTTGCTGCACGCCGTCGAGCGCGCGGTGATCCTGTCGCGTGGTGAGGAGATCCAGCCGACCGATCTGCCGCCCGAGGTGCTGGGCTCGGCCGCGCCCGCTCCCACCGCCAGCGTGGCCGGCGGCAGCGTCAGCCTCGAGACGATGGAACGGCACCACATCGTGGCAACGCTTCGACAGGTCAGCGGTCACCGCGGCAAAGCGGCCGCGCTGCTCGCGATCGATCCTAAGACGCTCTACCGCAAGATTCTCGGCTACGAGATCAAACCCGAAGAATTCCGCTAGCTCGGGCGCCCGCCTCGGGCGCGACGCCCGACGGCGCCGCGCGCGCCCGCAACGCCGGCGCGCGAAATCAGTCGGTTGGCGTGCACTCGGCGTGGCACCCCCCTTGCTCGATCGGGCCGTGGGTCGCGCCTCACATCAATCGAAAGAGGGTAGTGATGAATCGAGTACTCGTGATCGACCAGGACTCGACGCCGACACGCACGCTCGGACTGGCCTGCCTGCAGCGGGGAATCGGGGTGGCCTTCGCCTACAACTTCTGCGACGGCGTCCGGCTGCTGCTCGACATGGTAGTGGATCTGGTCCTCGTCGACGTCGAGGCGCTGCGGCTGACCCCGCGCGAGATGGCTACGGTGTTCGAGCGCGTCGCCCCGGGCGTTCCGCTGGTCGTCGCGGTGCGCCCCGAGACGTCGCTCGAGCGGCGGGTCGCCCTCGAGCTCGCGGGTTTCCGGCTGCTCACCAAGCCGGTGACCGTCGAAGAGCTACTCGAAAAGGCGCGTAGTGTTGCGTGATCGTTGACGTTCTTCGCTGTAAGCACTCCGCATGGTTGCGTCGTCTGAATGCACGTGTAAAATTTTGACTGTCGGCCGCGATCGGCCGGCCTCGCCCCCGACGAGAATGGACTCTTCCGGTTCGCGGGGCGGGCACGACAGCGGAAGAGAGTTCGGGGGAATCCTATGGCGTCCAAGCTGTACGTCGGCGGTCTCGCCTATTCCACGACCAGCGAGGGGTTGCGCGAGTTCTTCGCGCAGAGCGGTAAC
>JBKOZH010000027.1:0-12434 GCA_046725765.1 Candidatus Methylomirabilota bacterium | reverse complement strand
CAGGCGGCCGGCGCGGAAATCGGGGTGGCTCACGATGCGGGCCAGCGCCGGAATCGTCGTCCGCACCCCGAGCACGCGATACTCGGCGAGCGCACGAGCCATCCGCTCGCACGCCGCCTCACGGTCGGCGCCCCACACGATCAGCTTGCTGATCAGCGTGTCGTAGAAGCGCGGCACCGTGTATCCCTCGTACACGCCGGAGTCGTCGCGGACCCAAGGCCCGCTCGGCACACGCAGGCCCGTGATCGTTCCCGGCGACGGCAGCCAGCCCGCGAACGGATCTTCGGCGTTGATCCGGCACTCGATGGCCCAGCCGCGCCAGGCGACGTCAGACTGCGTGACGCCCAGCGGCTCGCCGGCCGCGACACGAAGCTGCTCGCGTACCAGGTCGACGCCCGTGACCAGCTCCGTCACCGGGTGCTCGACCTGCAGCCGCGTGTTCATTTCCAGGAAGTAGAAGTTGCGGTCGGTGTCCAGGAGGAACTCGATCGTGCCCGCGTTGACGTACCCCGCGGCGCGGGCCAGCCGGCACGCGGCGTCGCCCATGCGCGCGCGCAGGGCGGAGTCCATTAGCGGAGACGGGCACTCCTCAACCAGCTTCTGGTGACGCCGCTGGATCGAGCACTCGCGCTCACCCAGATGGATCACGTGGCCGTGCGTGTCGGCGAGCACCTGGATCTCGACGTGGCGCGGAGACTCGAGCGCGCGCTCGAAGTACACGGCGGCGTCGCCGAACGCCGCGCCGGCCTCCGCGCGTGCGGCGCGCAGCGCCTCAGGCAGGTCTTCGGCTCGGCGCACGAGCCGCATGCCCTTGCCGCCTCCCCCCATCGCGGCCTTCAGCATGACCGGATAGCCGATCTCGCGCGCCGCGCGTGCGGCGTCCGCGTCGCCGGCGACGGCCTCCACCGTGCCCGGCACCATGGGCACGCCGAGCTCGCGGGCCAGCGCTCGCGCCGCGGTTTTGCTGCCCATGCGCCGCATCGCGGCCGCCGGCGGTCCGACGAACGTGAGCCCGGCCGCCGCACACGCCTCGGCGAACGCGGGATTCTCGGAGAGAAAGCCGTAACCGGGATGGACGGCGTCGGCGCCGGCCCGGCGGGCCGTCTGCACGAGGCGATCGACGACCAGATAGCTCTCGGTCGCCGGTGCGGGGCCGATCGCGTAGGCCTCGTCGGCCATCTGCACGTGCGGTGCCTCGCGGTCCGCCTCCGAGTACACCGCGACGGTCGCGATCCCGAGCTCGCGGCAGGCGCGCAGCACGCGCACGGCGATCTCGCCGCGGTAGGCGACGAGCAGCTTCTTGATCCGCATCCCGCCGATGATACTGCTAATCGCCGAGACCCTTCACCGCCTACGGCTGCCGCAGCCGGAAGCGCTGGACCTTGCCCGTCGCCGTCTTCGGCAGCTCCTCCGCGAACGCGAGTGTGGTCGGAGCCCGGTGGCCGCTGCGCCGGCGTCGGACGAAATCGATCAGCGCCGCGGCGTGATCGGCGGAGGCTGTCCAGCCCGCCTTCAGGACGACGACCGCGTGCGTCTTCGTGAGGCCGTCGGCGTTCGGCACGCCGACCACGGCCGCCTCCAGCACGCTCGGATGCTCGAGGAGCGCCGCCTCGACCTCCGCCGGCGACACCCACATGCCGCCGACCTTCAGCATGTCGTCCGAGCGCCCGGCGAACGTATAGAAACCGTCCGCGTCGCGCGAAAACATGTCACCCGTGCGCAGCCACTCGCCCAGCATCGTGGCGCGGCTGCGCTCGAGCCGATTCCAGTAGTACGGCGCGGTGGTCGGGCCCTTGATCAGCAGATGGCCGACCACGCCGTCGGCCACCGGCCCACCGGCGTCGTCCACGAGTCGCGCCTCGAAGCCGGGGACGATCCGGCCCGCGACTCCGCGGCGCGCCGCGCCCGGGGTGTTGGCGATGAAGTCGTGCAGCGCCTCGGTGGAGCCGACGACCTCGACCAGCTCGAGGCCGAAGCGCTCGGCCCAGGCGTCGAAGATGGCCGGCGGCAGCGCCTCACCCGACGAGACGCAAAACCGAAGCGACGACAGATCCCAGCGCCGCTCGGCGTCGTCGACCGCGAGCATGCGCGCGTAGAGCGTCGGCACGGTGAAGAACACGGTCGGCCGCTCGCGCGCGATGACGTCGAACGCGAGCTCGGCATCGAGGCGCTCGGGCACGAGCACGGAGGCGGCGCCGACGCGCGCGGGGAAGTAAAGGCTGTTGCCGAGTCCGAACGCGAAGAACATCTTCGAGGCCGAGAACACGAGATCGTCCGGCTCGAGCCCGAAGACCCCGACGCCGACGCGGTCGGCGGCGGCGAGGAAATGCGCGTGCGGGTGCACCGCCGCCTTCGGCGTGCCCGTGGAGCCCGACGTATAGCCCCAGTAGCAGATGTCTTCGGCGAGCGTGGCCGCCGGCTCGCACGTCGGCTTGGCGGCGACCAGCAGCTCGTCGAAATCGTGCGTGCCCGGCAGCCCCTGCCCGCCGACGACCACCAGCGCGCGCAGCGACGGGCAGTGATGCCGCACGGCCAGCAGGCGGCCGGCCACCGCCGCCTCGACAATCGCGACGCGCGCGCGGCTGTCGGTGATCAAAAACTCGTACTCCGGCGACGTCATCCCCGTGTTCACCGGCACCGCCACCGCGCCGAGCTTCGTGGCGGCCCAGAACGCCGCGGCGAAGGCCGGCGAGTCGTTCAGCACGAGCAGCACGCGATGCTCCATCTCGACGCCCAGCGCGGCCAGCGCGTTGGCGCAGCGGTCGACGGACATCGCCAGCTCGGCGTAGCTGATGGCGCGGCCGGCATACCGAAACGCCGTGCGCGCGCCGCGGCCCTCGGCGATGTGACGATCGACGAAGAAGGCCGCGACGTTGAAGTGCTCGGAAGTCCCCTCCACCGCGCGAATTCTACCGTATGCCTCGGCCTCGCTCGGCGGCGCGCATGCCCGACGCGTCGCGCGCGAGCACGTAGTACGCGGTGCGCTGGCCTTTGTAGTCGAGCTCGCCGTGCCGCGTGAAGCCGAGCTTGTCCAGCACGCGCTGCGACGCGCGGTTGTCGGGATAGGTCACCGCGACGAGGCGCGACAGGCCGACCGTCGCGAAGGCGTAGTCGACCAGCGCGGCGCCCGCCTCGCTCGCGATCCCTCGGCCCCAGGCGTGCCGGTCGAGGCGGTACGCCAGCTCGATGTCGTCACCAATGGGCATGCGAATCAGCGCGCCGAGCCCATAGAACGTGCCGTCGGCGCGGCTCTCCACCCGCCAGAAGCCGAGCGGGCCGTGGTCGGCCTGGATCCGCTGCCGCACCCGCTCGATCGTTTCGTCGGCACTCTTCACTCCCGCGGGGCTGCCCACATAGCGCATCACGTCCGGATCGCCGTCCAGCGCGATGAGGTCCGCCTCGTCGGAGGCACGTAGCCGGCGCAGTCGCAGTCGAGCGGTCTCGATCATCGAAGTCTCCGAATATTTGTCTTTACCATCGCTTGACTGCTCGGGAGCACGCGACTATGGTTCGTGCGGTTTGAACAGGAGGCGATGATGCTCAGACGGCTGACGATGGTGTTGGTCGTAATCCTGTTGTCTACGGCGCAGGCAGAGGCCGCCGAGCTTCAGTGGTGGAGCCACTGGGCGATCGAGGACAGCAAGAAGGCCGTGCTGTTCGAGGCCAAGCGGCGGTTCGAGGCGGCCAACCCGGGCCACACGGTCACCATCACCTTCTACGAGAAGAAGAACATGTGGCCGGCGCTGCGTGCCGCATTCACCGCCGGCTCGGGCTTTCCCGACGTCTTCTATTACGACATGGACGTGCCGGAGTTCATGACGGCCGGCTGGCTGGCCGATCTGTCCAACGGCGTGCGCTGGCAGAACATCGAGCCGTTCGGCAAAGCGTTCTGGACGCGACCGGGCCCCGGCGGGAAGACGGGGACGTGGGCGATTCCGGTGGAAGCCGCGTCCGACGAGCTCTACTACAACCGCAAGATGTTCAAGGAGCTCGGGGTCGCGGTACCGGCGAATTTTTCATTCACGCAGGATCAGTTCAAGGACGTCGTCGCGAAGTGCGCGAAGGCCGGCTACGCGGCGTTCGCCACGGGGGCGGCCGATCGCGAATGGGCCGCACACTACATCCCGAACGCGCTGCTGCTCGACAAGCTCGGCGCCGACGAGACGCTCAAGCTCTTTCGCGGCGAGCTGTCGTGGAAGGACCCGCGCGTCGTCGAAGTCTTCCGTTATTACAAAGAGCTGATCGATCTCGGTGCCTACGCCAAGACGCTGTCGAGCATGACGCTGGCCGAAGCGCACCGCTACTTCCACACCGAGCAGAAGGCGTGCATGTTCCCCGTCGGCTCGTGGTACACGGGCCGAGCGTTCGTCCCGCCCGACAAGGGCGGCCAGCCCAAGGACTTCGAGCTCGGCATGCTGAACAATCCGCAGATGAAGGACGGCAAGGGCCACGGCCAGAAGTTCCTGGGCGTCGCCGGCTCGCTGGCCGTCGCCGCCAAGAGCCCGCACTTGCCGCTGGCCGTCAAGGTGGCCGACGCCTTCGCCGACGTCGAGATCGGCAACATGTGGATGGCGAGAACGGGCGTGCAGACCGGCATCAAGACGGAGCCCGGGAAGATCGACAGCCCACTCAAATGGTACTTCGACGAGTACGCACGCGTGAACAAGGCGACGAAGTGGGTGGACCTCACCGCGCAGCAGGTACGGTTGCTGATGAAACCCGGCGTGTGGGAGACATACGTGGCCACCGTCAACCAGGGCCTTCCGAACAAGGTGATCGGGCCCGACGAGGCGCTCGCGAAGCTGGAAGAGGCGCGGCTCCGAGGCAAGTAGTCCTGCGCGCGCGGAGGCCGTGGGGCGCCATCGTCGTCTTCCTGGGCCCCACGCTGCTCGTGTACTTCGCCTTCGCCATCTACCCCGTGCTCGTCACGTTCTACAACAGCGTCCACACGCTGCGCATGGACCTCGGGATGCAGTACGAGTTCGTGGGTCTCGAGCACTTTCGCGAGATCGTGGGCGCCGACGACGTCTTCTGGAAGGCCTCGCGGAACTCGCTCACGTGGGCGGTGGCGGCGCCGCTGGTCGACATGCCGCTGGCACTGGCGCTGGCCCTGCTGCTTTACCGCCGCGTGCCGTTCGCGCGCTTCTTTCGCACCGTGTGGTTCACGCCGGTCCTCATGTCGTACCCCGTCGTCGGTGTGATCTGGCTCTGGGTCTACAACTACGACTGGGGCATGGCCAATCTCGTGCTCCGCGCGGTGGGGCTCGGGAATTTCGCGCAGGCGTGGCTGGCGTCCCCGGCGACCGCGCTGCCCGCGCTGATCCTCGTCACGACGTGGATGTTCGCCGGCTTCAACATGGTCGTGCTGCTGGCCGCCATCCACGCGATTCCCACCGATTACCTCGATGCCGCGCGCGTCGACGGCGCCTCGGGCTGGCGGCGGACGTGGCACGTCATCGTGCCGCTGATTCGCCCGACGCTCGTCAACCTCACGATCCTCGATTTCATCGGGAAGATGAAGCAGTTCGCGCTGGTCTGGGTCATGACGCGCGGCGGCCCGATGTGGGGCACCGAGACGGTCGCCACCTACGTCGTCAAGCGCGCGTTCGAGTGGAAGACGCTCGACCTCGGCTACCCCTCGGCCATCGCGGTCCTGTGGTTCGTCATCATCTTCGGGCTGTCGTGGGGCCTCACCCGCGTGCTGCAGCGGCGCGAGGCGCTGGAGTTCTGAGCGTGCGCACGCGCGCGACGCGGCTGGCGCTCCTGCTCCCGGTGCTCGCCTACACGGTCTTCTCCGCCGGTCCCTATCTCTGGACGGCGACGATGTCGCTGCGCACGACCGACGAGATCTACCGCAGTCACTATGGCCTGCCGATTCCTGCCCATTGGGACAAGTTTCACCGCGCGTGGACCGAATTCGGCTATGCGACCTATTTCCGTAACAGCGCCGTCGTGTCGGTCGCCTCGGTGCTCGTGGTGACCGTACTGGGCGCCATGGCGGGCTTCGCGTTCGCCCGGCGCCGCTACACCTTTCCGCTCCGCGAGCCGCTGTTCCTGCTGATCTTCCTGTCGATCATGTTTCCGCCGCAGATCATGCTGCTCTCACTGTTCCAGATCCTCGTGCAGTACCGGTTGTTCAACTCGCTCACGGGGCTCGTGCTCGTCTATGTGGCCACCGAGTTGCCCCTCACGATCTACCTGCTGCGCGCGTTCTTCGCCCAGATCCCCAGCGAGCTGGAAGAGGCCGCGCGCATCGACGGCTGCGGCGACTGGTCGATGTTCTGGCGCGTGATGTTCCCGATGGCGCTGCCGGCGGTGGCCACCACCGTGATCCTGAACTTCATCTACTTCTGGAACGAGTTCCTCTATGCGGTCGTCTTCATCACCCGCCAGCAGATTCGCACGCTGCCGCTGGCCATTCAGTTCCTCGTGAGCGACCAGTATCAGGACATCGGGATGCTGGCCACGGGCCTGATGATCGCCACCCTGCCCGTACTGATCTTCTATCTGTTCCTGTCGGAGTGGTTCGTGAAAGGGATGACCGCGGGCGCGATCAAGGGTTGACGGCGAGGCGAAGGGCGTGTGGACGGTCGGGCACTCGACGCATCCCCTCGAGGCGTTCGTCGCACTCGTTACGGCGCACGGCGTGACGATGATCGCCGACGTGCGCAAGATGCCGCGCTCGCGGCGCCACCCGCAGTTCAACGTCGAGACGCTGCCGCGATCGCTGGACGCCGCCGGTCTCGGCTACGTGCACCTCGGCGGGCTCGGTGGCTTGCGGCGCGAGCGACCGGACTCCATCAACCGCGGCTGGAGAAACCCATCGTTCCGCGCGTACGCGGATTACATGCAGACCGACGAGTTCGCGCGCGAGCTGGAGGGGCTGCTCACGCTCGCGGCGCGGCAGCGCGTGGCCATCATGTGCGCCGAGGCGGTGTGGTGGCGCTGTCATCGCTCGCTCATCGCCGACGCGCTCGTCGCGCGGGGCGAATCGGTGCTGCACATCCTCACGCCCGAGCGCGCCGAGCCGCACCTGCTGCGCGAGTTCGCCCGCGTGGAGAACGGCCGCGTGACCTACCCCGGGGACCCAGAGCTGTTTTAGCGGCTTCGAGGAGCGCCACGGGTTCCCGGGGCGCTCTGAGCGTTGGGGGTGTGGGGGCCATGTCGGGGCCCCCACTATAAAGGGTGCTCGCCGGCGGTCACCGGCGCGCGGCTGAACCCGCGCCAGGCCGCCAGCGCGAGGAAGCCGACACAGATCCACGTCGCCTCGCGGATGCGGCGCACGATGCTGAAGGACAAGCCCGTCGTCGCTCCGAGACCCAGCGCGGCGAACATCGCGACGTGGCCGCCTTCGACGGCCCCGATGCTCGCCGGAACCATGAACGTGGCGAACCGCACTGCGGTGCTGAACGCCTCGACCAGGAGCGCGGCAACCAGTGAGATCTCGATGCCGAGCAGGTGCAGGGCGACCCAGACCTCGACGGCGCCCACCAACCAGCCGAGGAAGTGAAACAGCGTGGACAGCGCGAGTCGTAACGGCTCGCGGCGGTAGAAGGCGGCCAGCGAGTCGTCGAGACGGTTGAGGCGACTGGTGAGCCGCGCGAGCAACGGGACGCGGCGCGCCAACCGGCCGCCGTGGTGAAGCAGGCCGCCCATCTGGAACACGACGAACGCGGCCACCGCCAGCACCTCGAGAACAAGGAGCCAGAGCATCACGCGCAGGAGGGGCGAGTCGTGCGGTAGCAGCACCCACGCGCACGGCAGCCCGACGATCAGCAGCAGGCCCTGGGCGGCGGTGATCGTGGTCTTGGCCACGATCACCGCCGGCACCGCGGCGTCGAGCGGCACGTGGCCGCGGATGAGCCAGGCCTTGACCGGCTCGCCTCCGACCGAGGCCGTCGGCGTCGTGAGGTTGAAGGCCTCGCCGGCCAGCCTGGCCGAGAACAGCGTGCCGAACGGCACTCTGTCGGTCCGGAACGCAAACCGCCACCCGAGGGTGTCGAGGATGTGAACCAGCGTGAACGGGAAGGCGATGACGATCAGCAGCCGCCAGGAAAGCTGCCGAATCGACTGGAGAATCGCCTCGGGATCGTTTCGCCACACCAGGAGCGCGAGCAGCGTCGCGCCGGAGAGGAGCATCAGGATCCGGGCGGTCCGCCACGTCGGGGGCATGCCGCCCCGACGTCAGTGCACGATTACTGCCATGGACGTTAGAGCGACGCGACCTCCACGACGCGCCCTTCGGCGAGACTCCGGGCAACCGCGTCGGTGAACTCCATGTAGCGCACGCCGTCCTCGAACGTCGTGTGCGAGACCTTCTCCCGGCCGCGGACGGCGTTGACGAACTCCTCCTCCACGCGCCAGCCGACCCGTCGCTCGGGTGGAATCGGGATCTCGCGCAGCTCCTTGTCGCCGCGCCGAGCGCCCGACAGCCGCTTGGCGTCGGCCTCCAGCCGCAGCGTGCCGTCGCTGCCGAAGATCCAGAGCTCGTCGGCCGGGCCGAGCGCGGTGACCGCGCTGAAGCGCAGGTGGGCGACGGCGTCACCGGCCAGCGTCGCCAGGATATCGACGTGATCGGGCACCTTCACGTCGCGCAAGGCGCCGCTCTCGTCGCGCCGCCGCGGCACGGCGACGCGGGCCATGGCACTGACACGCCGCGCAGCGCCGAGCCAGCGCATCATCGCCTCGTACCAGATGCCCATGTTCAGGATGTTGTGGCCGCTGCGCGCGACGTCCTGCCGCCAGTGCAACGGCGCCTCGCGATCGACGAACGACGGCTGGCGGGTTGCCGACAGCTCGACGGCGAACACCTCGCCCACGTACCCATCGGCGAGCAGCGACTTCAGCGTCGCGTCGACCTCGAGCGTCGGCGGCGAGGGCACCAGCTGCGCGACGAGCTGCGGCGCGCGACCCGAGGCCTCCAGCATGCGTCGGCCCTCGGCCGCGTTCATCGCCATGCGCGCCTCGCACAGCACGTGCTTTCCGGCCGCCAGCGCGGCCAGCGTCATCTCGCAGTGCGTGTAGGGCCACGTCCCGATACAGACGGCATCGACGTCGGGCGCCGACACCACGGCGCGCCAGTCGTCCTCGACACGGCCGATACCGAACTGCTTCGCCACCCGCTCGCCCGACTCTCGCGAGCGGTTGGCGACGGCGACGAACTCCACGCCGGCCTGCTTTTGAAAGCCCGGAATGTGCCGCTCGCGCGTGTTGCGGCCGGCACCGACGAAGCCGACGCGAATCCGTGGATCGCTCATGGGTTGCCCTCCCGGTACGGCGCGCATGGTACCATCCGCCGCGCATGAGAGCTGCCACCGGAGGACGAGCATGAGCGTCGATCGCGTCACGCTCGACACCGTCGTCGACGAGTTCTGGACGCAACGCCAGCGCGGCGTGTATTTTCCGCCGGCCTGGCAGGATCGACTGGATCTCGACGACGCCTATCATATCCAGCTCGCGCTCGTCGCCCGACGCTGCACCGGTGGGGTCGCGCAGGTCGGCTGGAAAGTCGGCCTGACCGCCAAGGCGATCCAGCAGCAGTTCAGCGCCCACGAGCCCGTGTTCGGGTGTCTCCTGAGCGAGGGCCGCGTCGCGAGCGGCCACGTCTTTCGCCACGCCGAGCTCATCGCTCCCGGCTTCGAAAACGAGATCTGCGTCGTGCTCGGTCGCGACCTCGCGGGGGCGAATCTGAGCCTCGACGACGTCGCGGCGGCCGTCGACCGCTGTCATCCCGCGCTGGAGATCATCGAGACGCGTGGTGATCTCACGCGTCAGATGGCGCTTGCGCTCGCCGACAACGCCCAGCAGAAGTTCTTCGTGCTCGGATCGCCGTCGCGGCTCACCGGCGATCTCGACCTGTCGGCGATCGACGTGCGCGTGCTCGTCAACGGCACGCAGGTTGGTCAGGGCCGCGGCGATGCGGTGCTCGGCCATCCGCTACGCTCGGTCGCGTGGCTGGCCGGCAAGCTCGCGGCCTACGGCCGGACGCTCAAGGCCGGCGACCACATCATGACCGGCTCGTTCACGCGCCAGTTTCCGATCGCGCGAGGCGACCGCGTCCGCACGGAGTTCGAGCGCGTCGGCACCGTCGAAGCGACGTTCGTATGACGTGCCTCGCGACACCAGGAGGAGAGCCATGAGCCTCTCGCGACGCGACTTCCTCGCCTCCGGTTCGCTGGCCGCTGGCGCGACGCTCGCCGGATCGCCGGCGCCGGCCGGCCCCGTGATGCTGGCGCAGGCGACACCGGCACCGCGCGGCTTCGATCCCGCCGACGCCACGCTCAAGTACGACCTGGTCCTCGCCAACGCCGATGTGCTCGATCCCTCGCAGGGTCTGCGCGGCAAGCGAGATATCGCAATCAAGAACGGTCAGATCGCGGCGCTGTCATCGACGCCGATCGCCGCCGAGCGGAGCACACAGCGCTACGACGCGGGCGGCCGCCTGACGACGCCGGGACTGATCGACTTGCACACCCACTACGGACCGCTCATCGGCGCCATCGGCCTGCCTGCCGACGAGCTGGTGCCGATCACCGCGACGACGACGGGGGTCTCGGCCGGCGACGCCGGCGCCAACAACTTCGGCGCGCTCAAGCACTGGGTGATCGGGCAAGCGCGCACGCGGCTCTATGCCTTCGTGCACATCTCGTCGATCGGGCTGTCGGGCGGGCTGGCGCCCGGGGAAATGCTGAACATCGACTACGCCAACGTCGACGCGTGCGCGCGGACACTCGCCGAGAATCCCGACGTCGTACTCGGCGTCAAGGTGCGGATCACCGACAGCGTCGTGGGACAGAACGGGGTCGAGCCGCTGCGGCGGGCGCGGCGCGCCGCGGAACTGGCGGGCAAGAACTTCCGCGTGATGTGCCACATCGGGTCCGCACCGGGCAGTCTCGCCGACGTCCTGGATCTCCTGCGCCCCGGCGACATCCTCACGCACTCCTACAGCGGCGCCGGCAACAACATCGTCCAGAACGGCCAGCTCATCCCGGCCGCCAAGGCCGCCAAGCAGCGCGGCGTGATCTTCGACGTCGGCCACGGCGGGGGATCATTCGACTTCACCGTGTGCGAGCCGGCCATGATGCAGGGCTGCCACGTCGATACGATCTCCAGCGACATCCACGCGGTATCGATCAACACGCCGGGCTATCCGACGCTGCCCTGGGTCATGTCGAAATTCCTGGCGATGGGACTCTCGCTCGAGGAGGTCGTGCAGCGCGCGACCATCGAGCCCGCGAAGATCATCGGCCGTGTGCCCGGTCTGGGCACGCTCGCGGTTGGCGCGCCGGCCGACGTCGCGGTCTTCGACTACGTCGACGGGCCCGCCGTGGAGTTCGTAGACACGCGCAACAACAAGAAAGCGGGCACGAAGAAGCTCGTGCCGGTGCTCACGGTGCGCGAGGGCCGGCCGTTCGGTCGTCCCTACCCCGTCCCCTTCCGCTACTAGCCGACACGCTCACGTTCTGCGGATCGGCCGCGCGGGCCGACAATGGCCCGCGTGCGCCGACGATCGGTGTGCGCGACGCCACCGGAGCGACCGCCGCGGCCTCTCTCAATCTGACGGTCTCGAACTGACTCGGTGCTAGGGTAGCGCCATGACTTCTTACCGGACGATCGCGCTCGTGCTCGTGCTGGTCATGCTGATCACCGCGGCGACGCCCGCGCGCGCCGAGGCCATCGAACCCCTAACGATCCTGGCAATCGCCAGCGCCGCCGTCGTGGTGATCATCCTCGTCACCTATCTCGTCGTCGCGAGTATGAGCGAGCGCCGACAGGCGGAGGCGCCGGACGATCGCCCCGTCGTGGCCGTCACCTCGTTCGTCATCGTCGCGCAGGGAGCCGGCAGCGAAGGTCCGTAGGTGCCCGCGCTCAGCGGGCGTGGATCTCGAGCGCGTTGAAGAAATACGGGATCTCGAACGCCGCGGTCTCCGGCGCGTCCGAGCCGTGCACGGCGTTGGCTTCGATCGAGCTCGCGAAGTCCTTGCGGATGGTGCCGGCCGCCGCCTTGGCCGGATCAGTGGCGCCCATGAGGTCGCGCCACTTCTGGATTGCGCCGTCGGCCTCGAGCACCATCGGCATGCAAGGGCCCTGCGTCATGAACGTGCAGAGGCTCTTGAAGAACGGCCGCTGGCGGTGGACGGCGTAGAAGCCCGCCGCGTCGTCCAACGACATGTGGATGAGCTTGGCGGCGAGGACCTTGAAGCCCGCCTGCTCGATACGGCTCAGGATCGCGCCGGCGGCGCCCTTGGCCACTGCGTCGGGCTTGATGATGGCCAGCGTTCGCTGTGTCATGCCCCGATCACTTTCGCGACGGTTGCGCCCATGTCGGCCGGGCTGCGGACGACCGTCACGCCCGCGTCGGCCAGCGCCTTCATCTTCTCCGCTGCCGTGCCCTTGCCGCCCGCGATGATCGCGCCCGCGTGTCCCATGCGCCG
>JBKOZH010000215.1:0-22856 GCA_046725765.1 Candidatus Methylomirabilota bacterium | reverse complement strand
CACGCTCGGCTCCATGTACGCCATGGTGGCCGCGGGGCTGGCGCTCATGCTGGGCGTGGCGCGCCTGATCAACTTCGCCCACGGCGAGTTCTTCATGCTCGGCGCGTACGCGTTCTGGCTCGGCTACAGCGAGCTCGGCCTGCCCTACCCCGTGGCCGCGCTGCTGGCGCCCGCGGTGATGATCGTGTTCGGCGTGGTCTACCAGCGCACCGTGATCCGCGCGATCCTGCCGCGCTCCTGGCACGTCCAGCTGATCGCGACGCTCGCGACGTCGATCGTGCTCACCAACCTCGCCATCATCGTGCTCGGCACGCAGCCCAAGGAGGTGCCGACGGCGCTGTCGTCGCGCATCCTCGACGTGGCCGGCTTTCGCATGGCGTGGCAGCGACTGCTCGTGCTGGTCGCGGCGCTGGTGATCTTCTGGGCGCTCCACCGATTCGTGGCGCGCACGCGCACCGGCCGCGCGATGCGGGCGATGTCGCAGAACCGGGAGGCGTGCGCGGTCGTCGGCGTGGACGTGCAGCGCGTGACGCTGGTGACGTTCGCGCTCTCAGCGGCGCTCGCCGCCCTCGCCGCGGCGCTCGTCTCGCCGCTCTTCAACATCTTCCCCGACATGGGCACCGGGCTGACGCTCAAGGCGTTCGCGGCCGTCGTCGCGGGCGGCTTCGGCTATGTCAACGGCGCGATCGCGGCGAGCTTTCTCATCGGCATCACCGAGGCGCTGGCCGGCAGCTACGTCTCCTACGCTTACAAGGACGCGATCGCGTTCCTGATCATGATCGCGGTGCTTCTCTGGCGGCCGCAGGGACTCTTCGGCCGTCGCATCGGCATCTGACGTGCGGCGCGCGGCCGCGTGGGTGCTCGTCGCCGGCGTCCTCGCTGCGCCGTGGCTGATCGCGGCGGCCATCCCCCGCCAGCAGCGCTACGTGCTGCACGTGCTCATCTTCACCGCCCTCTTCGCCGGGCTGGCGCTGTCCTACGACCTGATCGTCGGCCACGTCGGCAGTCTCTCGCTCGCCCATCCGGCGTTCTTTGGCGTCGGCGCATACACGGCCGCGATTCTCGCCACGCGGGCGAAATGGCCGTTTCTTGCCGATCTCCTCGCCGCCGTCCTCGCGGCGGCGGTCGTGGCAGCGCTCGTCGGCGTGCCGCTGTTCCGGCTGACGGAGCACGCCTTCGCCGTCGGCACGCTCGGCCTCGCGCTGGTGGCGTGGATCGTCGCGAACAACTGGGTGGAGGTCACGCGCGGGCCGCTCTGCATCACAGGCATCCCGAAGCCCGCCATCGCGCTGCCCGGTGGACCGACGCTCGCCGTCACGACGCTGCCCGGGTACTACTGGTTGGCGCTGGGCGCGCTCGGCGCGATCGTACTGCTCTATCGGCGCCTGACCACGTTCCGGCTGGGCCGCACGTTCCACGCCGTCCGCGACAACGAGCCGCTGGCCGGCGCGGCCGCCATCAATCCGCTCAAGTACCGGCTGCTGGCTTTCACCATCGGGGCGGCGCTCGCCGGCGGCATCGGGGCGCTGTACGTCCATTACCTGTCCGTGATGTGCCCGGAAGAGATGACGGTCGCGCTGACGGTGAATCTTCTCGTCATCGTCTTTCTGGGCGGCGTGGGTAGTCTGCGCGGCGTGCTGGTGGGCGCGGTGCTGTTCACCGCGCTCCCGGAGGTGCTGCGCCTGGCGCCGACGTGGCGTCTCGTCATTTACGGCACGCTGCTGCTGGTCGTGGTCGTGCGCTCGCCCGAGGGGATCGAGAGCCTGCTGCGCCGCGCCGGCGGCGCGCGGGTCGCGCGCTGATGGCGTTTCTCGAAATTCTCGGACTGGTGAAGCGCTTCCTCGGCGTCACGGCGGTGGACCAGGTCGATCTCGCCGTCGAGCGCGGCGAATTGGTGAGCCTCATCGGACCGAACGGCTCGGGCAAGACCACGCTCTTCAACTGCGTCACCGGCTATCTCCCGGCCGACGGCGGTCGGGTGCTCTTCGGCGGTCACGACCTGACGAACAACGCGCCGCACCGCGTGGCCCGCCTGGGCGTCGCGCGCACGTTTCAGCAGGTCAGCGTGTTCCCGCGCCTCAGCGCGCTCGAGAATCTGCTCGTCTTCCTGCAGCAGCACCAGGAGGAGCAGCTGCTCGCGCGACTCCTGCGCACGCCGCGCCTGCGGCAGCTCGAGCGCGACGCCGTCGAGCGCGCGCGCCGGCTGCTGGACCTCGTCGGTCTCGCGGATCGCGCCGACGCGAGCGCCGGCACTCTCTCGTACGGGCAGCGCAAGCTGCTGGCGTTCGCCGCCGCGCTCATGCCGGATCCCGAGCTGCTGCTACTCGACGAGCCCGCGGCCGCCGTGAACCCGACGATGATCAACCAGATGAAGGGTCACATCCTCGAGCTGCACCGCCAGGGCAAGACCGTCGTGCTCGTCGAGCACAACATGGATGTCGTCATGGACATCTCCCAGCGCGTCGTCGTGCTCGACCACGGCCAGAAGATCGCCGAAGGCCCGCCGGACGCCATCCGCCGCGACGCGCGGGTCATCGAGGCGTACTTTGGCCGCTAACGGTCACGCGCTCCTCGAGCTGCGCGACGTCGTGGCCGGTTATGCGGAAGTGGAGGTGCTGCGCGGCGTCTCGGTGAGCGTGCGCGCCGGCGAGATCGTCTGCATCATCGGTGCGAACGGTGCCGGCAAGTCCACGCTGCTCCGCACCGTGTTCGGCATGGTGCAGCCACGCGCCGGCGCGATCCGCTTCGCCGGCGAAGACATCGCCAGCCGGCCACCCACCGAGGTCCTCAAGCGCGGCATCGGCTACGTCCCGCAGGGCCGCTGCAACTTCCCCGCGATGAGCGTTGAGGAAAACCTCCAGATGGGTGCCTACCTGCGCCGCGACGCTGGCGTGCAGCGCGACATCGAGGCGCTTCTTACCCGTTTCCCGATGCTGGCGGGCAAGCGCCGGGATCCGGCCGGCACGCTGTCGGGCGGGCAGCAGCAGATTCTCGAGATGGCCATCGCGCTGCTGCTGAATCCGCGGCTGCTGATGGTCGACGAGCCGTCGCTAGGCCTCGATCCCCGCATGGTCGAGATCGTCTTCGACGCGCTGGTGGCCATCAATCGCGAGGGCACGACGATTCTCATGGTCGAGCAGAACGCGAAGAAAGCGTTGTCGGTCTCGCACCGCGGCTTCGTCCTCGAGCTCGGCCGGAACCGCTTCGAGGGCACCGGCCGCGAGCTGCTCGACGACCCCGACGTCCGCCAGCACTACCTCGGCGGCTAGCGCGTTACTTGTCGAGCCAGACCTTTTTGTAGAGCACCTTGAACTCCGCCTGGTAGACGTAATCCTTCATCCACGGCTGCGCGACCTGGTAGAACGGCGAGCCGGAGATCATGTTCCAGTAGAGCTTGTCGGCGCTGTACTCCTGGAACTCCTTGGCGATCGCCTTGCGCTTCACGGGGTCCATCTCGCGGCCATAGCGCGCGTAGTACTCGTCGATCTTGGGGTCGACGTGGCGCGCGCTGTTCCAGGCGGCCGTGCTCGCCGACAAGAAAGAGTTCTGGTCCACGGTCATCAGCGACGCGAGATCCTCGATGTACATATCGAAGGGGCCGTCCTGCGTGGCGACGTTCATCCAGCTCACTTTGTCGGTGATCCGGATGTTCGCCGTGACGCCGAGGCGCGACATCTGCTCCTTGATCACGGTGGCGATCACGTGGAAGAGGGACTTCTCGGTGTTGGTCATCAGCTCGAACGTCAGCGGCTTCTGCGGACTGTAGCCCGCCTCAGCCAGCAACGCTTTCGCGCGCGCGGGGTCGTACGGGCACATGTGCGTGACGTCGACGCTATCCATGGTGCCGGGCGGGATGATGCCGAGCCACGGCGTGGCCTGTCCTTTGAACGCGATCTTGACGATCTCCTTGCGATCGATGCCGTAGCAGCCCACCGCCTTGCGAACCCGGATGTCGTTGAAGATCGGATGCGGCCCGCGGTCCTTCGACATGGGCTTGCCGTCGGCGGGCACGGTCACCTTCATCATCGCGACCATCGGCGTCGTCTCTTTGCCCGTCATGATCTGAGCGCGAGGATTTTGCGCGCGGATCGTATCGATGTGGTCGGCGGAGAAATCGGCGATGAAGTCGATCTCGCCGGCCTTGAAGGCGGCCAGCTGCGTGACCGGATCCTTGATGACGCGGATCACGACGCGGTCGAGATACGGCAGGCTCGGCTCGAAGTACTTGTCGAAGCGCTCCATCACCAGATGACTGCCCTTCACCCACTCGACGAGCTTGAACGGTCCGCATCCGGGAACGGCTTCGGGCTTGCCGGCCTTTCGATCGTCGATCGAGTACTTTTGCGTCGCGGTCGGCGAATAGAACATGAGACCCATGCGGTAGGCGGCCAGCATATGCATCATGAAGGCATAGGGATGCTTCAGTCGAATCTGGACGCTGTACGGATCGAGAATCTCGACCGAGTGCACCGGCTCATAGAAGATCCGCATGCTCGATCGCGTCGCTGGATCCATGATCCGGTCGATGTTGAATTTGACGACCGCCGCGTCGAGCCGCGTTCCGTCGTGGAACAGCACGTTCGTCTTCAGCTTGAACGTGTAGAGCAGTCCGTCCGGCGAGATCTGCCACGATTCCGCGGCGTCGGGGACGAAGCGGCCGTCCGGGGTGATGTTGACGAGACCGCAGCCGATGTTCTGCACCGCCCACACCAGCTCGTAGCCCGGTGCGGTGTGATAGTCGAAGTTCGAGATCTCGTTGCCGTAGGCGACGCGGAGCGTGCCGCCGCGCTTCTGCGCCGCGGCCGTCGTCACGTCGACGAGCAAGAGGGCCATGACCAGGGCCGCCGCCGTCCCGAACACGACATGTCTCGAGCGCATGGGTGCGACTCCTTTCCGCCCGTGGATTACGCGTCCGGCCAAACCGGCTGGGAAAACACAAGTGCCCCGCCGGGATGCTCAGGACGGGGCGTTGTCACTTCGACCACCTCCCCCGGGCCACGATGGGGGTCGACTCGGTACCGGGGACGTTAGGAGCGCGCCTCCCGGGTGTCAATGGGCCTATCATTCGAAGACCCGACGGAGGCCGCCATGTCAGGAGTACGAATCGCCCCGCTCCATCCATCGCTCGGCGCGGAAGTCACCGGCGTCGACCTCAGCAAGCCGATCGATGAGCCGACGCGACAGGCGCTGACGCGCGCGCTGGCCGAGCATCTGACACTGGTGTTTCACGAGCAGTCGCTGACGCCGGCTCAGTATCTGAGCGCGGCCTCGGTGTTCGGGCCGCCGATGGAGCAGCACTATTCGCAGCACAACATGCCGGACGTCCCGCTCATCGGACTGATCTGGCACCGGCACGGCCAGCAGCCGGCGGAGCAGTGGCATACCGACCACACGAACCGGGAGCGGCCCCCGGCAGCGACCATCCTCTACGGCGTCGAGATTCCGTCGGCCGGCGGCGGCACGAGCGTCGCCAACATGCGCACGGCGTATTCGCGCCTGCCGGACGACGAACGCAGTCGGCTCGAGTCGCTGACGACGTTCAACGGTCTCGACGGGCACGCCGACACGCGCGAGGAGGATCGGGCGAAGTACGGCCGGCCGATCGAGCATCCGATGGTGCGCACGCATCCTGTGCACGGATCGCGCGCCGTCTACTTTCACATCTCCAAGGCCACTCACATCGCGGGCATGACGCCCGAGGCGAGCAAGCAGTACATGCACGAGCTCCTGGAGCGGATGATCCAGCCGGACATCGTCTATCACCATCGCTGGCGCAAGGGCGACGTGCTCGTCATCGACAACCGCGCCACGATGCATCGGGCGCACGGCGATTACGACCGCAACGAAAGCCGTGTCCTCTGGCGGGTCATCGTCGAAGGAGATCGCCCCCGGCTCGTGTGAGCGCGTTTGACACCTCGCGGCCTTTGGCCGACGATGCGCGACCGTGGAGCGAGACGCCGACGTCGTCGTGGTCGGGGCGGGGATCATCGGCTGCGCCGCCGCGTACTACCTCGCGCGCCGCGGCGCGCGCGTCGTCGTCGTCGAGCGCGGCCCGGTGCCGGGCGAACAGTCACGGAAGAACTGGGGCTTCGTCCGTCAGCAGGGCCGCGATCCGCTCGAGATGCCGCTGGTGATCGAGGCCAACCGCATGTGGCGCGGGCTCGAGCGCGAGCTCGGCGCCGACGTCGAATGGATCGCCGGCGGCAACCTCGCCCTCGCCGCCGACGAGGTGCGGATGGCGCGTTTCGAGGCGTGGCTGCCGGTGGCGCGCGAGTTCGGGCTCGAGACGCGACTGCTGGGAGCGCGCGACCTCGGCGCCGTCGTGCCCGGCCTCGCCGGCGGCTTCGTCGGCGGCATGCACACGCCGGGCGACGGCCACGCCGATCCCGAAAAAGCCACCGACGCGTTCGCGCGCGCCGCCCGCGCTCATGGCGCGAGTCTGCATCTCAACTGCGCCGTGCAGGGTGTGACGACGTCGGCCGGCGCCGTGAGCGGCGTCATCACCGAGCACGGCGAGATCCGCACGCCGATGGTGGTATGCGCCGCCGGCGCGTGGTCCGCGCGGCTGGCACGCACGCTCGGCCTGAGCCTGCCGCAGCGCTGGGTGCGCGGCACCGTCGCGCGAACGACGCCGGCACCGGCGCTCACCGCGTGCGCCGTGTGGGGCCCCGGCGTCGCGTTTCGTCAGCGTCGCGACGGCAGCTTCAACATCGCCGCCGGCGGCGCGCTGGATCACGACATCACGCTGGATTCGCTGCGGCAGCTGCGCTTCTTTTTGCCGAACTTCTGGAGGAACAAAGCGCTCTTCCGATTCCACGTCGGCCGTCCGCTGCTGGCGAGCCTCGCCGGCGTGCTGCCCGGCTCCGCGGCGCGGCGGCAGCCTCTCGTCTGGGACCGGGGACTCGAGCCGCAGCCCAATCCCGACAAAGTGCGTCGCAGCCTCACCGAGCTACAACGCATGCTGCCCTCGCTGCCGCCGCTCGGCATCGCCAAGCGCTGGGCCGGCTACATCGACGCGGCACCCGACCTCGTGCCGGTGCTCGGCGAAGTGCCGCAGCTCCGCGGCTTCGTCCTGGCGACCGGCTTCAGCGGGCACGGCTTCGCGATGGGACCGATCGCCGGCCGATTGGTCTCCGAGCTGGTCCTCGACGGAAAGCCCTCGCTCGACATCGGCGGATTCCGGTTCTCGCGCTTCGCCGAGGGCGCCATCGGCCGGCCGCGCAACGTCCTGTGAGCCAACGCGCCGGCGGCAAACGTGCGGTGAGCTCGCGCGCCGGCGGCTACGTCATCGCGCTCGATGTCGGCGGGACGTTCACCGACGTCGCGCTGGTGCACGAGGCGAGCGGCCGGCTGTGGGTGACCAAGACGCCGACGACGCCGCACGATCCGGCCGATGGCTTCGTCGCCGGCATCGACAAGGCGCTGCGCCTGGCCGGCACTGACGCGGCGGCGCTGCGACACGTCCTGCACGGCACCACGACGGCGACGAACGCGATCCTCGAGGGCAAGGGCGCGGCCACCGCTCTCCTGACGACGACCGGCTTTCGCTACGTGCTCGAGATCGGCCGTCACGACATCCCCCGGCGCGCCAACATGTTTGCCTGGGTGAAGCCGGCGCGCCCGGTGCCGCCCGAACGGATCTTCGAGATCAACGGGCGTGTGAGCGTCGAGGGCGAGGAGCTCGAGCCGCTGGACGAGGCCGCCGTGCGCGCCGTGGCGCGACGCCTGCGCGACGCCGGTGTGGACTCGATCGCGGTGTGCTTCCTGCACGGCTACGCCAATTCCAGCCACGAGCGGCGCGCCCGCGCGCTGCTCTTAGAGGAGCATCCGAGCTGCAGCGTGTCGCTGTCCAGCGAAGTGCTGCCCGTCTTCCGCGAGTTCGAGCGCTCGATGGGCACGGTCCTCAACGCGTACGTGCAGCCGCTGGTCGGCCGCTACGTCGCGCGGCTGGCGGAGCGCCTGCGCCCGCGCGGCATCACGGCACCGCTGTCGATCATGAAGTCCAACGGCGGCGTGATCGGCGCCGACGTCGTGCGCACTCAGGCGATCCACACTGCGCTCTCCGGGCCCGCGGCCGGCGTGATCGGCGCGCGACGGATCGGTGAAGCTGCCGGGTTCGCCGACCTCATCTCCGTCGACGTCGGCGGCACGAGCGCCGACGTCTGTCTCGTGCGCGGCGGCGAAGCGGAAGTCACGGTCGAGGGCCACGTCGGTGCGTGGCCGCTGCACGTGCCGATGATCGACATCCACACGATCGGCGCCGGCGGCGGCTCCATCGCGCGCGTCACCGAGGACGGCACGCTGACCGTCGGCCCGGAGAGCGCGGGCGCCCAGCCCGGCCCGGTGTGTTACGGCGCCGGCGGCGAGGAGCCCACTGTCACGGATGCTCACCTCGTGCTCGGCCGCATCCCGTCGCATCTGCTCGGCGGCGAGATTCCTTTGGATGTCGAGCGCGCGCGCCGCGCCATCGACGAGCGCGTGGCCCGGCCGCTCGGCCTACCCCTCGCGGCGGCGGCGCAGGGGATCCTGGACATCGTGAACAACAACATGGTCGGGGCGCTCCGGCTGGTGTCGGTCGAGCGCGGCTACGATCCACGCGACTTCGTGCTGGTCCCGTTCGGCGGCGCCGGCCCGCTGCATGGCGTCGATCTGGCGGCGCTGCTCGGCATGCGGATGGTCGTCGTTCCGCGTCACCCCGGTGTGCTGTCCACGCTCGGGCTGCTCGGCACCGAAGTCCGCAACGACTACGCGCGGACGCATCTGCAGAAGCCGCCCGATTACGACCTCGGCGCCGTCGCCGCCGTGTACGCCGAGCTCGAGCGTCAGGCGCAGCACTGGCTCGCCGCCGAAAGTGTCGAGCCCGCCGCGCGGCGGGTCACGCGCCTGGCCGATCTGCGCTATCGGCACCAGGGCTTCGAGCTGACGGTCCCCTGGCCCGAGCGCGATCTGGCGGTGGACGCGCTGATCGCGCGCTTTCACGCGCGCCACGAACGCCTCTACACCTACGCGCTGCCGGACGCGCCGGTGGAGATCGTCACGCTGCGCGTGGCCGCCTCCGGGAGCGTGCGCCGCTTCACGGTGCCGCGCCTGGGCCGACGTGGCGCCTCGCGCACGACGTCGTCCAGGCGCGTGTACTTCGCCGGTGCGGGCTGGAAGACGTGCGCGTGCATCGAGCGCGAGCGGCTGGGCGTCGGCGCGGTGGTGCGCGGTCCGGCGATCGTCGAGCAGCTCGATGCGACCACCGTGGTGCCGCCGAAGCACCGCGCCGTCGTCGATCGCGTCGGCAATCTGCTCGTCAGGCGGACGTCATGAGCCGGCGACGTGGCGCGCGAGCGACGAGCCGGCGGCGTGAGGCGCGCGCGACGAGGCGGCGTCAGGTCATGACGCCGGAGCCGGTGACGCGCGAGATCATCCGCGGCGCGCTGCGCGCGGCGCAGACGCACATGGAGGCGGTGATCGAGCGCACGGCGATGTCGCCGTTCATCCGCGAGAAGAACGACTACTTCGCCGGCATCCTGGACGCGCGCGGCCGCGTGGTGTGCGGCACGATGGTTCCGCTCTTCGGCAATCTCACGCAGATCATCTTCGAGCAGTACCCGCCCGCGACGATGCGGCCGGGCGACCTCTACTGGTACAACGACTGCCACGGCTCGCGCGGCGGCGTCTCGCACTCACCCGACATGGTGTTCGCCGCACCCGTCTTCCATCGTGGCCGGCTCGTCGCGTTCTCGCAGACCTGGGGTCACTTCTGGGACATCGGCGGCATGCGTGCGGGCAGCATCTCGCCGGACGCGACCGAGATCTTCCACGAGGGCATCATCGTCCCCGCCGTTCGGATCTACCGCGAGGGCGTGCTGAACGACGAGGCGTTCCGCATCTTCCTGCGCAACTCGCGCTTCCCGGACATTCTGCGGGGCGATATCCGTGCGGTGCTGGCCGGCTGTCAGCTCGGCGAGCGCCGCGTGCTGGAGCTCTTCGAGCGCTTCGGCGCCGACACGGTGCTGGCAGCGTGGCGCTTTTTCGAGGAGCAGTGCCGCGACACGATCCGCAAGACGCTGGAGTCGCGCATTCCGGACGGCCGCTACGAGAGCGAGGACGGTGTCGACGGCGACGGCATGAGCGGACGGTCCTTTCAGGTGCGGATGAGCCTGACCAAAGAGGCCGGCCGCATCGTGCTCGACACGCGGGCCAGCGACGACCAGGCGAAGGGCCCGATCAACTTCATCATGCACGAGAGCGTGCCGAAGCTGATCGTCGGCATCTATCTGTTGTCCGGGCATCCGACCGTCCTGCTCAACGACGGCGCGCAGGACGCCATCGACGAGGTGCTGGTGCGTCCGGGCAGCATCCTGCAGCCGCGCTGGCCGGCCTCGCTCGGCAACCGTGCGCACACGCTGGCGCGCGTGCAGTCGAACGTCCTCGCGCTGTTGGCGCTCGCGACCGGCGGCGACGTGCCGGCGCCGAACTCCGTCTACAACATCTACTTCCTGCGCGGGTTCGATCGCGCGCGCAACGAGTTCTTCCTGTGCAGCGACGGCATTGCGGTCGGCTACGGGGCACGGCCGTTCGCCGACGGTCTCGACGCGATCTACTACGTCGCGCAGAAGAACTACCCGGCCGAGTTCATGGAGATGGTCTTTCCCATGCGCCTGCGACGCTATGCACTGCACCAGGACTCCGGCGGTCCCGGGCGCTACCGCGGCGGCACCGGCGTGGTTCGCGAGATCGAGCTCCTGGCCGATGAGGCGATCGTGGCCATCCGCCAGGACAACGTGCTCTTCCCACCCGCCGGCGTGAACGGCGGCCACGCCGGGCGCCCGGGCTCCTGCGTCGTGAACCCGGGCCGACCCGACGAGCGGCGTCTGGCGCCGATGTCCGACGGCAACGTGCTCCGCAAGGGCGACGTGATGCGGCTGTCGACGAGCGGAGGCGGCGGCTGGGGCCATCCCTTCGATCGCCCGCTCGAGCGCGTGCGGCGCGACGTCATGGGCGGTTTCGTCTCGGTCGAGTCCGCGCGCGAGGACTACGGCGTCGTGATCGACGCGAACAGCGCGATCGACGCGGCGGCGACGGTCGCGCTGCGCGGCGCGGCGCGTGGCGACGTGCGGATGTTCCACCGCAACGAGTACTTCGGACCGCTCATGGATCGGCCGCGCAGCGCGCTGTAGCCGCGCGCTAACCCAACACGAGCGTGCTGTCGATGTCCCAGCTCACCTGAACGGAACGACCGATCGGTGACGGAGCGCTGGCGGCATGCGCGGCGCGGTTCTGCTCCATGACGACCAGACGGCCGTCGGCCGTGTGCACGTAGTGATACGTGACCGCGCCGAGGTAGACGACGTTCTCGACGGTGCCGGACAGCGCATTTGCCGCGCCGTCCGCCGCTGCGCCGAAGCGCATCTTCTCAGGACGCACCGCGATCTCGATCCGCTCGCCTGGCGCCGGGCCGTCCACGGCCGCCGCGCGCACGCGCGCGCCGCTCGCCAGCTCCAGCACGAGCGCGCCGCCCTGGCGGCCCACCACCTTGCCCGCGAAGATGTTGGACACGCCGATGAAGTCCGACACGAAGCGCGAGCGCGGCCGCTCGTAGATCTCGGTCGGCGTTCCGATCTGGACGATCTCGCCGTGCTCCATGACGCCGATGCGGTCGGAGAGCGTGAGCGCCTCCTCCTGGTCGTGCGTCACGAAGACGGTGGTGATGCCGAGCGTACGCTGCAAGGCGCGGACCTCGACCTGCATCTGCTCGCGCAGCTTTTTGTCGAGCGCGCCGAGCGGCTCGTCGAGGAGCAGGACGGCGGGCTTGGTGACGATCGCGCGCGCGAGCGCCACGCGCTGCTGCTGGCCGCCGGAGAGCTGCGAGGGCACCCGGTCGGAGAGGCCGGTCAGGCGCACGAGCGCCATCGCCTCGTCCACCAGCCGCGGAATGTCCGCGCGCTTCACGCCGCGCATGCGCAGGCCGAAGGCGACGTTGTCGAAGACCGACATGTGGGGAAACAGCGCGTACTGCTGAAAGACCATGCCGAGGTTGCGCCGGTGGGGCGGCACGCGATTCACGACGCGCCCGCGAATCTCCACGGTGCCGGCGTCCGGCTCCTCGAAGCCCGCGATGACCCGGAGCGTGGTCGTCTTGCCGCAGCCGCTCGGGCCCAGCAGGGCGAGCACCTCGCCCTGCTGGACCTCGAGAGAGACGCCGTTGACCGCCGTCACCGCGCCGAAGCGCTTGGTGATGGCGTGGAGCCGGACGTCGATCACACCTTGAGTGTGCGGTCGATCAGAGCCTTGAGCTGCGGGATGCGCTCACCGACCGACTTGACGTCGTAGCGGATCAGCTTCTTCGCCGCGTCGTCGGCCGTCATCATCGCCTCGAGCTTCAGCAGCTCGGCGGGCACCTTGACGCTTCGGTTGGCCGGGCCGAAGAACCCCTTCTTCACCCACTGCAGCTGGCACTCCTCGGCGTTCCACGTGTCGAGATAGCGCTGCGTGAGCTCGACGACCTTCGGCGAGAACCCGGTGACGCCCACCATGTGGCCCGCCCACTGCACGGCGCCTTCCTTCGGGATCGTGAATGCGAGCTTCTTGCCCTGGGTCTTCGCTTGCTCGACCCACGCGCCCCAGTGCGGGGCCAGCCACATCTCGCCGCGTGCGACCTCGTCTTCCGCCTTGGTCGGCGACGTCGTCCACGCGCCGATGTTCTGCTTGTGCGGCGCCCAGAGCTTGATGCCTTCCTCGACGTTCGGACCCTTGCCGGCCATGACGGAGGCCGCGGTGTAGGCGTCGAAGTAGCTGTCCCACATCACGACGCGACCCTTGTACTTCGGATTCCACAGATCGCCCCACGAGGCCGGCTTGTCGACTTTGTCGGGGTTGTACATGATGCCGAACGGACTGAACTGGAAGATGGTCCCGTAGCCGCCCGGCGGCATGAGCTCGGCCGGCACGTGCTTGCGGTTCGGCATCCACTCGTCTCGCGGCTTCTCCCACAGACCGTCGGCGATGCCCTTCTGCGTGAAGATGTCGTTGAACATGCCGCCCGAGATCACAGGATTCGAGCGCGCCGCGAGCATCTTCGGGTACATGACCGCGTTGGTCGAGACGTCGAGCTTGACGTTCACGTCGGGGTGCGACTTCTTGAAGGGCGCGATCGACGCGTCTTTCAGGATGTCGGGCACCAGGCCGGGCCACGCGAACACGGTGATCTCCGCGGCGTCGGCGGCGGAGGCGCTCGCGAGGTGGTTCGCGAAGTTCGTCAGCGTGACGACGCCGGCACCGGTCACCATGAGGCTCCGGAGGACGGCGCGACGGGTGGCGTCGCCGGCGAAACAGTGCAGCAGGTAGTCCTTCTCGTCGTGGTGGCTCATACCGACCTCCGTCTCTGTCAGATCTTGAAGTGCTTCTCGAACCCGAGGAACCGCTCGATCGCCATGATCACCGTCACCGAGATCACGATCAAGACAGTGGAGATCGCCGCGATCGTCGGGTCGATGGTGAACTCCGTGTAGTTGTAGATCTCCAGGGGCAGGGTCATCAACCCCGGCCCCGTCAAAAACAGCGCCACCGTAAACTCGTCGAACGAGATGATCAAGGAGAACGTCGCCCCGGCAATCAGGCCCGGCCGGATCAGCGGAAAGGTGACGTGCCGAAACGTGCGCCAGCGGTTGGCCCCAAGGATCGCCGCCGACTCCTCGAGCTGCCGGTTGACGCCGTGCAGGGTCGCGCCCACCGTGCGCAGCACGTACGGCAGGGTCAGCACCACGTGGGCCAGCACGAGGCCGAGCACCGTCCGCGTGAGGCGCAGCGGGTTCAGCACCATCAGCATCGCGATGCCGTAGACGATCGCGGGAAACACGAGCGGGGCCACGAAGGCGAGCTCGAGCAGCTGGCGCCCCGGGAAGCGGTATCGCACGAGCGCGAACGCGGCGAGCGTGCCGGTGGCCAGCGACAGGGCCGTCGAGACGATCGCGACGAACACGCTCACGTAGAACGCTCTCAGAAACTGCGGCTGCCGCACGACGTTCTGGAACCACTTCAGCGAGAAGCCGTGCGGCGGGAAGCCGAGCGTGGATTCCGGCGCAAATGCCGCGGGAATGACGACGAGGATCGGCAGCGCGAGGAAGAAGAGCAGCGCGGCCACGTACCAGCCGAGGATGCGGTCAGCGCGCATCGACCCGCCGGATGAGCGCGAAGTACACGGCGACGATGATCAGCGTGGCCGCGACGAGCAGCATCGCCGCCGCGGAGCCGAACGGCCAGTCGATGATGACGAGGATCTGATCGTAGATCGTCGTCGAGAAGAGCAACACCTTGCCGCGGCCCAGCCACCACGGCGTGATGTAGGCGCCGATCGTCAGGCAGAAGACCAGCACCGAGCCGGCGGCGATGCCCTGCATGGAGAGCGGCAGCGTAACGCGCCAGAAGGTCTTCACGGGATTCGCGCCGAGGATGGCGGCCGACTCCTCCAGCGCCGGATCGATCTTGCCGAGCACGCTGGCGATCGACAGGATCATGAACGGCAGCAGCACGTGCACCATGCCGACGGTGACGGACGCGAAGTTGTTCATGAGGGGCAGCGGGTCGTGCGTGAGATGGAGGCCGCGCAGGAGGTTGTTCACCAGCCCCTCGTTGCCGAGCACGATCGTCCAGCCGATCGTGCGCACGACGATCGACACGAGCAGCGGCGAGATGACCCCGAGGAAGATCCAGTGCTTGTAGCGCGAGCGTGATCGCACGAAGTAGTAGGCCACCGGATAACCGAGCACGATGGTCAGCAGCGTCACGACGAGGGCCAGCGCGAACGTCGTCTCGGCCACGCGCAGGAAGTACGGCTCGGCGACGAACTTCGCGTAGTGCTCGCCCGTGTACGTGAAGGGCCCCGGAAACTTCGAGCGCACCGAGAGCGCGGCCATGTTGGCGAGCGGGTAGACGAAGAGGACGGCGAGCAGCAGGCCGGCGGGCGCCAAGAGACCGAAGAGACCGAGCCGCCGGGGCAGCATGGGCGGGTATTGTATACAGCCATGCGCTTCGGCGTGTTTCCCCCGGCGTACGTCGTGCCCGGCGAGCCGCCGCCCACCGCGGCCTTCCTCGGCGACTACGCTCGGCGCGCGGAAGACGTCGGCTTCGACGGCGTCTGGGTCTTCGACCACCTCTTCGACGCGCCGCCCTCCTACCGCGCCGTGTTCATGGAGCCGATCACGACGCTCGCGCTGATGATCCCGGCCACGCGGCGCATCACGGTGGGCACCGGCATCCTCGTGTTGCCGCTACGCGATCCCGTCGTCACCGCGAAGGAAATGGCGAACCTCGACGTGGCGTCCCAGGGCCGGGTGGTGTTCGGCGTCGGCGTGGGATGGGACGAGCGCGAGTTTCAGGCGTGTCAGGTGCCGAAGACGACGCGCGGCCGGCGCATGGACGAGATGCTCGAGATCATCACGGGGATGTGGACGCAGGAGGCGTTCTCGTACCGCGGCTCGATCTTCACGATCCCCGAGGTGAAGCTGGTGCCGCGCCCGGCGCAGAAGCCGCGGCCGCCGATCCTCGTCGCCGGCGGCACCGTGCCGCGCGGCACGAGCAAGCACATCACGACCAGCCGCGGCTACGACGAGATGAAGTCGATCCGCCGCGCGGCGCGGCTGGGCGACGGCATCATGACCGCGTACCGCGCGTGCCCGGGCGTCGACGCCTCAGAGCTCGTGCGCACGCGCGAGCTGCTGATGGCCGAGGCGTGCGCGGCGGGGCGCGATCCCGCGACCGTTCGGTTCGCGCACCAGGACCACCTCTATATCGACATGGATCCCACGCCCGATCGTCTGCGAGCCGCGCTCGCGCGGTTCAGCTTCAACCGCTTCGAAGACACGGCCCCGCTTTATCTCATGGGACATCCGGAGCAGCTGATCCCGCGCCTGCAGACACGGATCGACGCCGGTGTGGACGAGATCACGTTCGGGATGCTCAGCTCCGACCCGCGGCAGCTCGACCTCTTCATGAAAGAGGTTCGCCCGCACCTCCGTCAGACCGCGAGATAGGTCCGGCGGACGTCCTCGTCTTTCAGAAACGCCGCCATCGTGCCGTGGTAGCGCATCATGCCCTTTTCCAGAATGTAGACGCGATCGCCGAGCTCGCCGACGAAGCGGACGTTCTGCTCGGCCAGGACGATCGTGAGCCCGCTCGCCTTCAGGCGCATCAGCTGCTGGCGCAGCGTCTCGACCACGAGCGGCGCCAGGCCCTCCGAGGGCTCGTCGAGCAGGAGCACCTCGGGATTGCCCATGAGCGTGCGCGCGATCGTGAGCATCTGCTGCTCGCCGCCGCTGAGCGTCCCGCCGGCCTGATTGCGACGCTCGCGCAGAATCGGAAACAGCTCCGACAGGCGTTCTTCCGTCCACGCGCCGTCACGTCCGTTGCCCCAGGTGTTGCGCGCGACTTCGAGGTTCTCGTGCACCGTGAGATTGGGAAAGATGCGCCGGTCCTCGGGCACGAAGCCGATACCCAGCCGCGCGATGCGGAACGGCGCCTTGCCCACGAGGTCCGTGCCGCGCAGCGTGATCGTGCCCGTTCGCGGCGGCGTGAGTCCCGCGATGCTCCGGATGGTCGTCGTCTTGCCGGCGCCGTTGCGTCCGAGCAGGCAGACGACCTCGCCCGGCTCGACGCTGAGCGAGAGGTCGAACAGGATGTGGCTCTCCCCGTAATACGTCTCGATGTGGCTGACGTCGAGCAGCGCCATCAGTCGAGCACCATCAGTCGAGCGGGGCCATCAGGCGGCGACGGGCTGCCCGAGGTACACACGCTGGACGTCGGCGTTGGCGCGAACCGCGGCCGGCGCATCGTCCGCGAGCACCGCGCCCTGATGCAGCACCGTGATGCGCCTGGCGACGGCGAAGACGACGTCCATGTCGTGCTCGGTGAAGACCACGGTCAGCCCCGTGTCGGCGGCGATGCGACCGACCAGCGCCATGATCTCGTGGCGCTCGCGCGGCGCCATGCCGGCGGTCGGCTCGTCGAGCAGTAGCAAGCGCGGCTCGCTCGCGAGCGCGATGGCGAGCTCCAGCCGGCGCTGGTCGCCGTGCGCGAGCATGCCGCTCGGCTTGCCGGCCTGGTCGTGCAGCCCGACGCGATCGAGCAGGAACAGCGCCTCGGCGCGATAGAGTCGCCGGGCGCGCGCAAGGAAGTTGAAATGGCGCCGGTGGTGGGCCAGCAGCGCCGTCTGGACGTTTTCGAGCGCGGTGAGACGACGGAACACGCTGGTGATCTGGAACGTGCGGCCCATGCCGCGCCGGCAGAGCAGGTGCGGTGGCAGTCCGTTCACGTTCTCGCCGGCGAAGTGGATCTCGCCCGTGTCGTGCGACAGGTCGCCGGTGATGAGATTGAAGAGCGTCGTCTTCCCGGCCCCGTTGGGGCCGATGATCGCGCGCACCTCGCCGTAGGGAACCGACAGATTCACGCCGTTGACGGCGTGGACGCCGCCGAAGCGCTTGCCGAGGCCGCTCGTCTCGAGGATCAGGCCTTGCCCGTCAGACGGCGCCGCCATCCGTTCCCCCATGTCAGACCGACGAAGCCTTGCGGGAGCACCACGATCACCACGATCACGATCGTTCCGAGAAACAGCGGCCAGTACACGGGCCACTGCCGGCTCACGAGCCACTCGAGAATCTTGAAGCCGAACGCGCCGGCGAGCGGCCCCCAGAACGACTGCACGCCGCCGAGGAGCGCGACCACCAGCGGCTCGAACGACTTGGTGAAATAGGCGAAGTCGGGAAAGACGCTGCCGTTGTAGAAGGCGAACAGCGCGCCGGCAAGCCCCGAGAAGGCGCCGGACACGACGAAGGCGACGAGCTGGTGGCGACGCACGTCGATGCCGATGAACCGCGCGCGCCGCGGATTCTCGCGCACGGACCGGAGCGCGTACCCGAACGGCGACTCGATGACGGCGTGCAGCGCGAGCAGCCCGAGGCCGACGACCACCAGCGTGAAGTAGTAGTACGCGACCGGCGACTTCAGCGGCGCGGGCGGCCAGACGTCGAGCAGCCCGTCGTCCCCGCCCGTCAGGCCCTTCCACTTGAAGATGACGGTGAAGACGATCTGCGCGAAGGCCAGCGACAGCATCGCGAAGTACGTATGGCTCAGCCGCACGATGAAGAAGCCGAACACCAGCGCGCCCACCGCGGCGGCAATGGGCGCCGCCGGCACCGCGAGCAGCATCGGGACGCCCGCGCGCTTCACCAGCAGCGCCGCGGTGTAGGCGCCGATCGCGAAATACGCGGCGTGGCCGAAGGAGACCATGCCGCCGAAGCCCATCAGCAAGTTGAAGGCCGTAGCGAACAGCCCGACGATCGCGATCTCGGTCAGGAGCTGCAGAAAGAACGGCGGAAGCGCCAGCGGCGCCAGCGCCAGCGCGAGCGCCAGGACGGCGAGGCCGCCGGCGCCGCGCGGGACTAGGCCTCCGGGCGTCCCAGCAGGCCCCACGGCCGCACGATGAGGACGACCGCCATGATCGCGAACAGCAGCACGATCGAGACGGCGGGAAAGACGAGGATCCCGAACGACTGCAGCAGGCCGACCAGCAGGGCGCTGATGAAGCTGCCCGCGAAGCTGCCGAGGCCGCCGATGACGACGACGACGAACGCGGTGGTCAGCACGTCGCCGTCCATGCCGAGCGCGACGGCGACCGTCGGCGCCGCCAGCGCGCCGCCGAGCCCGGCCAGCCAGCTGCCGAACACGAACACCTGCGTGTAGAGCGCCGCGACGTTGACGCCGAGCGCGCCGAGCATCTCGCGATCCACGGTCGCCGCGCGAATCAGCATCCCCCAGCGCGTGCGATAGAAGACGAGCCAGAGACCCACCGCGAGCACCGGCGCCAGGCCGAGCACCAGCAGGTAGTACGAGGGAAACGGCTGGCCGAAGACGCGGACGGAGCCGGCCAGCGCGTCGGGACGCGACACGCTCTTGTTGTCGGGCCCCCACGCGAGCAGCACGAGGGTGCCGATGACCAGGATGAGCCCGAAGGTGACGATGAGCTGCATGAGCGGGTCGCGGTGGTAGATGAGCCGCAGGAGTCCCGCTTCGATGGCGCCGCCGACGAGCGCGACGCCGAGCGGCGCCAGCAACAGCGCCAGCCAGAACGCCCACGGACGGTCCGGCAAGATCTCGGTCAGCGTCACCATCAGATAGGCGCCGACCATGTACAAGCTGCCGTGCGCGAGGTTCACGATGCGGGTCACGCCGAAGATCAGCGACATCCCGACCGACACGAGGAACAGAAACATGCCGACGCTGAGGCCGCTCATCACCTGCACGGTGATGAGCGGCCCGTTGGTGATCCAGGGGAACAGGCTCGTGAGGTCTACTTCTTCTTCTCCGCGGCCGTCGCGCGCAGCCTGGCGACCTCGTCACAGCTCTTCACGAGGTCCTTGCCGTGGCTCTCTTCGATGTCGCCCAGCACGGGCTTGCCCTGCGGGTTCATCTTGATCGTCCCGATCCACTGGGGCGGGAGCGCCTGCTGATCGCAGCCGCGCATGACGACCTTGCCCCATGGGAAGTCCATCTCGTAGCCCTCGGTGAGCACGCTGATGACCTTGTCGGTCTCCGCGCTCTTCGCCCGCTTGATGGCCTCGACGATGATGTAGGCGCTGGCGTAGCCCCACGACGCGCCGAGCGTCGGCTCCTTCTTGGCGCGCGCCTCGTACTTCTTCACCCACTCGGCGAGCTTGGGATGACGCTTCTGCATGCCGTCGTCGTACCAGGCGAATCCCGGCGCGATGGCGCCGATCGGCGCTTCCTTGCCGAGCGGATCGAGCTCGTCGGGATTGCCGACCGACGCGCTGAAGAACTTCACCTTGTCGAGGAGCCCGAACGGCCGCGCCTGCTTGATGAACGCGATCTCCTGCGCGCCCCACACGGAGCTGAGAAACGCGTCGGCGCCGGACTGCAGCAGCGCGGTGACGTAGGAGCTGTGATCCGTCTCGCCGAGCTTCGGCCAGTTCTGCTGCACCACCTGTACGTCGGGCTTCAGCTTGGTCAGGTAGGCGATGAACTCTTCCCAAACGTTGTGGCCGTACTCGTAGTCGGGCGAGATGTGCGCCCACTTCTTGTGCGGTGCGGCCGCGGCCTTCTTCGCCAGCGCTCGCACGTACTGGTTCACGTTGTTGGTGGTGTGGGCGACGTACTTGTGGCCGTCGTCCCAGGTCAGCCGCGAGGTCTGGCAGTGCGTGGCGAAGTAGAGGGTCTTCGTCTCCTTCGCGTACGCCGAGATCGCCAGGCCGACGCCGCTCGAGATGCAGCCGGCGAGGAAGTCCACTTTCTCCTGTCCCACCAGCTCGCGCGCGGCCTTGACCGCCTCGTCGGGCTTGAGCTTGTCGTCACGGAAGACGAACTCGATCGGCCGTCCGAGGACGCCGCCGGCGTCGTTGATCTCCTTGGCGGCCATGAGCAGCCCTTCCTTGTACGGGAAGGTGTAGACGGTCGCGAGGCCGCTATAGGAGTTGATCTCGCCGATGCGGATCGGCGCCTTGCTCTGCGCCGCTGCCGGCGTGCCCCACATGACGAGCAGGAGCACGCACACCGTGCATGCCGCGAGCCTCACCCGAGTCCGCATTGACGGGACCTCCCTGCGCTGCCCTCGTCGGCGCGCATCACGAAAGGGACGGGACGGGTCGAAGGTGGCGGCGACTCTCGCCTAGGGCCTGCCCTTTGTCAAGTCCGCGTCGCCCGCCACGTCGCGTGCAGTGCCGGCCTTGACTCCTGCTTGGCGGCGGCCCACCATCGCGACAGTCGATGTCGATGGTGGAACCGAGGCCGGCAACCTGGCGGCTCGGCATCGCGCTCGCTGCGGTTGTTCTCGCTGTTCACGGCGCGGGATCCAGCGTGGCGCACGGCGAGACGCCGACATTTCCGCCGTCGATTGTCACGACGCAGGGCAAGATCGATTGGATATCCGCCGAGGCCGACTCGGCCGCAGACGCCGTCGAAGCCGAAGCCGAACGGCCGCTGTGGCAGCAGCGAGAAGCAGCCTACAGGGCCTTGCGGGCGCGGGGAGCGGATCTGCTTCGACTCATCGATACGATCACCGAAGGATCGCCGACGCTCGAGACCCGGGTGGCGAAGCTCAGGGCGCGAGTCAACGAGACGGTCACCCGAGCCAATGCGGGCCTCGAACGAATCGCCAACCGCCGTTTGCATATCGGCATGACGCCCGACCAGGTACGTCAGATCCGCGGTGAGCCGTCACACATCTCACAGATCACCACGGCAACGGGAGTACGGGAGCGCTGGCACTACGACATGAGCGTGCTCTCCTTCGAGGACGGCAAGCTCGTCGAGATCTTGCTCACGCTGACGCGCGAATAACGTCGAACTCCTTCGCCCAGCGGTCGAGGAACAGCGCCAGCATTTTCGTGCGCTCCAGCAGCGTCGCGATCTCGACGAACTCCTCTTCGCTGTGGGCACGGCTGCCCTTGGGTCCCATCCCGTCGAGCGTCGGCGCGATGGCGGAGGTGTGGTTTCCGTCCGAGCCGCCGCCGGTCTTGATGGCGGCCACCTCGACGCCGAGGTCGCGGCCGACGGCGCGCATGATCGCCAGCAGCCGCTCGGTGCCCGGCAGCCCGGGCGGCCACGGCGGGAAATTCAGCTCGCCCCAGAAGCGCGCGCTCGTGCCGCGCACGTGCGCCGGCTCGCAGATCTTCCGCATCGTCGCGATGGCGGCATCGGCCTCGGCCTGGCTCCACGCGCGCAGATCGATCTCGGCGAACGCGCGGTTGGCGACGACGTTCGGACGCTCGCCGCCGCGGACCGTGCCGACATTGACCGTGGTGCCCTTCTCGAAATCGGTGAGGGCATGAAGCGCGGCGACTTTCTGCGCGAGATCCCAGATCGCGCTGGCGCCCAGCTCGGGCTGTAGCCCGGCATGCGAGGCCTTGCCCGCGACCTCGAGATAGAAGGTCCCGGCGCCCTTGCGCGCCATCACGTACTCGCCGCCGGGACGCGCGGGCTCCAGGATGCCGACGCTGTGGGAGCGCCGCGCTTCGGTGGCGATGACCTCGCGCGAGGTCGGTGAGAGCCGCTCTTCGTCGGCGTTGAAGACGACGCTCACGTTCGTTTCCGCCCACGTCGGCGTACGCGCCTCGGCGTGAGCGCGCAGCGCGTAGAGCAGGACCGCCAGCCCGCCCTTCATGTCGTACACGCCAGGTCCCCACGCCCGGCCGTCGGGGTCGATGCGGAACGGACGCTGCTTCGCGGTGCCCGACGGGAAGACGGTGTCGTAGTGGCCGACGAACAAGAATCGCTTCGGGCCGGTGCCAGGCTTATCGCCGACCACGTGGTCGCCGAAGCGATCGTTGACGACACGGCGCACGGCGAAGCCCAGGCGCTCGAGCCGCTCGGCGAGAATGGCGCCCACGCGGTTGACGTCGAGCACGTCGTCGGTGCCGCTGTCGTGGTTCACGAGACGTGCGAGGAACTCGATCTGCTCGTCGCGCCAGCCGTCGAGACGGTCCAGAAGGTCACGCATGGCCCGTATGGTAACGTGAGCGGCCCGGGAGGAAAGCGCGCGTGCAAATCGGTGTGGACATCGGCGGCACGTTCACGGACATCGTCGCGCTCGACCGCTCCGGGCGGCTTGCGCTGACGAAGGTGCCGAGCACCCCGAAAGATCTGCTCGACGGCATCACCGCCGCCGTCACGAAAGTCCTGGCGCTCGCGGGCGGCAAGCCTGGCGACGTCGAGCGCTTCGTCCACGGCACCACCATCGCCACCAACGCGGTCCTCGAGCAGAAGGGTGCGGTGGCCGCGCTGCTCACCACCGAGGGCTTCGAGGACGTGCTCGAGCTCGGACGGATGAAGCGTTCGCGCATGTACGACTTGCAGATGGACCC
>JBKOZH010000031.1:0-5577 GCA_046725765.1 Candidatus Methylomirabilota bacterium | reverse complement strand
CGACATCTTCACCGCGAACAAGAAGCGCTGCAAGGAGCTGCTGCGCGGGATGATCCAGCGCGACCTCACGCCGCAGTGGGGCGCGCAGGTGCGCACCGAGACGGTCGACGACCCCGAGCTGCTGCAGCTCATGCGCGACTCTAACTGCTTCAACGTGTACGTCGGCTTCGAGTCCATCAACCCCCGCACGCTGAAGCTGTTCCAGAAGAAGCAGGACCTGGCGAAGATCGAGCGCTCCATCGAGCGCTTCCATGCCCACAAGATCCGCATCCACGGCATGTTCGTGGTCGGCTCCGACGAAGACGATCTCGAGACGCTCGATGCCACCGCCGCCTTTGCGCGCAAGCACGACATCGACTCGATCCAGTTCATGATCCTGACCCCCATTCCGGGGTCGCCGGACTGGGACACGCTCTACGCCAAGGGCGACAAGTACGTGATCAACCGCAACTGGTCCTTTTACGACGGCCACCACGTCGTGCACCAACCGCGTCGCATGAGCCCGTACGAGCTGCAGATGGGGACCATCCGCGCGATGCAGAAGTTCTATTCGTGGGGCGGCATCGTCAGCAAGCTCGCCAAGCGCGACCTCTACTACGCGGTGATCCGGCTGTGGGGCAAGCGGATGCTGCGCCAGTGGTGGAAGGACGACGAAAACAGCGCGTACGTGGACTGGTTGCGCAGCCAGCTCTACGGCGAGAGCAGCGAGGCACGCGCGCTGGGCGGGCCCGTGCGCACGATCGGTGTGCCGGCGCTTTTGCTCCAGGAAAAGATCGGGCAGCTGCTTGAGCGTTTCCTGGGCGAGCTCGGAGTGACGGTGGTGCCGCTGGCCGAGGCCGCCATGGAGAATGCCACCGCCGCGGTGGAGAACGCGACGGCGGCGGCACGGCAAACGCTCGACTGCGTCATCACGCCGATCGTCAAGCGCGCCGAGCTCGGCCGCGAGGAGTTCTACACCAAGCTCGCGTCGGTCACCGACGGGCTGCAAGCGCAGTGGGAGCGGCTGCCGCGTGTTGCGTTCCCGCTCGTGGACGGGCAGGGCCCCGTCTTCGAGCCGTTCGCCAAGATCGGACTGCTGGTCACCCGCAACCTGGACGCGATCCGAACCGCCTACAAGTCCGCAGGCGTCGCCGAAGGTCTGTGGGAGACCGCCTGATCGACCCGGTTTAGAGGACCGCCCCGGGTTTCCCGGGGCGGTTCTGAACGCCTCAACTCCAGTCGATCTTCCAGATCGGGCCCATGAAGAACAACGGGCCCTCGAACCGGAGGAACGCTGGCGCCTCGCCGCCGAGAATCCACACCTTCACGTCGGGCAGGTCCGTCACGAGCAGCGAGGCGAACAGGCCGAGCTGCGGCTTGACGAGGAAGCGAGTGGACGGCACGGCCATCTCGCCCATCATCACGGTGTCGCTGCCCGCCGGAGTCAGCAGCATCTTCACCAGACGCGGCTTGGGCGTGAACGCGATGATCTGCACCGTGGTGGCCGTGTCCGCCGGCATGTTCTTCATGAGCATGCCCAGCAGACCGTTGTACACATCGTTCGGCAGCTCGATCTTGCCCTTGACGATTTCTTCCGGTGCGTCCTCTTCGGCCTTATAGCGGACCTCGTAGCGGCCCGTCGCGCGGTCGACTTTCGCGTCGATCGACTCCGGGAAGGACGGACCCTTCTGCACGATCTGATACGACATCAGCGTGAACGTGTCCTTCTGCGAGAACACCACGCGCTCGTCGTAGAGGGAGCCGTCACGGAAGCGGAACGTCAGCCTATTCTCGACGAGGTCGCCGCGCGGGATCTGGATCAGCTCACCCTGGGCGAGCTTTTCGCCTCCGACGGATCGGAGGACGGGGAAGCCACGGCCGAGGCCCTCGGTGAACTTGACGGAAACCGGCTCAGCGAACGCGGGCGACGTCGAGGCGAGCGCCAGGGCACAGGCGGCGAGGGCGAGGGACTTCATGGGGCGTGGCCTCCTGAACCCGTGCTACCCAGCCGGGCTCAGGATTCAGCAGAGCAAAGCTCATGCCGCGAATCAGGAGGGATGCGGCTCCTGTACGGCCGAGGGTTTTCGATGCGTCCGACGCCGCACGAACTCCTCATTGAGTGGAACACCCTTGCGACAGAGAGGGCACTCGTCAGGGCTGTAGGTGGGAAAGTCCCTGCTTACCAGACTGAAGACCGGCCGGCCGCCGAGGTCCACCGAGGTGCGCCGCCAGAGGCAGCCGACACCCACGATCTGCGCGCCCAGCTGCTCGACCAGCTCGATGAGGAGATTCAGGGTGCTGCCCGTCGAGACGAGGTCTTCCACCAGGAGGACCTTGGTGCCGGGACGCAGCAGCCGATGGAACTCGACCGGCAGGCTGACGCGCCGTTTGCCGCCCGACAATCCCTTCGTCCCGTAGACGACGACCGGGCGCGAGGGGTGGGCGCGCGCCACGCAGTGCGAGAGGATCAGCGCGCCGGGGCCCGTCGACAGCACGATGTCCACCGGCCACTGGGCAAAGTGCTTGGCGATCACTGCACCCAGGCCCTCGGTGAACGACGGCTCGGTCGTAACCAGCGTCTTTTCGATGTATTCGCTCGTGTGCTGGCCGGAGGGCAGGAGGACGTGATCGTTCGCGTGATACGCGCCGGTGCGCTTGAGGATCTCCAGGTGGATCTTCTCGCGAACCTCGGCTTCGACGGCGGCGGGATCCTTTTTCGGCGCTGGCGCGGCGCTCATCGGAATCCTCCCGGCGGCCATTATCGCACGGGTCCCTGAGCCGTCTCAGAGCGCGTGCTAGACTCCCGGCTATGCGCGTGCTGGCCCTCGAGACTTCCACGCTGGCGGGTGGCGTGGCGCTCGTGGACGGCGAGCGACTCGTTGCCGAATACGTCCTCGACGTGAGCGTCACGCACTCCGAGCGCTTGCTGGCGGCGGTGGATCGCGTGCTTGCCGACGCGCGCTGGGCCCCGCGCGATCTGGAAGGTCTCGCGGTGTCGATCGGCCCCGGCTCGTTCACCGGGCTGCGGATCGGCGTGAGCACCGCCAAGGGGCTGGCGTGGGCACTCGGTGTGCCGATCGCCGCAGTGCCGACCCTCGATGCGATGGCGGCCGCGGTGCCGTGGGCGGCGCTGCCTGTCTGCACGGTACTGCAGGCGCGCCGCGACGAAGTCTACGCATGCCTCTACCGCCACGACGGCGACGAGCTGCGCCGCGAGTGGGACTATCTCGCGCTGCCGCTCGCCGAGCTCGGCGCGCGGCTGACCGAGCCGACACTGCTCGTCGGCGACGCCGCCGGCGCCGTCGACTCGCCGCATGCTCGGCGGCTCCCACCGCCGCGTCGCGTGCCATCCCCCGCGTGCGTGGCCATTCTCGGCCGCGAGCGGCTGGCTCTCGGCGAGCGCGTCGGCGCCGCCGAGCTCACGCCACTCTACGTGCGTCCGTCCCAAGCCGAGCTTCGCCGCCGTGCCGCCACGCTCGGTTGACCTCATGCGCCCGGGGGACCTCGACGAGGTCCTCGCCATCGAGCGCGCATCGTTCACGATGCCATGGTCCCGCGGCGCGTTTCTGTACGAGATCGAGCAGAACCGGGTGGCGCGCTGCCTCGTCGTCCGCGAGGGCGACGTCATCATCGGCTACCTCTGCATCTGGGAGATCGCGGACGAGGTCCACGTGACCAACATCGCGATCCACCCCGCGCACCGCCGGCGCGGCATCGCCCGGGAGCTGCTGAACCGCCTCATCGCCGACGCGCGGACGCGCGATCTGCGTATGATCGTGCTCGAAGTCCGGCCGAGCAACCACCAGGCCATCGCGCTGTACGAGTCGTTCAACTTCCGCGTGACGGGTCGCCGGCGCGGGTACTACTACGACACGGGGGAGGACGCGCTCGTGATGGAGACGCGTTTGGCCGCGGTGTCTCCCGCCGCCGGCGGGAACCAGCGTGCCGGCTAGCGGGTTGGTAGGCCGGTGGGCTTCGCCCGCGTCCGCGTTACGTTGATCGTCTGCGCCATCGCCGCGGCGGCGCTGGCCGGTGGACGGCCCCAGCCCGCGGCGGCGCAGGCCAGCCAGCAAGACATCGCACGCGGCCGCTATGTGTTCGGCGCCACGGGCGGGTGCGGCTGCCACACGGCGAAGGGCCAGCCGGTGAATTCCGGCGGTCGCAAGTACGACGGGCCCTTCGGCACGGTCTATTCAAGCAACATCACGCCAGAGCGGGAGACGGGTATCGGCGGATGGACGGACGAACAGATCATCACCGCCACACGCGCGGGACGGCGTCCGAACGGGGAGCGGCTCCTACCCGTGCATCCGTACCCCGTCTTCAACGGCATGGCGGCGGACGATCTGAAGGCGCTGGTCGCCTTTCTTCGAAGCGTTCGGCCGGTGAAGCGCGCCAATCAACCCAAGCGCATCACGGTGCCGCTCTTCGAGTCGGTCTTCCTGCCGACCTGGCTGGCCGCGTTCGCGCCGCGCGAGACGCCGCCGCCCTCGGCGCCGACCACGGGCGTGCCGCGCGGCGAGTACCTCGTGCGCGCGGTCGCGCACTGCGGCGAATGCCATACGCCCCGCACGATGACCATGGCGACCGACAACAGCCGGTTCCTCGCCGGAAACCCCAACGGTCCGGAGGACCAGGCGATGCCGAACATCACCCCGGATCCCGACACCGGCATCGGCAAGTGGTCGGTGGAGGAGATTGCGGAGTTTCTCGGCACCGGCAACAAGCCCGACGGCGACGTTGCCGGTGGGTTGATGGGCGAGGTGATCGACGGCACACTGGCGGGCTACAAGGATCTGACGCGCGCGGATCGGACCGCGATCGCACAGTACTTGAAGACGCTGCCGCCGGTCCGGAACAAGATCGTGATCACGAAGTAGAGGCGCTTGTCAGACCGCGCCGCGGCCAGCGGCGCGGCGCACGCGAGAGGAGAGGACCATGAACCGAGCCTTCGCAGCAGCGGGTGTTGCCGTGATGGTTGCGGCCGCGGCGGTGGGGTGCGCAAAACTCGGCATCGGCAAGATGAAGGCCGAGGACGCGATCCCCGCCCGCCAGCAATTGATGAAGGACCAGGGCGCGGCGATGAAGTCGCTGCAGGACAAGCTGAAGGCGGGCGACACTAACGTCGCCGCCGAGGCTCACAAGCTGGTGGAGACGTCCAAGCAGATTCCGAAGATGTTCCCGGAAGGCTCCGTCGACCCGAAGGTCTCGCGCGCCAAGCCCGAGATCTGGCAGAAGTGGTCGGATTTCGAGACGTACGCGAAATCGCTCGAGGCGAAGGCGTCGCAGCTCGAGTCGTCGGCCAAGGGCGGCGCGAACGCTCAGGCCCTCAACACCGCGGCGACCGACATGGGCCGCACGACGTGCGGCGCCTGCCACAACGCCTTCCGCGGCCCGGAGATCAAGAAGTCGTGAGGAGAGCGGTGATGCGACGCCTGCAGGCGCTGCCGCTCATGATGGCGGCGGCGCTCGCGCTCGCTCCGTCGGTGGCCGCCGAACCGACGAACTTCAGACTGCTCATCAACTACTCACAGGCCAGCTTCCGCAGCGACGCGCCACTGGAGACCTTCGTCGGCACGTCGGCCCTCGAAGGTATCC
>JBKOZH010000119.1:0-4018 GCA_046725765.1 Candidatus Methylomirabilota bacterium | reverse complement strand
CTTGAGGAACTGCTTGGCGACGCGCGGCGAGGCCTTGTGGATGGCCCGAGCGAGGACCTCTTTGCCGGTCCCGCTCTCTCCGCGCAGCAGCACCGTGGTGTTGGTGCTGGCGACCTTGGTGATCAGATCGCGAATCGGCTGCATCTTGCTACTGGTGCAGAGGGCCATCAGGGGCTCGCTCATCGGCTGCCTCTCCTCAGTGGTATCGACTGCATAAACCGCAAGTGTCTGCATCGGATTGCACTGCATATGCCACGGGTTTACCCACTGCCGACTTCTAGTGATTACAAGCATTTGGCGTGAGAAGTACCGAATTTGGGCAATCTTTTTTGTAGAAAATTCATCCTAAATTGTAGGAGTTACATAGAGGAGGAAAACAAATGGAGATCATGATCGTGGATGATGAGCCGCAGGTTGCAGAGGTGCTGGCGACGTCACTGAAGCGCCAGGGGCACTCGACGACGGTGGTCCACTCCGGCCGCGAAGCGCTCGATCGGCTGAAGAGCAGCGCGTTCGACGCGATGTTTCTCGACGTCTCGATGCCGGGCATGAACGGTCTCGACGTCATGGCCGAGGTGCGGCGCCTACGGCCCGCGCTCGCCGTGGTCGTGATCACCGGAAACGCCACACCCGACGAGATCGAAGACGTCAAAAAGCTCGGCGCCGTCGACGTGATCCAGAAGCCGTCCGCGCTCACGCACTACCACAAGGCGATCGAGCGGTTGCACACTGGCGCGTCGAAAAAGTCCCTTCCGCGCGTCGGGGACGTGTGATATTCGTTTGCGCGTGATCGTCCGCGTCCTCGCGGTATGCGCCGTGCTGATCGTTTGCGCGTCGGCGCGGCCGGCGGCGGCGCAGCCGATACCGATCGCTCCGCAGTTCGCCACCGAAGATCCGCAGAAGCTGCAAATGCCCCTGCGTGCGCCGTTCACCCTGCTGCCGACGATCACGGTGAGCGAGGAGTACAACGACAACGTCAACCTCGACAATCGCCACCGCGACTGGGATCTCATCACCGGCATCTCGCCCGGGCTCGCGTTCATCTGGGAGAGCCGCACGCATCGCCTCGTCGCGGGCTACAACTTCACGGCCGAGCTGTACCTGCGCGAGCCGGGCCGCGACAACGCCTTCAACGCGCAGAACTTCAACCTCGACGGCACGTGGCGCGCGACCGAGCAGCTCACGCTCAACATCACCGACAACTTCACGCTCTCGCCGGACACCAACCTGATCTCACCCCAGGGCGTCGCCGTCGGACGCAACCGATCCTGGAGCAACACCCTCTCTGGCGGCGCCGCGTACCAGATCGACGAGCGCACGTCCATTCGGGGCGGCGCCTCGTACACGGTGCAGCGCTATTCGGACGACGACTTGGTGGATTCCGACGTGTACCGCGCCACCATCGGCGTCGAACGCGCGCTGACACGTTACTTTCGCGGCACGGTCGGCTATGAGTTTGGCTACTTCGACATCGAACGCGAAGACAAGGTCATCACGCACACGCCGCGGCTCGGCTTCATCTGGCAGGTCACGCCGACTATCACGCTGGCGGCCAGCGGCGGCCCCACGTTCGAGCAGCACCCCGACGGCGGCGACTCGCGCATCACGCCGGCGGTAACCGCCACGTACGACCAGCGCGTCTGGTTCGGCACGATCGGGCTGGGCTTCGATCGTCAGGTCGGGACCGCCGGCGGTCTCGGCGGCGTCACCGACAACACGGCGGTGTGGGGCAGGATCGAGGTGCTGACGTTCGCGCGCGGGCTCACGCTGTCGTTCCTCCCGCGCTATAGCTGGGAGAAGACCGCGAACAGTAACCGCATCGACATCCAGTCGCTGACGCTGCCCCTGCAGCTCACCTATCGGATCACGGCCTGGATGGCGGCAGTGGCCCGCTACCAGTTCTTCCGGCAGCGCACCGACTCCGAGATCCGCGACAGCAAGGGTGAGCTGCTTGCACACGACGCCGATCAGAACCGCGTGTTCGTGGGCCTGCAGTTCGGTTACCCGATCACGTTCGACCGGCCCTGACGCTGCAGGGCCTTACTCACGCCGTTTGCAGCCGAATGCAGTAACTTTCCCGTAAGCGCGTCCGTTTCGCGACGTGGCCTGCGCGTCGCGCTGCACGAAAAACGCATCCACACGCATACTTCTGCGATGTTTTGCAGGGTTTGGCACTGACCTTGCCCTAATCCTCCCCAGCCGGCCGCTGTCCGGCGCGACATGTCTCTCGCACAACGTCTCGCGTGGACCGATGGCGCTTCGACTCTGGCGGTGCTCGGCGCTGCGAGCGCCGTGTGGTCGTCCAAGATGCCACACGACGCGCGGCGCATCGACGGCAGCCTCGCCGCCTACGCGCTGCTCGTCGGCACGAAGGTCTCGTCGTGATCCCCTTTTACAATTCCCGCCACCTCTCGCTGCGTCTCGATCGGTGGATCGTCTTCGACACCGTGGAGTTCGTGCGCGTCAAACCTTTTCCGCGATCGGGCACCGGTACTCCCACAGTGGAGGCGTCACACGTGAAGCGGGCTGCGCGCATGTTCAACGTATGCGCTAAATCCGCAAAAAACGGGTACGGCATGCCTCTTGCGATGGAAGGCTCGGTCCGATGGAAGAAAGATTCCCGATGAAGGCCTCCAGTTTCGACACCGCGTCGCCGTACGCCACCTCGATCGCCGGCCGTCCCGTTCTCGTCGTCGAGAACGACCCCGACCAACGCCGTCGCGTGACCACCCAGCTTGCGAGCTGGGGGTACACACCGCTGGCGGCGGGGACCGCCGAGGAAGCGCTCGAACTGCTCACGCGCGCCGGCCGGGTGGCGTTCTCCGTGGTCGCCATCCGCCTGCCCGGCATGTCCGGCATCGACTTGCTCCGCCGCGCCGCCGAGCTGTCCAGCTCGGGGCCGGTCATCATGGTCGCGGACAACGGCCACAGCTCGCAGATCGTCGAGGCGATCCAGGCGGGGGCCGACGACTTCCTGCGCCGTCCCTATACCGCCGAGGATCTCGAGCAGGTGATGCGCAGCGTCGCCGGTCGCCCGCGCCGCGAGGCGGCCACCAGCCCGCTGCCGGCGGGCGAGGACAACGGTGATCGCGTGCAGCGCGAGCTCGCCATGCTGACGAGCCCGCAGATGCGCGAGATCCTCGGTGTGATCGAGCAGGCCGCGCGCGCCGACGTCACGGTCCTCGTATGCGGTGAAACGGGTGTCGGCAAGGAGCTGGTGGCGCGCGCGATCCACGCGCACTCGCCGCGTCGGCGCGCGGCGTTCGTGAAAGTCAATTGCGCGGCCATGCCGCGCGAGCTGCTCGAGTCGGAGCTGTTCGGCCACGAGCGCGGCGCCTTCACCGGCGCGCACCAGCGCAAGCCGGGTCGCTTCGAGCTCGCGGACGGCGGCACGATCTTCCTCGACGAGATCGGCGAGCTGCACCCCGCACTGCAGGCCAAGCTGCTGCACGTGCTGCAGGACGGCGAGTTCTCGCGCGTGGGCGGCCGCCACAACATTCGCGTCGACGTACGCGTAATCTGCGCGACCAACCGCGATCTGGCGCGTGAAGTGGCGGCCAACCGATTCCGCGAGGACCTCTTTTATCGCCTCAACGTCATCAACGTTCTGGTGCCGCCGCTGCGCGAGCGCCGCGAGGAGATCGCCGCGCTCGTCGACTACTTTGTGCGGCGCTACTCGCGGCTCTTCAACTTCCCGGAGCGCGAGATTGCGCCAGAGGCGATGCACGCCTTCATGCAGTACGCGTGGCCGGGCAACATCCGGGAGCTCGAGAACTTCATCAAGCGAATGATCGTGCTCCAAGACTTCGCGCTGCCGCGCACCTTGATGGCGCCCGCCCCGGTGGCCGCCGCGCCCACCGCGGCGGCGCCGGAGCCCTTCGCCGCCACCAAGGGTCTCTCGCTCAAGGAGATCTCGCGGCGCGCTGTGCTCGAGGCCGAGCGCGAGGTGATCTGCCGCGCGCTCGAGCAGTGCCGGTGGAATCGCGTGAAGACCGCCAAGATGCTGAAGATCAGCTAT
>JBKOZH010000268.1:0-3854 GCA_046725765.1 Candidatus Methylomirabilota bacterium | reverse complement strand
GGCGGCAATTTCCCGACGATGCCGTCGATCGCCGGCTGGGAGCGCGAGTTCGGCAAGCCCGTGGTGACGACGAATCAGGCGTCGCTCTGGGCGATGCTGCGCGCGTTCAAGAGCGACGAGCGTCTGCCGGCCTTCGGCCGCCTCCTCGCGGAGCTGCCGGGCTAGAGGTCCGCCACGTCCACGCTTTAGCCGGGCACCGAGTCGTAATGGTCGCGGTTGGTGATGACCTCTTTGGCGTACAGGTCAGCGATCTCGTCCTTGGAATAGCCGAGGAGACCCAACACTTCCTCATTGTGCTCGCCGACCTTCGGCGTGGACCCGACGATGGCCGGCGTCCGACTGAAGTGCCAGAAGTCGCCGGACACGGCGATCGACCCCGCAAGAAAATCCGGAACCTCCACCATCGCGCGCCGTTCCCACGGATGCGGATCCTGCGCCGCCTGCGGAATGGTGTTCACCGGTGCGGCGACCACGTCGTGACGCGTGAAGTGGGCGATCGCGTCTTTCATCGTCATCGACGCCATCAGCTCACGCATTGCCTTGTTCACGTCGGCCGCGTGCTTGCTTCGCGCGTGCCGTGAGCTGAAGCGCGGGTCGGTCTCCCAGTCCGGCTTGCCGAGCGCGGCGCACACGCGATGCCAGTGGTGCTGGTCGCCGGCCGCGATCAAGACCCAGCCGTCCTTGCAGGGGTACATGCCGCTGGGCGCGGAATCGGTGATGCCGCGCTTGGGCTCGGTTCCGGCGCCGTGGTAGGCCGTGATCGGAATCTCGGTCAAGCTGTAGCCGGAATCCGCGAGGCACACGTCGATGCTCTGGCCCTCGCCCGAGAGGTTGCGCTCGTACAGCGCGGCCAGGATGCCGATAGCCGAGTGCAGCGCGGTCGTGCGATCAATGATCGGCACGCCGGCGCGAACCGGCGGCATACCGTCCTCGCCGGTGACCATCGCGATGCCGGACATCGTCTGGCCGATCGGGTCGTAGCCGATCTGATCGCGGTAGGGGCCGAACTGGCCGTACGCGGAGACGTTGGCCATGATGATGCGCGGGTTCAGCGCCTTCACCGCGTCGTAGCCGAAGCCCATCTCCTCGATGGTCCCCGGCCGGAAGTTCTGCACGAGCACGTCGGAGACGCGGATCAGCTTGCGTAAGATGGTCTTGCCGTCCTCCTTGCGCAGGTCCATGCTCACGCTCTTCTTGCCGCTGTTGTACTGCACCCAGTACGCGCTCTGCTTGCGCACCCACGGCGCGTGGTAACGGGTTTCTTCGCCGCCGAGGCGTTCGATCTTGATGACGTCGGCGCCGAGACGCGCGAGCACCTGGGCGCAGCGCGGTCCGGCCTGATGGCGACCGAGATCGATGACGCGGATACCGTTCAGCGGTCCTCTGCCGTTGCTCATGGCTTGCCCTCCGCGAGCTGGATCAGCGCCTCGTGGATGCGCCGATCGATCTCGATGCCTTCGCGCGTCAGCCGCGCACGCTCACGATACGCGCGCTCGCCGGGAATGCGAATGTCCTCGACGCCGGGCTGCCGGGGCGTCGCCTTGATGGTGGCGATCTCCGCGGCGAGCGCGCGGCGGTACTCGTCCAGCGGAACGAACAGATCGGGCTTGTAGGCGATGAAGACGTACTGCGCGCTCACCCCGAGCGCGTGCATGGCGAGCGCCAGCGCGTAGCCCTTGTGCCCGCCGAACGGCAGCAGCGCGCCACGCCGCGCCGCCCCCGCGTCGGTGGTGGGACGGCCGTGCTCGTCGATGGCCACGCCGTCGGGCAGCGGAATGCCCAGACGCTGGCGGAACTGCAAGTCGGTGCCCATGAATGCCGACGTCCCGAGGTCGATTACCAGCGGATCGCCGTCCATCGGAAAGCCGAAGGCGATCGGATTGGTGCCGAGCGCTGCCCGGGCGCCGCCGAGTGGAGCGACCATCGGCGGTGCCGCCACCGTGTGAATCGCGATCAGCCCGGCCCGAGCGGCCATCTCGACGTAATACGCGCTGCGGCCGCTCATCCAGATGTTGTTGACGCCGACCAGAGCCACACCGTGCGCGCTCGCGCGCTCGATCGCGGCGCGCGTTGCGTGGTACATCGCGAGCATCCCGCTCTGGTTGCCGCCGTCCAACAGCACCGATACGGTCGTCTCCTTGACCACGCGCATGGGCTGACGCCCCGCTTTGTGGCGAGGATCCTCGGCGACGTTGAGCAGCTTGGGCAGGCCGGAGTACTCGTAGCCACACAGCGCCGCGTCGATCACGTGATCGGCCAGAATGCGCGCCTCCTCGGCGTCGTACCCGACCCCGCGCATGGCACGCTCGGACAGCGCGCGCGCGTCCGCGACGCTCAGGCGCAGGCGCTCGGCGGTCTCGACCGGCATGCTAGGCGACCTGCTCGAGCGGCATGGCCGGTCGGCGCAAGAGGACGACCGCGATCGCCATGTTCAGCACGTTCCACGCGATGCCGTTCAGGAACGCGGCGTGATACGAGCCGGTCAGGTCGAAGATCGCGCCGGACAGCCAGCCGCCGAGCGCCATGCCGAACACGGTCGCCATCAACACGGTGCCCACTCGCACGCCGGCTTCCGCGGCCGGGAAGAACTCGCGGACGATCACGGTGTAGGCGGGCACGATCCCGCCCTGGAACAGGCCGAACAGCGCCGACACGATGTAGAGCGCGGTCAGTCCCTGAAACGGCAGGAAGAGCACCAGCGCCAGCGCCTGCAGACTCGAGCCCAGCAGAAGCGTGAGCCGCCCGCCGATCTGATCGCAAATCCAGCCGGACGCGAGACGGCTCACGACACCGAAGCCCAGCATGAGCGACAGCATGTGGGCGCCCGGTGCTGAGCCGTGACCCAGATCGCTGCAGTACGCGACGATGTGCACCTGCGGCATCGACATCGCGACGCAGCAGCTGAGGCCGGCGACGACGAGCAAGGTCTGCAGCGCGGCGCGCGACATCCCGAGCGGCCGCGTGGACCGATATGAGTGTCCGGCGCCCGTGGAGGTCGGCTCGGTCAGCGGCGACCGCCGGCGGAGAACGAGCGACAGCGGCAGCATCGTCATCAGACAGAAGACGGCGATGCCCATGTAGGTCCGGCGCCACCCGTCGGTCTGGATGAAGTGCTGAACGACCGGCGGCCACACCGTACCTGCCAGGTAGCTCCCGCTCGCGATGATCGCCACCGCGATGCCGCGGCGGCGAGTGAACCACAACGAGGTGTCGGCGAGCAGCGGGGCGAACGCCACCGAGCCCGCCACGCCGACCAGCAGTCCCTGGGCCAGGATGAACTGCCAGAGGGTTGTCGCCCGGCTGGCGGCCGCATAGCCGAGTGCCAAGCCGATGGCGCCGCCGACGACCGGGACGATGATGCCGAGCCGATCCGAGAGCCGCCCCATCAGGATGCCGCCGAACCCGAAACAGATCATCGTCATCGTGTACGGCAGCGACGCGGCGGAGCGCGCGACGCCGAACTCGGCCTGGACCGCCGGCAGGGCGACGATGACCGACCACATGCCGACGCCGCCGATGGCGGATAGCAGCAGCGCGCAGAAGAGCCGCGTCCACGCATAGGCTGACTCGGGCGTCTCACGCAACGTGCGCGCCGGCATCACCGTGCTCCCGCCTGCTCGAGCAGCTTGATCATGGCGTCGTATCGGCGCGTGCGTGCGAGCGTCAGTGGTGTTCGCCCGTCTCGATCGGCGAGGTTCACGTTCGCGCCAGCTTCGACCAGCGCTCGGAGTGTGTCGGTGTGACGCGCACCGCCGTCGCCGAGCACGATCGATTCGATCAGCGCGGTCCAGCCGAGATTGTTGACGTGATCGAGCGGTGCGCTCGCGCGGATGAGGGTTCGTACGACCTCGGCA
>JBKOZH010000304.1:0-15131 GCA_046725765.1 Candidatus Methylomirabilota bacterium | reverse complement strand
ACACGGCGCCGCACGACCCGAGCCAGGCCGGCGTCAAGGAACTGATGCGGACGCTGTCCGGAGGCAACCGGTGACGCCGGAGATCGGCGCCGGTGCCCTCATCGTGGCGCTAGGTCTCGCCATCTATGGCTGCGCCGCGGCGGCGGTCGGCGGCCGCACGGGCCGCGTGGCGCTCGTGGAATCCGCGCAGCACGCGGCGCTCGGCGTCTTCACGCTCGTCACGGCGTGCCTGCTGCTGCTGGCCTGGTCCTTCTTGTCGTTCGACTTTTCCGTCCGCTACGTCGCCAACAATACGAACCTCGGCACGCCGTTCTATTACCGGCTCACCGCCGTGTGGGGCGCGCTCGAGGGCTCGATCGTGCTGTGGGCGTGGATGATCTCGGTCTACACGCTGATCGTCGTGCTCCGTCACCGCCGCAATGCGCGCGAGCTGTACCCATGGGTGCTGTCGGTCATGCTCGGCGTGCTCGCGTTCTTTCTCCTGGTGATGACCCTGCCGGCGCCGGTCTTTCAGCGGCTCGCGCCGGTGCCCGCGGACGGGCGCGGGCTCAACCCTCTGCTCGAAGACTCCGGGATGATCACGCATCCCATCGCGCTGTACCTCGGCTTCACCGGCTTCACCGTTCCGTTCGCGTTCGCGATCGCCGCGCTGGTCACGGGCCGCGTCGGTGACGCGTGGATCACGACGACGCGCGGCTGGACGATCACCGCCTGGTATTTCCTCTCGCTCGGGCTGCTGATCGGCGGCTGGTGGAGCTATCACGTACTCGGCTGGGGCGGCTACTGGGCGTGGGATCCCGTCGAGAACGCGGCCTTCATGCCGTGGCTCACCGGCACCGCGTTCCTGCACTCGGTCATGATCCAGGAGCGCCGCCGGATGCTCCGACTCTGGAATTTGGCGCTCGTGATCATGACGTTCGCGCTGACGCTCTTCGGGACCTTTCTCACCCGCTCCGGCGTCATCGCGTCGGTCCACGCATTCACGCAGGGCTCGATCGGCGTGTTCTTCCTGAGCTTCCTGGCCGCAGTGCTGCTGCTCGCGCTCGGGCTGCTGGCGTGGCGCTGGGACGCGCTCGGCGCGCAGGGCGAGCTCGACTCGGTGGTCTCACGCGAGTCGGCATTCCTGCTCAACAACGTGCTGCTCGTGGCCGCCGCCTTTACCGTGTTTTTCGGGACGGTGTTCCCGCTGCTCTCCGAGGCCGTGCGCGGCGTGAAGGTCAGCGTGGGCGCGCCCTTCTTCAATCAGGTCAATGTGCCGCTGTTCCTCGGCCTCATCTTCCTCATGGGCGTGGGCCCCCTCATCGCGTGGCGGCGCGCCTCGCTGGACAACCTCAAGCGCAACTTCCTCTGGCCCGTCGCGCTTGGGATCGCCGCCGCGGCGGTGTTCCGGCTCGTCGGCATCCGCTCGTCGCTCGCCGTGCTCGCGCTGGCGCTGGCCGTGTTCGTGACGGCAACGATCGCGGTGGACCTCGTCCGCGCGACGCGCGCGCGGCTGCGCACGGGCGAGCGCCTGCCCGGCGCGCTCGGCGGGCTGCTGCTGCGCCACAATCGCCGCTACGGGGGCTTTGCCGTGCATCTTGGCATTCTCGTGGTCGCCGTCGGCGTCACGGGCTCGCAGGCGTGGTCGGTACAAACCGAGAGGACGCTGCGCCGCGGTGAGTCGACGGAGCTCGGCGGCTATCACGTGCGCTTCGACGGCCTGGCCGCCAGCGAGGAGTCCAACCATTTCAAGGTCACCGGGACGTTCACGGTGACGAAGGGCAATGCGACGGCGGCGGTGCTGCAGCCGGCAAAGAAGTTCTACCCACAGGAACAGTCGCCGATCGCGTACGTCGACTATCGTCTTGGGCTGACCGAGGACGTCTATCTGGTGCTCGGCGACTTCGAGCGCGACGGCTCGCAGGCCACCGTCCGCCTGCAGGTCAACCGCCTGGTCTCGTGGATCTGGATCGGCGGCGCCATCCTGACGCTCGGCACGGCGCTGGCGCTCGTGCCCGAACGGCGGAAGGCGCCCGTGCCCGTGCTGGTGCCGGTATGAGACGGCTCATGCGTTGGTTGGTGCCTCTCTCCGTGCTGCCGGTGGTCGCGCTGCTGGCGTACGGCTTTCGCACCAACCCGCGCGACATCCCCTCGCCGCTCGTCGGCCGACCGGCGGCGCCGTTCGCTCTCACCGCGTTCGACGGCAAGCCGGTGTCGCTCGCAGCACTTCGCGGCAAGGTCGTCGTGCTGAACTTCTGGGCGTCGTGGTGCAACCCCGCCTGCTACGACGAGGCGCCGGTGCTGCAGCGCACGTGGCAGACGTACGCCGATCGCGGTGTCGTCGTGGTCGGTGTCGACATGCAGGACACGGCGGAGGCCGCGCAGACCTTCATCCGGCGCTTCGGTCTGACGTTCGCCAACGCCCCCGATCCGCAAGGCAAGGTCGCCGTCGAGTACGGCGTCTACGGCGTGCCGGAGACGTTCTTCGTCGCGCGCGACGGCACCATTCGCTCCAAGCACGTCGGTGCCCTGACGGACGCGGTGATCCGTGCCAAGCTCGAGCCGCTTCTTTAGGACCGAGCGCGCGTGCGCTTACGCTCGTCCGTCTCCAATGGGCGCGACCACGTCGTCAGCGCAGCGCTTGAGCACGCTCGCCACGCGACGGCGCGCCTCGTGGCCGTGCTCCGCGGCCGCGACCTCGTCGCGCGGCAGCGCGCAATCGGCGACGATGCCGGTCGTGCCGGCAACGCTGACGTGATAGGCGCCCTCGCGCTCCTCGATGCCGACGACCGTCGCGTTCGGCTCGATCTCCGTCACGAGATTTCTCAGAAACGTGTCGGCGTTCATCGGCTCCTCCCTCGATGCCCGGAGTCGTCGTGGAGGGGTGCAACGCAAGTGCCACTGAGCGTCGCGCGCGTGCTCGTGATCGTGCTCACGGTGTTGGCATCCGTGAGTACCGCGGACGCCACGCACGTCTCCGAGCAGACCGTCCACGACGTGGCGGCGCAGCTGCGGTGTGTGGTCTGCCAGAACCTCTCGGTCGCCGACTCACCGTCGGAGATGGCCGGCCAGATGCGCGCGATCGTCCGTGAACGGCTCGAGGCCGGTGAGACGCCCGAGCAGGTTCGGGAATACTTCGTCGCACGCTACGGCGAGTGGATCCTGCTGGCGCCGCGGCGGTCGGGATTCAACCTGCTCGTGTGGGGATTCCCGCTGGCCGCGCTGGCCGTCGGCCTGGCGCTCGTCGCGGTGTTCCTTCGGCGGTGGACGCGCCGGCCTCGCGTCGCTACCACCGCGCCGCCCGTGGACCCGGCGATGAGCGAACGGATCCGGCGCGAGCTCGAGGCCGAGCAGTGATTCTCGTGGCGCTGCTGCTGGCCGTGCCGGCCGCGCTCTTCACGCTGTGGCCGCTGATACGCGAGCGCGGGCGGGGCACCGCGCTGCTGCCTCTGCCACCCGACGAGCGCGAGCAGCTGCTCGAGGCCAAACGCGTGGCGCTGACCGCGCTGCGCGAGCTCGACTTCGAGCACGCCGCGGGGCATGTCTCGGACGCCGATTACGCAGGCCTTCGCGCGCGCTACGAAACGGAGACCGCGCAGACGCTACGCGCGCTCGACGCGCTGGGCCCGACGCCGAGTGCCCCGCCGGTGCCGGCGACGGCGCCAACAGCTGCCCGCGGCTGGCGACATCCCGCCGCGCTCGGCGCCGCCGCGGTCGCGCTGCTCGTGTTCGGCGTCGGGCTGGGCGTCGGCATCGTGCGCTACACCGAGCCCGATCGCATGGCGGACACGCCGGCGCCGGGCTCGCGTCCGCTCGCCTCGCTCGAGCCGCCGCGCGCTGATGCGCCGTCGGCGGCGAACGCGCCGCGCGGCCCCGTCACTCCCGAGATGCTCGAGGGCATGCTGCAGGCGGCGCGCGAGAGTCTCTTCGCCGGCCGCTACAGCGAGGCAATCGCCGCCTACCAGGCCGTGCTCAAGCGCGATCCCAACAACGTCGACGCGCTCACGCACATGGGGCTGATCGCCGCGGTCGCCGCGCGCGGCGAGCATGGCCCCGAGATGGTGGACCGCGCGCTCGGGCTCTTCGATCGCGCCCTGACGCTCGCGCCCGACTATCCGCCGGCCTTGCTCTATCGCGGCCAGGTGCTCTACGAGGCGAAGAAGGATACGGCCGGCGCGATCCGCTCGTGGGAGCGCTTCGTGAAAGTCACACCGGCCGGTGAGGATCGCGCGCGCGTGGAGCGGATGATCGCCGAGGCGCGGGCGGCACGGCCCGCGCAAGGCACGCCGCAGAACTAGCCTAGCGCGTCAGCCACACGCGGAGCACCTCGGCAACGCTCCAGGCCTGCGCGATGCAGCCGCGCGGCGTGAACGGCGGCTCGGCGTCGAAGATCTCGCTGATCGATCCGACTCCCGCCTCACTCAGGTGCCCGGCAAAGCCTTCGCGCCAGCGAGCGACGACGCTCTCGCGGTCGTGCGGATGCACGCGCCGCCACGCGTCGACGAACGGACCGATGAGCCACGCCCACACCGTGCCCTGGTGATACGCCGCGTCGCGGGCGCGCAGGTCGCCGAAGTAGCGCGACTTGTAATCCGGATGGTCGGCGGAGAGCGAGCGCAGTCCGACCGGCGTGAGCAACCGCTCGCGCACGACATCCACCAGGCGCTCCCAGCGCGCGGCGTCCAGCACGGGATGATGCAGCGCCACGGCGAGAATCTGGTTGGGGCGGCACGCCGGATCGTCGCCGTGCTCGCCGTCGACGATGTCGTAGCAGTAGCCGCCCGCCGCGTACCAGAATCGCGCGTTGAACGCGTCGGCCGCGCGCGCGGCGAGCTCACCGTACGGCTTGGCGGCGGCGTCGCCGTCGGCGTCGCGCGTCCACGCCTCTAGCAGCCGCAGCGCGTTGTACCAGAGGGCGTTGATCTCGACCGGCTTTCCGCGCCGCGGCGTGACGATCCAGTCATCGACCTTCGCGTCCATCCACGTCAGCGGGAGCTCTGCGGTCCCCTGCCGCAGCAGACCATCCGCAGGGTCGACCCCGATCCCGAAGCGGGTGCCGCGCAGATGATGGCTCACCACGTCGCGGAGCACCGGCAGCAGCAGCGCGAGCGTCACGCGATCGCCGGTGACGTCGACGTACCGGTCGAGCGCATGGAAGAACCACAGCGTTGCGTCGGCGGTGTGGTAGACGCCGGCGTTCCGGCCCTCCGGGAAGAGATTCGGGATGAGGCCGTCGCGCACGTAGTGCGCGAACGTGCGCAGGAGGTACCCCGCCTCGAGGTGGCGACCGGTCGCGAGCGTCAGTCCTTCGAGCGAGATCATCGTGTCTCGGCCCCAGTCGGTAAACCAGTGGTAGCCCGCGATGACCGTGCGCACCTCGTCGCCCGCCGCGTGGGCGCGCGCGGCGTCCGCGATGCGCCCCGACGGTCGGATCACGAACTGGTCAGCGGCCAGCACGAGTTCCGCGGCCACACCCGTGCGCGCCGCCGGCGGTGCCGCGGCGAGGAGGCGGCGTCGCCGCTCGCGCTCGGCGTCGCGTGCGGCCTGCGGCGTGAGCGCGGTGACCACTTCCCACGGCTCGGTAGAGGCCACCAGCGCGGCCTCGCCGTCCGGCGTCAGCGTGACGCGGAAGTAGCCCGGGCTCACGAGCGTGCCGGTGTCGGCATAGCCGCGGCTGCGCTCCACGCGGTAGATGACCTGCTCGATGCGCCGCGAGTCGAGCGTAAACGATGGGTGCGGGCCGTGAAGCTGCAAGCGCAGCGTGGGTAGCGCCGGCGGCCCCTGGATCTCGTACCGGTCCTCGGTCGCCGTCACCGTGTACGTCCCCTCCACCTCCGCCGACACCGGGGCCTCGTGCAGTCGGAAGTGCAGCGCTGGACGCAGCATGAGGCGCAGCGGCGTGGCGCCCTGCAGCACGCGCCAGCTCACATGGACGGTGTTCTGGAGATACGGCAGCATCAGCCGACGCTCGACGATCGCGTCGCCAAAGGCATAGCGCCATACCGGCAGGCCGGCCTCGAGCCGAAATTCCGTGAGGTGCTCCGCGTGCGGACCGAGCTCGCCGCCGACGCTCTCCTCGTTGCCGAACTCGTAGATCGTGCCGTCGGCGGCGCGGTAACGCTCGGTCAGGTGATTGAACATCGTCACGCGCCCGAGCGGCGCCGGCAGCGCGGCGACGAGCAGACCGTGATAGCGCCGCGTCGTGACGCCGGCGACGGTGCCCGAGGCGTAACCGCCGAGGCCATTGGTCACCAGCCACTCGCGCGTGAGCCGCTCCTCGGTCTGCACGCCGGAGAGCGACGACCACTCGATGCGGCGTACGAGGTCGTCGAGACTCACCCGAGCGCCCGCTGCGGCCGCAGCACGAGGGCGGCCTGGCCCGGCAACGTCCACGCGGCCGCTGCCGCCGGCGCCACGACTCCGCCACCGCCGTACCGGGGATGCTCGCTGGACCACAACACCGTCCAGCGCTTGTCGAGCGGCGGCGCCAGCAACGGCTCCGGCATGACGTCCAGGACGAGGTCCGCGCCGAGGTTCACCAGCAGCAAACGATCGTCATCAGGCTCGCCGAAGAACCGCAGCACGAACGCCTCGTTGCTGAGCACCGCGCCATCGATCCCATGGGCACCTTGCGCGGCGAAGACCGCGTCCTCGCGGCGCAGCCGCAGCAGGTCGCGATGCAGCGCGTACGCCGCCGCGTGCCGCTCGCGCTCCGTGAAATCGAGCTTGCAACGCTCGAACGTCGCGCGGTCGCCCGGATCCGGCAGCGTCTCGATCACTTCGGCGCTCGCGATGCTCGGGAACTGCGTGAGGAACTCGGTGCGGCCTTTGCGCACCAGCTGCGCGAGCTCCTCGTGGTGATCGGCGAAGTAGAGGAAGGGCGCGGACGCCGCGAACTCCTGCCCCTGGAAGAGCATCGGCGTGCCCGGCCCTAGCAGCAGCAGCGCGGTGAGGGCCCGCCAGCACCCCGGCGCGCTCAGCGCGTGCAGGCGCTCGCCGCGCGCGGAGTTGGCCACCTGGTCGTGGTTCTGCAGATAGGCGACGAACGCGGACGGCGGCACCCCGCGCGTCGGTGTGCCGCGCGCCTTCTTCTGCCATGCGTAGTGCTGGCCCTGGTAGAGAAAGCCGTGCTTCACCGCGGAGACCAATTCTTGCGGTCGTCCCGTGTAGTCCGTGTAGTAGGCCTCGCGCCGGCCGGTAAGGGCCACGCGCGCGGTGTGATGGAAGTCGTCGTTCCAGAGGGCATCGAAGCCATAGCCGGAGCACTCGAGCGCGCGGGCCAGGCGAACGTGCTGCGGCTCGTTCTCGGCGACGAGGAAGATGTCTCGCCCGGGGGCCGCCGCCCGCGCTGCGCGCGTGATGCCGGCGAGGATGTGCTCGGTGGAGGCGTCGAACATCTGCTGTGTGGCGTCGACCCGTAGGCCGTCGAAGTGGAACTCGTCGATCCAGTACGCCGCGTTCGCGGTGAAGAATTCGCGCACGCGTGCCGCACTTTCTCCATCGAAGTTGAGAGGGTCGCCCCATTCGTTGGCGTAGCGGTCGGTGAAGTACTCGGGCGCGTAGCGGCGCAGGACGCAGCCGTCGGGTCCGAGGTGGTTGTAGACGACGTCCAGGATGACGCCGATTCCGACCGAGTGCGCGCGATCCACGAAGGCGCGCAAGTCGTCCGGCGTGCCGTAGAGCCGGGTCGGCGCAAACAGAAACACACCGTCGTAGCCCCAGCCGAAGGCGCCAGGAAATTCCGCGACCGGCATCATCTCGATGACGTTGATGCCGTCCTCGGCGAGCCGGGGCAGCTCGCGCGCGGCGGCCGCCCACGTGCCCTCGCGCGTGAACGTGCCGACGTGTAGTTCGTACACGACGCGACCGGCGCGCGTGATGCCTCGCCACGCCGCGTCAGTCCATGGAAAACTTCCTGGATCGACGACCTCCGAGGGCCCATGCACGCCGTCCGGCTGCCGCCGTGATGCCGGATCCGCGCGGGCGTCGCGTCGATCGAGCCGATAGCGATATCGCGTGCCAGAAGTGGCTGCGGCGACGATGCCCGAGAAGTACCCCGCGGGCTCGCGCTGCAGCGTGGTGGCTGAGCCGTCCTCGAGCCACACCTCGACCGTCTGCGCATGTGGCGCCCATACGCGGAAGTGCGCGCCGCCGCTCGCTTTCGAGAATGCTTCTGCGCCAATCGGCAGCCGGCGTCGCGGTTCAAGCATGAGTGCCCCGTCTTCCTTCTTTCAATCCTCATGCCTCGCGGCGGGGCGGCGCGCCGAGCGGGCGTCTACGCGGCGAGCGACGACGTCGACGCGACGGGTCTGCCGACGGGAGGCGGCGAGGCGGCGGCGATCTGCTTGGAGCGCTTGAGCGACAGCGGGATCGACAGCACGGGCTCGCCCTTGAAGATGATGACGGGGAACGACCAGATGATGTTCACGGTGTAGACGCGATTGTCAGAAGTGACGTTCACCTCGCGGTCCTCGAGCGGAACGCCCGATTCCGCGGTGCCCTGGAGGATCCGATGCTTGACGGCGCGCGGCGATCCGAGCTCGGCGATCGAGCGCGGCTGCATGACGTCGTCGACGACGCCGGAGACCTGGAAGTACTGCCAGGCGGACATCATCGCACCGTACGCGACGTAAGCCGCTGCCACCGCCACCAACCCCCAGAAGAAGAGCTTCATGAGCGCCTCCTCCTCATGTTTCGGTCGGTCGGTAGACCCAGATTTTCGCAGCCGCGGGCAGGCCGAGCGCGATCGTGGGGCCGTCGCCGCGTGCCGTGATCGTTCCGGCCCACGGCGCCACCTCGACGATCTCCAGCCGGCGGCCAGGCCGGACTTCGTTGCGCCAGAGATACTCGAGCAGCTTCTTGTCCGCTTCGGCCTCCTCGGTGATCCGCTCAACGATGACCGTCGTGCCTTCTTTCGCCTGCGCAAGTGGAAACGGCTCGACGCGCGGCGCGTGCGCCATGCCGGGGATCGGATTGCCGTGCGGACACGTGCTCGGCATGCCGAGCATCTCCGCGAGCCGGTCCTCCACCCGAGGCGAGAGCGCGTGCTCGAGGCGGTGCGCCTCCTCGTGCGCGTCGGTCCAGTTGAGGCCGAGCGTGTCGGTCAGCCAGCGCTCGAGGAGCCGGTGGCGGCGCGCCATGACTTCGGCGATCTCCCGGCCTTTCGGCGTGAGCGTCAGGTGCTTGCCGTGACCGATCTTGACGTAGCCGCCCCGCGCCATGCGATGCATCGCCTCGGTCACCGCCGGCGCGGACACCGACATGTGCTTGGCGAGGCGCGCGCCGATGACGGGCTTGCCGCTGCCGGCGAGATCGTAGATGGCGGCGAGATAGTCCTGCGTCGAGGCGGTGGTCGCCGCCACGCGCGAGCGCTGCGTCGACGGACCCTTGGGCATCACCCGCACTATAACGTAAGTGCTATGCTGAGGCCCCATGACGCGGGCTGACGCTCTGCAGCGCATCAGCGAGCTGCGAGAGCAGATCCACCATCACGACTACCTCTACTACGCCGAGGCGCGGCCGGAGATCTCGGACGCCGAGTACGACGCGCTGATGCGCGAGCTCAAGGAGCTCGAAGCCGCCTTCCCCGACCTGGTCAGCCCCGACAGCCCCACGCAGCGCGTGGCCGGCCAGCCGGTCGACGCCTTCCGGCCGGTCGAGCATCGCGCGGCGATGCTCTCGCTCGACAACGCGACCTCGCCCGACGACCTGCGCGAGTTCGAGGCGCGCCTGGGCCGCGCGCTGCCCGGTGGCCGCTTCGAGTACGTCTGCGAGCCGAAGATCGACGGGCTCGGCATTGCGCTGGTGTACGAGCGCGGTCGGTTCGTGCGCGGGGCCACGCGCGGCGACGGCCGCGTGGGCGAGGACATCACGGCGAACCTGCGAACGATCCGCTCGCTGCCGATGGTCCTGCGCGGCACGCTCGGCGGCGTGCCGGAGCTCGAAGTGCGCGGCGAGGTATTCATGCCGCGCGCCGACTTCGAGCGGCTGAATCTGAGCCTTCAAGAATCCGGCGAAGGCGCATTTGCGAATCCGCGCAACGCCGCCGCGGGGGCCGTGCGCCAGAAGGATCCGAACGTCACCGCGCGCCGGCCGCTCGACATCTTCCTCTATCACGTGAGCGAGGGGCGCGAGCTCGGCTTTCGCACGTACTGGGACACGCTGGCGGCGTTGCGCGAGGCCGGCTTCAAGACAAATCCGCTGACGGAGCGCTGCACCACGCTCGACACCGTCATCGATTACTGCCGGCGGCTCGAGGCCGATCGCGACACGCTCGGCTATGACGCGGACGGCGCCGTGGTGAAGGTCGACTCGCTCGAGCAGCAGTGGCGCCTGGGCTCCACCACACACCATCCGCGTTGGGCGATCGCCTTCAAGTTCGCTGCGCGGCAGGCAACGACGGCCGTGCAGGCGATCGAGGTGAACGTCGGCAAGACCGGCACGCTCACGCCGGTGGCCAAGCTGGTCCCGGTGGCGCTGGCCGGCGTGACGATCAGCAACGTGAGCCTGCACAACGAGGACGAGGTCCGACGCAAGGACGTACGCGTGGGCGACACCGTGCTGATCGAGCGTGCAGGCGACGTCATTCCTTACGTCGTGCAGGTCGTCATGTCCAAGCGGCCCGCCGATGCCGTCCCCTACACCTTCCCCGACCGCTGTCCGGTGTGCGGTCACGCCGCCGCGCGGCTGCCGGGCGAGGCGTACTGGCGCTGCATGAACGCGGCGTGTCCCGCGCAGCTCAAGGCGCGGCTGCGTCACTTCGGCTCGCGGCGCGCCATGGACATCGAGCATCTGGGCGAGGCCGTCGTCGAGCAGCTCGTCGACGCCAAGCGCGTCAAGGACTTCGCCGATCTCTACACGCTCACCGTGGAGGAGGTCGCCGACCTCGAGCGGTTCGCGGAGAAGTCGGCGGAAAATCTCGTTGCCGCGATTGTCGCGTCGAAGACGCGCGGGCTGGCGCGGCTGCTCAACGCGCTCGGCATCTCGATGGTTGGCGAGCGCGTGGCCACGCTGCTCGCGAACCAGTTCGGAAGCATGGACCGCCTGCAGCGTGCGAGCGAGGCCGAGGTCAACGAGATCCGCGGCATCGGCGACGAGCTGGCGCAGTCGATCCGGCGCTTCTTCGACGACGAGAGCAATCGCGACGTCATTCGGCGGCTCGCCGAAGCCGGCGTCGACATGACCCAGGCCGGAGTCGACGCCGAGCGCCCGCAGCCGCTTGCTGGCAAAACGTTCGTCGTCACCGGCGCGCTGGGCTCGCTCACGCGCGAGGCGGCGCGCGAGCTGATCGAGCGGCTGGGCGGGCGCGTCACCAGCTCCGTATCCAAGAAAACGAGCTATGTCGTCGTCGGCGAGGCGCCGGGGAGCAAGGCCGACGACGCGCAGCGGCTGGGCGTGCCGATTCTGGACGAGGCCGCGTTTCTGCAGCTGACGGGCGGCGCATGAGCCTCGTGCGCCGGCTTCTTCGCGCCGGTCTGGTGGGAGCGATCCTGGCGGGCTGCATCGGTGCGTCGACGCCGTCGACTGCGCCGGTGGACATATCCACGCCCGGCACGTGGGCGTCGCTCGCGCCGCTTCCCACGCCGCGGCAGGAAGTCGCCGTCGCCGCGCTGCGCGGACATGTTTGGGTCATCGGCGGCTTCGGCTCGGGCGCCGAGCCGACCGCGACGGTCGAGAGCTACGATCCGGCGACGAACGCGTGGACGCCGCAGCCATCGTTGCCCGTCGCGGTGCACCATGCCACCGCGGTCACCGTGGGCGAGCGCCTCTTCGTGCTCGGCGGCTACACGGGCGGCCGGATGCGCTGGCAAGCGCTCGACAGCGTGCTGGAGTGGGACCCCGCGCGCAGCGCCTGGGAGAAGCGCCGGCCGATGCCGACGGCGCGCGGCGCGCTGGCGGCGGTCGAGCTGGGCGGCAGAATCCACGCGATCGGCGGTGCGGCCGGGGGTCCGCTGAACGCCCACGAGGTCTACGATCCCGCGGCGGATCGCTGGACGACCGCCAACGCGATGCCGACCGCGCGCGACCACCTCGCGGCCGTCGCGTTCCGCGGCGGTGTCTGGGCGCTCGGCGGACGCTCCTCGTTCATGGGCGACCAGTACGCCAACGTCGAGGTCTACGATCCCGCGGTCAACGCGTGGCGCACGGGCGTTCCCCTGCCGCGCGGCCGCGGCGGCCTCGCCGCCACCGTGCTCGGCGATCGTATCTACGTCTTCGGCGGCGAGGCGCCGCTGCGAATCTTCGAAGCCACCGAAATGTACGAGCCCAGCGGCGATCGCTGGATCGCCAAGGCGCCGATGCCAACGCCGCGCCACGGCATCGGTGCCGTGGCCATCGGCGGACAGATCTACGTTCCGGGTGGCGGCCGCGAGCCGGGCTTTGCTGTGACCGAAGTCAACGAGGCGTACAAGCCGTGAGCCACGCGGCGCGGGTCGCTCTGCTGCTTCTGGTGCTCGCGGCGTCCGCCGCGTCGCCGGTGCTCGCGGGGCCGCGCGAGGACGCGCTGGCCGGTCTCGCCAACCGGGGCGATGTCGAGGCGCGCCGGCGCGGCGCCGCCGCCCTGGCCGAGGCGGGGACAATGGCGGACGTGCCGGCGCTCGTCGCCGCGCTGCGCGACTCGGATGCCGGCGTGCGGGCGCTGGCCGAGCGCGCGCTGTGGGACGTGTGGAGCCGCTCGGGCAGCGACGAAATCGACGTGCTGCTGCAGGCCGGCATCTCCGAGCTGCAGCACGGTCAGCTCGAGGTCGCGATCGATACGTTCAGCGAGGTGATTCGACGGCGGCCGGATTTCGCCGAGGGCTGGAACAAGCGCGCGACGGTCTATTACCTCGTCGGCGAGTACCGCAAGTCAGCCGCCGACTGCGACGAGGTACTCAAGCGCAACCCCTCGCACTTCGGCGCGCTGAGCGGATACGGCATGATCTGGCTGCGTCTGGACGAGCCCGCGCGGGCGCTCGAGCGCTTCGAGCAAGCGCTGGCGGTGAACCCGAACCTCGAGTCCGTCCGCGCGGCGGTCGACGAGCTGCGCGCGCTGCTGGTCCAGCAGCGACGCAACGCCATCTGAGCCGCGCGGGACTCGGCGCGCGCCGGCGGTTGACCATCCAAGGAGGCTGACGTGATCGACGCACTGAGAAAGATCAGCAGTCCGAGCATCGCCAACGGCATCGAGACGTTCAAGATCCGCCCGCGCAACGTCGGGCAGATGAGCTCCGAGATCAAGTGCCTGTTCCCTGAGCTCGGCCCGCTGGTCGGCTACGCGGTGCCATGCGTCATCCGCGCCGAGCACGAGCCGCTGCAGGGCCATCGCTCGAGCACGTTCGAGTGGTGGGATTACGTGCAGACAATTCCCGCGCCGCGCGTGGTCGTCGTGCACGACATCGACGAGCCACGGGGCCAGGGCGCTCAGTGGGGCGAGGTCCAGGCCAACATCCACAAGGCGCTCGGCTGCGTCGGCGTGGTCACGGACGGCTCGGTGCGCGACCTCGACGAGGTGAAGGCGCTCGGCTTCCAGTTCGCCGCCGCGCACGTGTCGGTGTCGCACGCGTACGTGCACATGGTCGACTTCGGTCTGCCGGTCAAGGTCGGCGGCCTGTGGGTCAAGCCTGGCGAGCTGATCCACGCCGACCAGCACGGCGTCGTGTCGATTCCCAAGGAGATCGCGGGCCAGGTCGCCGAGGCGGTGGCGAAGATCGAGGCCGACGAGCGAAAGATCATCGGCGTCTGTCAGTCGCGCGACTTCACCGCCGAGAAGCTGAAGGACCTCTACAAGCAGATCCGACCCGGGACGTACTAGCGCGTGCCGCGGGTCAAGACCCACGACGTCACGGGAGGTGACGGCCTTTCTCGAGGGGTAGACTGGCGGCATGGAGATCCGCCCACCCGGCAGCGGCGATCTCAACACGGTGATGACCCTCGCCACCGAGGTGATCGGCCCGCAGCGTGCGGGCCCATTCGTCCGCTCACATCTCGACCGACATCACATGCTGGTCGCCGCCGACGATGGTGACGTGGTGGGCGTGATCGCCTACCGCACCGATTTCTTCCAGTGCACGTTCGTGTCGCTGGTGGCGGTGGACAAGGAACATCGCGAGCGCGGGGTCGCCCGCGAGCTGTTCCGCGCGGTGGAGGAGATGTCGCCGAGCCCGCGCGTGTTCTCGTCCACCGAGGAGACGAACGGCGCGTCGATCCGGATGCACACGGCATTGGGCTTCACGCCGTCGGGCCACATCGACAACCTGCCGCAGGGCTACCGCGAGCTGCTGTTCTTCAAGCGCCTGCGGCCGTAGGCCGGCTTCGCCGCACGCGAAGCGACTACTTGCTGGCCGGCTTGGCGGGCGCCTTCGTGGTCGCCTGCTTCGGCATGGACGCGGTCGGCACCATGATGTGGGCGTACTTGGTGCCCTTCCACATCACCCACGGCCCGCCATTGTTCGGATCGGTCGGCAGCGAGTCCAGCAATGCGGTGTCGGGCGTGATGATCATCACGTGCGGCCCGCTTACGACCCACTGGTTGTCGGGGGTCGCCTTCTCGGCGTACGGGTCGGTGTTGCTTGCGCCCTTGTCGCCCTTGAGCATGTACGCGATGCCGACGCTCTTGATCTGCGGATCCTGTTTTGCCATCAACGCATCGGCCCACCCCTGCCACTCCTTGTCGAGGCACATCGGGGCGCCGTTCGCTTCCGTCATGCAGACCCAGCCGTTCGTCCCCGCGCGGAGCTGTTTGATCGTTCCGTCGGCGGTGAAGTCGATGATGGCCGCCCTGCGTGATATCTCCGGCGGCGCGGCACTCATCGCCCGTGCGATCTTCGCTGCATCAGCGCTGCGTCCGGTCGCTTTCGGCTCTTGGGCCGCCGCCGACCAGGCCTTCGTCATCAGGATCGCCGCCACGATCGCGAGCGCCGTCCGCATGATCGCCTCCGAGATGAGAGTTCGCCTGACCGCCTGGCGGCCGCTACTATAATCCAGGCCACGCGGGGATAGCGTGCACACCGCCGAGCTGATCCTGGCGCTGTTGATCGCGGTCGCCGCCCTCGTGACGGTCGCGCGGCGGCTCGGGATCGCCTACCCGATCTTTCTCGTCATCGGCGGCCTCCTGCTCGGAATGCTGCCCGGCATTCCGCACGTGGAGATCGACCCGGAGGTCATCTTCCTCG
>JBKOZH010000166.1:0-3460 GCA_046725765.1 Candidatus Methylomirabilota bacterium | reverse complement strand
GCTTCCGGCGGATTGCGTGTCAGATAGACGGCGAAGTTATAGAGCGCGTCGAGGTGCTGCAGCGCCTGCCGCTGGAACTCGGCGTCGGCCACGTCAGTCCTCGAACCAGCGCGCCGGGTAGCCACCGGCGCGGACCGTGTGCTCGTCGGCAAGATCCGAGAGCAGCTCCCGCACGGTCGCATAGAGCGTCGGATGCTCGAACTCCGGCGCGACGTCGGCCAGCGGCCGCAGCACGAACGCCCGCTCGGCCAGCAACAGGTGCGGCACGTGGAGGTCGTCGGGCCCGCTGATCACTTCGTCGCCATAGAACAGAATGTCGATGTCGAGCGTGCGCGGCGCGAACCGCCGGGCTTCAGGCGTGCCCGCCGGCCGCACACGACCGAGTGCGTCCTCGATCGTATGCAGACGTCCGAGCAGGGCGCGCGGCGGCAGGGCCGTGTCGATGACGACCACGCAGTTGAGGTACCAGCGGCGCTCGCGCTCCGTGCGGCCGGGCTCCTCTTCCCACGGCTCCGACTCGTAGAGCGGCGACGCGTCGACGACGGCGATCTCGGCGCTCTCGCTCAGGCGGCGCACCGCCGTGCGCAGGACGTCGAGCCGGTCGCCGAGGTTGCTGCCGAGGCTCAGATAGACGCGTGTCATCGTCGCCGCGTGAGCTCGACCGACGGCGTGCCGACGAGGCCCTGCAGCGGTGGCGTCAGCTTGCGCACCCGCACGCGGACCTCCTCGGCCGGGAACTCGCGCAACAGCGCCTGCGCGATCTGGCCGGCGAGCCGCTCGATGAGATTGACGCGTCCGTGGGTCCCGATCTCCACGATTCGCCGCGCGACCTGACCGTAGTCGACGGCGCACGCGAGATCGTCGGACACGGCGGCGCTCGTGAGATCGAGCGTCAGCTCGGCGTCAACGGAGAACCACACGCCGACTGTCTGCTCGGCGGTCGACACGCCGTGGTGGCCGTAGAAGCGGACGTCCTCGAGCCGCAGCCGGTCGGCGGTCACAGCGTCACGACCGGATTCTTGAGCGATCCGACACCCTCCACCCGGACCTCTACGCGGTCGCCGGGCAGCAGACGGCCGGCGCCTCCCGGCGTGCCGGTGGCGATGACGTCGCCGGGTATCAGCGTCATGACTTCCGAGATCTTCGCGACGAGATCCTCGACGGGGAAGATGAGGTCTTTCGTCGAGCCCGTCTGGCGCACGACGCCGTTGACGAGCGCCTCGACCCTGAGCGCGCTCGGGTCGATGCCCGTGGCGATGCATGGGCCGAGCGGACAGAACGTGTCGAAGCCCTTGGCGCGGGCCGCGAGCCCGTCACGCGCGCGCACGTCGCGCGCGGTGACGTCGTTGAGCGCCGTATAGCCCAGCACGTACTCGCGCGCGCGGGCGGCCGTCACGTTGTGGCAGCGGCGCCTGATGACGACGGCGACTTCGGCCTCGTGCTCGACGAAGTCGCTCTGCGGTGGCAGGACGATCGGATCGTCAGGACCGATCACCGCGCTCGGCGGCTTGAGCGCGAGGGCCGGCACGTCGGGCAGGGGCTCGGCCAGCTCGGCCGCCCGCTCGCGGTAGTTGAGGCCGACCGCCACGATCTTCGACGGCAGCACCGGCGCCAGCAGCACGATCTGGTGCAGCGAGTGCCGCTTGCGCCCGCGCCGGAAGGTGCTCCACGGCGTGCCGGAGTACTCGAGCACGGTCATGCCGTCGAGCACGCCGTAGCGCGTGGCGTCCCCGGCGCGGAAGCGCACGATCTGCATCAGCCAATGCCCAGGACGTCGTGCATCGAGTAGAGGCCGGGGCCGCGCGCGGCGATCCAGCGCACCGCGCGCAGCGCGCCACGCGCAAAGGTGTCGCGGCTGTGCGCGCGGTGGGTGAGCTCGAGACGCTCGCCGAGCGTGCCGAAGGACACGGTGTGCTCGCCGACGACGTCGCCGGAGCGCAGCGACATCACGCCGATCTCCTTGCCGCTGCGCTCGCCCGGCAGGCCCTCCCGTCCGTACACGCCGACCTTCCGCAGATCGCGGCCGAGCGCCTCGGCGACGATCTCGGCCATCCGTACGGCGGTTCCGCTCGGCGCGTCCTTCTTATAGCGGTGATGGATCTCGGTGATCTCCACGTCGTAGTCATCGCCGAGCGCCTTGGCCATCGTCCGCAGGAGCGAAAACGCCAGCGTCACCGCGACCGACATGTTGGGAGCGACGAGGATCGCGGCCTGACGCGCGAGCCCGGCGATCTCTTCGCGCTGCGCCGCGGAAAAGCCGGTCGTGCCGATGACGGCGCGCGCCCCGGCGCGCGCGACCAACCGCAGGTGCTCGAGCGAGGCCTCGGGCACCGAGAACTCGACGAGCACGCGATCGCGGGTGATGGCCGCAGCAGCGTCGGCGGTGACGATCACGCCGAGCGGCCCCACGCCGGCCGCCTCGCCGGCGTCTTGGCCGAGTGCCTGATGACCAGGCGCCTCCAGCGCCGCGGCCAGGCGCAGGCCGGCGTCGCGGTGCAGGGCGACGATGCGCGAGGCCATCCGGCCGGCGGCGCCGCCGACTATTATATTTGCCGCCGGGGCGCCTGCGCCGGGCTCCGGCGCCGCGGCGGTCGGGCGGACGTCCGTCATCGGCTGATGCGTGCCGCCGCGCGCGCTACTTGACCAGCCCGTACTGCCGGAGCACCCCGCGCAGAGTCTCGCGGTTCGCGTCGCTCATGCGGCACATCGGCAGGCGGAATTCGGGCTCGAGCATCCCGGCCATGGCCATGGCTTCCTTGATCGGGATGGGATTCGTCTCGATGAACGCGGCACGCGCCATCGGAAACAGCCGGTGATGCAGCTCACGCGCGCGCTTCCAATCGTTGTCGAGCGCCGCGTGCACCATGTCGGCCGTGTCCTTCGGCAGGATGTTGGCGATAACCGAGATCACCCCGTGACCGCCGACGGCCAGCAGCGGCAGCGTGAGGTTGTCGTCGCCCGAGAGCACCGAGAAGCCGGGCCCGCACGCGAGCACGACCTGCGTCATCTGGTCGAGGCTGCCGGAGGCTTCCTTGACCCCGCGGATATTGGAGACGTCGCGGACCAGGCGCGCCATCGTCGCCGTCTCGACGTTGACCGCGGTCCGGCTCTGGATGTTGTAGACCACGATCGGAATGGCCACCGACTCGGCGACCGCGCGGAAGTGGCGGTAGAGTCCCTCCTGCGTCGGCTTGTTGTAGTAGGGATTCACCACCAGCGCACCGTCGGCGCCCGCGCGCTCGGCGTGACGCGCGAGATCGATCGCGTCCGCCGTCGAATACGAGCCCGCTCCGGCGAGCACTTTGACCCGCTTGCGCGCCGTCTCGACGACGATCTCCACGACGCGCTTGTGCTCATCGTGCGAGAGCGTCGGCGACTCGCCGGTCGTGCCGCAGGGCACGAGACCGTCGGTGCCGCCGTTGACCTGCAGCTCGACCAGCTCACGCAGCTTCGCCTCGTC
>JBKOZH010000090.1:0-7916 GCA_046725765.1 Candidatus Methylomirabilota bacterium | reverse complement strand
CGAGAGTGTACTCCCGCCCTCCTGTAGAATGCGCGGCATGTCAGCGGACGCCGGGCGGCTCGAAATCGTCACCGACGTTCCCGAGCGCGCCATGGTGGTCTTCGCGCATCCCGACGACGCCGAGATCGGCGCGGGCGGCGTGGTTGCAAAGTGGATCGCGGCCGGCTGCGAGGTGACGTACGTGTTGTGCACGAACGGCGATGCCGGCACGGCCGAGCCCTCGCTCACCCCGGAAGCGCTGGCCGCACGGCGCGCCGAGGAGCAGCGCGCCGCCGCGGACTTCATGCGGGTCAAGCACGTCGTCATGCTCGGCTACGCTGACGGCTTCCTGCAGGACACGCGCGACTTCCTCGGTGACGTCGTGCGCGCCATTCGGCAGTATCGGCCGCACACGGTCTTCGTTCACGACCCGTACCGCATCCGCAACTTCCAGCATCGCGATCACCGCGCGGCGGGCATGACCACGACCGACGCCGTCTATCCGTTCGCGCGCGACCACCTGCATTTCCCGGAGCAGATCACGAAGGACGGCCTGGCGCCGCACAAGGTGCGCGAGCTCTGGTACTGGGGCGCCGACGAGCCGAGCGTGATCGTCGACATCAGCGACTCGATCGAGCGCCAGATCGCCGCGCTCGTCCGTCACGAGAGCCAGATGCCGGGCTTCAACGTGGCGGCCGGCGAGACGATGGGCGAGCGGCTGAAAAAGGGCGCCGCCGCGCTGGCGCAGGGCTATGGCTTTCGCTACGGCGCCGTCTTCCGGCGCCTGATCGCTCGGAGGTGACGTCGTGAGCATTCGTATCCTGCTGATCGTTCTCGCCGTCGTGCTCGCCGCCGGCTCGGCGGGAGCCGCACCCGAGGGCGACGTGACGTGGGCGGTGCACGTGTCGCTGGCGCCGACGTGGTTCGACCCGGCCGAGACGCCGTCCGTCATCACGCCATTCATGATGCTGTACGCGCTCCACGACGCGGTGGTGAAGCCGATGCCCGGCGAGCCGGTGTCACCAAGCCTCGCGGAGTCGTGGACGGTCTCCAAGGACGGTCTCGCGTACGAGTTCGTGCTGCGCAAGGGGCCGCGCTTTCACAACGGCGATCCCGTCACCGCCGAGGACGTGAAGTTCTCGCTCGAGCGCTACAAGGGCGGCGGCGCCGCCACGCTGAAGGCGCGCATCGCCGGCGTGGACGCGCTGGACGCTCAGCGCGTTCGGGTGCGCCTCAAGCAGCCGTGGCCGGACTTCATGACGTTCTACGGCACGCCGGCCACCGGTGCGGCGTGGGTGGTGCCGAAGAAGTACGTCGAGATGGTCGGTGACGATGGCTTCAAGCGCGCGCCGATCGGTGCTGGCCCGTACCGCTTCGTGTCGTTCAATCCCGGCATCGAGCTCGTGCTGGAGGCCAACGAGCACTACTGGCGCAAACCCCCGACGGTCAAGCGGCTCATCTTCCGCTCGGTGCCCGACGACACCACGCGCCTGGCCATGCTCAAGCGCGGCGAAGCCGACTACGCATATCAGGTCCGCGGCCCGCTCGCCGAGGAAATCCGCCGCACGCCGGGACTGACGCTCAAGGCGACGATCCCGACGTTCACCGAGTGGCTGGTCTTCACCGACCAGTTCGAGGCGAAGTCGCCGTGGGCCGATCGGCGCGTGCGCCTGGCCGCCAATCTCGCCATCGATCGCAAAACGCTCAACGACTCCGAGTACCTCGGCTTCGCGCGCCCGGCGTCGAGCATCATCCCGCGCGACTTCCAGTTCTTCTGGGCGGCGCCTGCGTACCCGCACGATCCGGCGCGCGCGAAGCAGCTTCTGACCGAGGCCGGATACCCGCGCGGCTTCGACGCCGGCGACCTCACGACTGACGCCGTCTACGCCGCCACCGGCGAGGCGGTCATCAACGACCTGCGCGCGGTCGGCATCCGCGCCCGGCTCCGGCCGCTGGAGCGCGCGGCGTTCTACAAGGCCGATCAGGAGAAATCGTTCAAGCACATCGTGCGGCAGGGAAGCGCCGCGGCTGGCAATGCATCGACGCGCATCGAAGCCTTCGTCGTCAGCACTGGCATTCGGGCGTACGGCGGCTACCCCGACATCGACGCGCTGTTCCGTGACCAGGCGGCCGAGATGGACGCCAAGCGGCGGGAGGCGATGCTGCATCGGGTCCAGCAGCTCATGCACGAGCGGGTGATGTTCGCGCCGATCCTCGAGCCGGCGTTCCTCGCCGGCGTCGGGCCGCGCATCGAGCAGTCCGCGCTCGGGCTGATCGCCGGCCACGCCTTCGCGTATCCATACGAGGAGATTCGCCTCAAGCCGCGCCGCCCGTAGGAGACGACCATGACACTACCCACGCACGGACGTTACACGTACTCCAACATCACGACGCGCCCGGACTATACGTGGCCCAACGGCGCGCGGCTCGCCGTCTACGTCGCTGTCAACATCGAGGCGTTCGGCTACGGGATTGGCAAAGGTGTGGCCATCGCCCCGCCCGATCAGGCCATGAGCGCCAGCGTCTTTTCCTGGCGCGATTACGGCAACCGCGTCGGCGTGTGGCGGCTCTTCGATCTCTTCGACGAGCTCGCGCTTCCGATCGAGGCGCAGATGAACGTCGAAGTCTACGAAGCCGCGCCCGACATCCCCGAGCGCCTGCGCAAGCGTGGCGACGAGATCGTCGGCCACGGCGCGACGAACTCCGAGGGCCAGGAGCACATGAGCGAGGAGCAAGAGCGCGCGATGATCGCGCGCGTCACGACGACGATCGAGAAAAACGAGGGGCGCCGCCCGATTGGCTGGATGAGCCCGTGGCTGTCGAACTCGCCGGTCACGCTCGAGCTGCTGCAGGAGGCGGGCTATCGCTACACGATGGACTGGACGATGGACGACCAGCCGGTATGGCTGCGCACGCGCCACGGCCGGCTGCTGGCGATGCCGTACCCAATCGAGGTGAACGACACGCGCGGCATCGTCTGGTACAAGCACTCCGCGCGGGAGTTCGCCGACATGATCACGGACCAATTCGACGAGCTGCTGCGCCAGTCCGAGCGCCAGCCGCTCGTGTGTCCGATCTCGTTGCACCCGTTCGTCGTCGGCCGTCCATATCGCCTGCCGGCGCTGCGTCGCGCGCTCGAGCACATCCTGCGCCAGCGCGACCGCATCTGGCTGACGCGCCCCGGTGAGATCTGCGCGCACGTCGAGCGGCTGCCGCGCGGTGTCGTGCCGGGCAGCGAGTGACTCGGCGCGCTCAGCTCAGCGGCGGCCCCTCGACGGTGATTCGATGCATCAGGCGGCGATGGCCGTGGTAGTCGTTCAGCGCGTAGTGCCAGGTGCAGCGGTTGTCCCAGAACGCGACTGATCCCTCGCGCCACTGGAAGCGATAGGTGAACTCCGGCCGCGCGGCGTGCTGATAGAGGTACTGCAGGAGCGGTCTCGACTCCTCCTCCGTCCAACCCACGAAGCGGACCGTGAACGCTGCGTTCACGTAGAGCGCTTTACGCCCCGACCCGGGGTGACGCACGACGACCGGATGCACGGCGTCCTGCATCGCCGCCTCGGGATTCAGGTAGCGTCCCTTCAGGTCGCCCCGTCCTGCGTAGGCCTCGACGCCGAAGACGTGCCGGCTCGAATGGAGCGCCTGCAAGCCCTCCAGCGTGTGCTTCAAGCCATCCGAGAGTGCGTCGTAGGCGGCGTACATGCTCGCGAAGAGTGTGTCGCCGCCGGTCTCCGGCACCTCGCGCGCGTAGAGGATCGAACCCATCGCGGGCGCCTGATCGTAGCTGTGGTCGGTGTGCCAGCCGCCGCCGATGTTGCCGGTCTGCTCCGGCTCCTTGCGGACCTCGGCGATCATCGGATAGCCGTCCACTGCTTTGAAGAAGCGGTTGATATTGATCTCGCCGAACCGACGTGCGAAAGCCACGTGCTGCTCGGGCGTGAGCTTCTGATCCCGGAAGAACACGACGCCATGCTGGAAGAGCGCATCACGGATCGCCTCAATGGTGGGCGCCGGCAGCGTGTCGGCGAGGTCGAAGCCGAGGATCTCGGCGCCGACGGCGGCGGAAACGGGTCGGACGGCGATGGTCGCATTACCCATGGCTAACCCCTTCGGTTGATCTTGACGCCGGCCTTTTCGAGGATAGCCTCGGCGTCCTTCTGCAGCGATTTCATCCCGTCGGCGACGCTCGTCTGTCCCGAGGCGATGGCGCTCATAGCGATGATGACGCGGTCGCCCACGGGCGGGAACTGCGGCACCGTTCGGTAGGTCATGTAGCCTTCCCCGGCCCGTTTCATCACGGCGAGATGCAGCGAGGCGAGATCCGAGCCTCGCCACGTGAACTTCTGCCGCACCTCGGCGCTGGCGAGCACGGACGAGCGCGTGCAGGCGAGGTGCCCCTTGGTCAGCGCGCTCCAGAGCATCTGCTCCTTGCCGGTCGCCCACTTGATGAACTCCCAGGCGGCGTTCTTGTTTTTCGACGCCTTGTTGATGAAGTACCCGTGCACGGCGAGCTGCGGGAAGTGGCCTTTCGGGCCGCGCGGCGTGTGGGTGAAGGCCATCTGGTCCGCGAGCGTGGTCTTCTTCGTGTCGATGATGTGCTGCGTGTTGCCCATGCCGTCGAGATAGCACGCGGCCTTTCCCTGCTGCATGATCGCCTGCGACACGGAAGAGTCGAGCTTGATCCCGCCGGGCGGCGAGTATTTGCCGAGCATCGTCGTGAATATCTCGGCCGCCTTCAGCGCCTCCGGCGTGTCGAACGTCGGCGTTAGATCGGCCGGTGGGTTGGCGAAGAAGCCGCCGCCGTAGGAGAGCAGCCAGTTCGGAAAGATCCAGTGCAGGTTGTCCTGGGTCACGAAGCCGGCCGTCTGTCGCGAGTGGATCTTCGCCGCCGCCTCCTGGAGCGCTTCGAACGTCTCGGGGAACTTTGCGTAGCCGGCCTTCTCGAAGAGGTCGGTGCGGTAGCCGACCACGGTGCTGTCGGACAGCCAGGGCAACGCGAAGATCGTCTCGCCGCGCCGGAACGGCGCCATGGCGCCCGCCACGAAGTCGGCGATGTCGAGGGCGCTCTTGTCGGTCAGCTTCGCGTCGTCGATGAAGGAGTTGAGTGGCTCGGCCCACCCCGCGCCGATCCAGCGGCCGGACCGGATGAAGATCATCTGCATCACGTCGTAGGCGCCGGAGCCGCTCGCCAGCTCGAGATCTTCCCGCTGGTTCAGAACGGGGAACGACATCTGATCGATCTCGACCTTGATGCCCGTCTGTTGCTCGAACCCGGGGAGCCGCTCGAGCAGACCAGCTGCGTACGCGTGCGAGACCTGGGACATCTTCAGCCGGGTGCCGGCGTACGGCTTGCTGGTCTGGGCCAGCGTCCGCGACGGCCGGATGCCCGCCACGCCGAGCCCGGCCGCGGCAGCGGTCGATGTGAGGAAGCGACGACGGCTGATCCGATCCATGGCGATCTCCCTTAGCCTTTCACGGCACCGGCCGTGAGGCCGCGCACGATGTACTTGCGCACGAGGACGGAAAGCGCGACGACGGGCAGCATGATGGTGGTAGCGGCGGCGGCCACCTTCCCCCATTCCCAGCTCTCGTAGTTCATGAAGTTCACGATGGCGACTGGAGCTGTCACCGCCTCGCTGCGCGTGAGGATCAGCGAGTAGAAGAAGTCGTTCCACGACAGCAGGAAGGTGAAGATGGCCGTGGTGGCGACGCCGGGCGCCGTGAGTGGCAGCGCGATGCGCACGAATGCGGTGGCCACGCCGGCGCCGTCGATGTAGGCGGCCTCCTCGAGCGAGCGCGGAACGCCGTCGAAGAAGGCCCGCATCATCCAGATCACGAGCGAGAGGTTGAAGGTGAGGTAGATCACCACGAGTCCCACCCGCGTGTCGATGAGACCCAGCTCCTTGTAGATCAGGAAGAAGGGAATCCCGAAGGCGATGGCGGGCGCCATGCGGGTGGTCAGCGTCCACAGCGACAGGAGGCCCTGGCCACGGAACCGCGCCCGCGAGAACGTGTAGGCCGCCGGCACCCCCAGCAAGAGGGCGAGAGCGGTGGTGGCGGTGGCGGTGACGGTGCTGTTCATCAGCGCGCGGATGAACTTGCCCTCGATGAGATCCACGTAGTTCTGGAGCGTCGGACTAAAGACGAGCGTGGGCGGCATCCGAAAGGCGTCGACACCCGTGCGCACCGACATCTGCACGATGAAGACCACGGGGGACAGCAGGGCGAGGATGAGGAGCACGGTGCCGGCGACCGTCCACGCGTGCCCGCGCCTACTCAACGTCGTGCTCCCGTCCGGCGGCGAGCAGCACCCCGAGGCTCATGACGAACGTCACCAGCAGCATCACCACGATGATCGCGCTCGAGTAACCGACGTACGTGTACGAGAACCCCTGCAGGTAGGCGTAGAAATTCGTCACCTCGGTGGCCGTCCCCGGCCCGCCGCCGGTCATGATGAAGATGTGCGGAAAGGCCTTCACGCTGTCGATCAGGCGGAAGAGTGTCGCCACGACGATGGCGGGCTTAACGAGCGGCAACGTGATGTGGCGAAAGGCCTGCCAGCGCGAGGCGCCGTCGAGCCGCGCCGCCTCCAGCGGCTCGCTCGGCAGCATCTGCAGCGCGGCCAGCAGCATCAGCATCGTGAAGGGGAACCATTCCCACACGTCGGCGATGATCACGGCCCACAGCGCGAACCGCGCGTCCGCCAGCCACGCCGGCTGCGGAGCGCCGACCAGGCCGAGCGTCCAATCGATGATGCTGATGTCCGGCGTAAACAGAATCTTCCAGATCAGCGCGACGACGACGGGCGGTAACACCATCGGGATGATGAACGTGGCGCGCACGAGCTCCAGGAAGCGCATCCGGCCGTTGAGCAGCAGCGCGATGCCGAACCCGATGAGCATCTGCAGCGCGACCGTCCAGAACGACAGCTGGGTCTGCACCCACAGCGAGTTCCAGAAGCGACCGTCGGTGGCGAGCTGCCGATAGTTGCTCAGCCCGGCCCATCGCCGCGAGCCTGGATTCGTCAGGTCAAGCGGCGTGAAGCTCGTCACCAGCAGATAGAGCAGGGGAAGCACGGTGACGACGACGAGCACGGCCAGTGCCGGGACGAGGAACGCGACGAGCGTCAGGCGGCGGGCACGCTCCCACGACGCGCGCGTCGAGTGTGCGACCGGCCACGGCAGTGCGCGGGCCGGCGTCGTCGCAATCCGTTCCACGGGCGGCACCTCCGTCGAGCCTGGGCCGCGATGATAGCGCGCTTCGATGAGGGGCGAGTAGAATCCCCGGGTGCCGCCGCCGCGCGGACCATCAATCGCCGGGAGGAACGTGATGTCGCTCAAGACGCTGATGCGAGGACCGCTGCCGGTCACCGCGCCGCTCGTGCTGAATCCGCTGATGGCGAAGATGGTCGAGGCGGCCGGGTTCTCGGCGGGCTATCTCGGCGGCGGCGCCACCGGCTACCTGAAAGTCGTCCTCGAGGCCAACCTGAACGTCAGCGAGATGTGCCAGGCGGCGCTCGACATCCGCGCTGTCTCCGCCCTGCCGCTGATTCTCGACGGCGCGTGCGGCTACGGCGATCCGATGCACATGCACCGCACGATCGGCATGGCCGAGGCCGCGGGCTTCGCGGCCATCGAGATCGAGGACCAGCTGGTCCCGAAGCGCGCGCACCATCACGTCGGCATCGAGCACATGATTCCGCTGGAGCTGATGGCCGCCAAGGTGAAGGAGGCGGTGGCGGCGCGCCGCGATCCCGAGTTCCTGATCATCGGCCGCACCAACGCGGTGCGCGCGAGCACCATGGACGACGCCCTGCGCCGCGGCGAGGCCTATCGCAAGGCCGGCGCCGACGTCGTGCTGCTCTCGATGGCGCGCACGCCCGAGCAGCTGCGGCTCATCGCCGAGCGGCTCGGCGGCCCGCTCATGTACCTCACGGG
>JBKOZH010000096.1:0-6378 GCA_046725765.1 Candidatus Methylomirabilota bacterium | reverse complement strand
CGGAAGCTCACCTCACGCACGGCGGTGAAATCGCCGGCCGGCGTACCGAAGGTTCGCGTCACGCGCTCGACCGTGATCATTCGTGCGAAAAGTGGCGGGGATGATAGCATCCGTCGCCCGGAGGAAACCAGCATGGATCTCGGCATTCACGGCCGCAGCGCGATCGTCACGGGCGGCGCGCGCGGCATCGGGCGCGAGACGGCGAGAAAGCTGCTGGAGGCGGGCGCGCGCGTCACCATCTGCGCGCGCACCGAGGCCAGCCTCGAGCAGGCGCGGGCCGAGCTCGCCGCCAAGACGGGAGGCGAGGTGCTCGCGGTGGTCGCCGACATGGCCGTCGCGGGGGACGTCGAGCGCCTCGCGCAGCGCGCGGCCGCGCGCTTTGGCGCCGTCGACATCCTCGTGAACAACGCGGGGCAGATGTACTCCGGGCGCTTCGCGGCCATGATGGAGGACGGCCTGCGCGCGCAGCTCGAGACCAAGCTCTTCGGGTTCGTGCGCGCGATTCGTCTCGTCGTCGACGGGATGCGCGCGCGGCGCTGGGGCCGCATCGTCAACGTCATCGGCGGCGCCGGCAAGGAGCCCGATCCGTACATGCTCGGCAGCGGCATCACCAACAGCGCCCTGCTGAACGTCACGAAGGCGCTCTCCACCGAGCTCGGACCCGACAATGTCCTCGTCAACGCCGTCTGCCCTGGCTGGGTCGACACCGGGATGTGGAACCGCAACGTCCCCGGCCTGGTTGCCGAGCTCGGGGTCGCGACCGAAGACGAGGCGCGCCGCGCCGCCGCCCGCAAGAACGCGCTCGGGCGCTGGGGGCGCCCCGAAGAGCTGGCCGACGCCGTCGCGTTTCTGTGCTCCGAGCGCGCCAGCTTCATCACCGGCGTCTCGCTCAACGTCGACGGCGGTCGACTCAAGAGCCTCTGGTAGAATCCGCCACCACGTCACCGGGAGGCCGCGCATGAGGATCCACAATCTCTACGTCGACGCGAAGGGCGAGACGCATTTCCGCGACATCGAGGTCGAGTTCACCGAGAGCGGGCGCGCGGGCAAGACGTCCAAGCGGATCCCGGCGACCGGCATCATCTTCCGCCAGGTGCAGCCGGACTACGATCTGGACTGGCACCCTGCGCCGCGGCGGCAGTACATCATCAACCTCGACGCCGGCGTGCAGATCACCGCGAGCGACGGCGAGTCGCGCAAGATTGGCGCGGGCGAGGTCATCCTGGTCGAGGACACGTCCGGCAAGGGGCATCTCTCGAAAGCGCTCGACGGCCGGCTGCGACACTGCATCTTCGTCACGCTCGACGACAAGTAACGCGATGAAGGTCGCCACCTGGCACGGCGGGACGCGGTTCACGGTCGATGACGCTCCCGAGCCGACCGCGGGGCCGGGACAGGTCGTCGTGGCCGTCGAGGCCGCCGGCATCTGCGGCACCGACGTGCACGCCACGCAGGGGCTGTTTCCCTACAAGCCGCCGCTGGTGCTCGGCCACGAGTACACGGGCGTCGTGCGCGCGGTCGGGCGCGGCGTGAGCAAGCGGCTGATCGGCCGCGCCGTCGCGTGCGAGCCCACGGTGGGGTGTGGCAAGTGTGCCGAGTGCGAGGCCGGACGTGTGAGCCAGTGCCCGAATCTCACGCGCGTCGGCGGCTTCGCACAGCGCGTGGTGTTGCCCACGCACTGCGTGCATCCGCTGCCGCGCGGCCTCGATCCTGCCACCGCCGCCCTGACCGAGCCGGCGGCGTGCTGCCTGGCGGGTCTGGAGTCGTTCCCGATGCCGCGCAGCGCGACCGTGCTGGTCATCGGCGGCGGCATCATGGGACTGCTCACGATGGCGCTCGCCAAGCGTCGCGGCGCCACGCGGCTGCTGCTATCGGATCCGCTCGAAGAGCGCCGCGCTATCGCCAAACGACTGGGCGCCAGCGTCGTCATCGATCCCGTGAAAGAGAGTCTGCGCGAGCGCGTGATGGCGCTGACGAAGGACCGCGGCGCCGACGTCGTCGCCGAGGCCGTCGGCAAACCCGAGCTCGTCGCCGAAGCGATGACGCTCGTCAAGCCGGCCGGCGTGCTTCAGCTCGTCGGCGTGAGCCCCAAGGGCAGCGAGATCCCGCTGAGCCTCTGGGACGTGCACTATCGCGAGATGAAGATCGTCGGCGCGTTCGGCCGGGGCACGGCATTCCGTCGCGCGCTGGCCGTGATGCCGAAGCTCCATGTCGGCCGGCTGATTACCGCGCGCTTTCCGCTCGAGCGCATCGGCGACGCGTTCGCGCATGCGACGGCCGGCCGCGGCGCGAAAACCATCATCACGCCGAACGCGGCCTGACTGCTCGCGCAGCACAGCCTGGATGCTTTCCCACCAGGCCGAGGGCGAGGAAGTGGCCACGTCGCTCGCCGCCCTGTGCCTCGTAAGCCGCTGAGCCGATTTCGAAATCGTCGAGGCGCCGCGTCCGGCACGCCGCTTGCCCATGACGAACGGTCGAGAGGCAAGCCGTTATGGCCGTTATGACGATCGGCGAGGCCACGGAGAACGTGATCCACCAGCTCCGAGGACGTCCGACGGACCTCGTGAGCCTCGTCGATACCGTGCGCCGCCGACCCCTTCGCGTCGTGATCATTCCCGCCGAAGTCGTCATGTACTGGCGAACGGAAGAACCTCGCGCATGGACGCTCGTCTTGGCATGGCTCACGACCATGAACGTCGAAGTCGTCCTCAGCTGAATCAGCCGTCCGTACGCTCGGCGGTGACCACGTAGCGCAGCGGTCCGCCGGCGGTCACCGCATCGAATGGATAGCAGGTGACAAGCACGAGCGTGCTCACGCCGTCGTCGTTCAGCACCGCCGCCGTGCGCGCGTCCACGACGGCGACCTCGCTCACACGAAACGCCGCCGGCGCTCGCCCCGGTACCTGCACCAGAACTGTCTCGCCGGCGCGCACCCGCTCGAGAAACGAGAAGTGCGTATCGCGATGACCGGTGACGACCGCGGTGCCCGCCGCGCCGGGCACGGCGGTGCCGGCGGCGTGCCCGGGTCCGAACGCCAGCGTGCGGCCGCTCGCGCCGGCCAGCACGATGACGTCGACTTCGTACGCCGGCACGGTCAGACGCGCCACCGGCCACGTATCGGCCCAGGGCCACGGCTTGACATCGCGCTCGCCGGCCAGCGTCCGCGCCCATGCGCGGTGCAGCAGATGCTGAGCGAGCCGCGCCTTCGCGTGGATCCAGACGCCGTGGCCAAGCTGCCACACACCGGCGATGACCAGCAACGTGATGACGATGCCGAGCCTTCTACGCATCACCGCGCCGGATCCGCACGCGCGTCGGCGAGAACGCCAGCGCGAGCGTGGCGGCGGCGAGCAGCGCGATCCCGCCGACGAGCAGGCGCATCGGGGCGTCGGTGGCGCCCTGGCCAAGACCGAAGACGGCGGTGTGATCCCAGCCGTGCGGCAGATTGGTCGGCATCGCGTGACTGTCGAGGTTCGCGCCGTCGGGCCGCACCGGCGTGACGTCGACCGCGACCAGGCTCGTATACGGACTCACCAGATGATGCGTCAGTGCGACGTCGAGCACTGCCCCGCGCACCGCCTCCTCCTCGGCGCCACCGCGGCGCGCGTCGAGGAGGGCGCCGATCTTCGCGCGCGCCCAGTGCGTGGCGAGGCCGGCGTTCTCCACCGCCCGCTGAAATGTCAGCTCGTGCTCCCAGGTCGTCGTGCCGAGCCGCCCGCGCAGCACGGCGTGCGGCGGCAGCGTCCCCGCGCGAAACGCCACGACCACCGGCTCGCCGACGTACAGATCGGGGACGGGATCCGGCAGCACGTCGACGTCGATGACGCCGGGCAGCTCGAGGCGCACGTCGGTGAGCGCGGGAGACTCCAGTTTTCGAAACAGCGCCGTCATCTTGTCCTGCACCTCGCTCGTCGCGCCGATGTAGGTGAACGTGCCGCGCCCGTGTCGCGCTGCCTCGCGCATGAAGTGCGAGTTGGACGCGGAGCCGATGCCGATGGTGAAGAGCCGGCGATCAGCGAGTGAGCGCCGGATGATCGCGAAGAGCTCCTCCTCGTTGCCGACCGCGCCGTCCGTGAGGAACACGACCTGACGGAGCCGGCCATCGCCCTCGCCGCCCTCGAGCGCCCGCGTGAGCGCCGGCCGCATTTCCGTGCCGCCCGTGGCTTGCAGACGATCCACCCAACGCGTGGCGAGCGCCACGTGCTCCTGCGTGGCGGGGCGCGGCGCCGAGAACAGCGCGTCCATCGCGTGATTGAAGCGGATGACGTTGAACGTGTCCGACGCCCCGAGGCGCGCGAGGGCCATCTGCAGCGCCGCCTTGGCCTGCTGGATCGACGCGCCGGCCATCGAGCCCGAGTTGTCGATGACGAAGACGACCTCGCGCGGCGTCCGCGCAGCCAGCGCGGCCGGCGCGGGTGGCGTCACCACGAGCAGCGCATAGATGCCGTCGGCGCGCCCTTCGGTGAAGACGGTCGCGTTCGGCATCGTCCCCGGCGCCGGCTCCCACACCAGCTCGAAATCGCGGTCTGCGGGCACGGTTGTCGCGGCGAGCTCGATCACGTACGTCCCGTCGCCCTCGCGCGTCGTGTGAATCGCGTGGTACGTCGAGTCCAGTCGCGCCAGCGGCGCGGCGGGCGCGAGCGTGACGCGCAGGCTCACGGGGTTGATCGGCCCGCGGTCCGGATGCAGCACGGGCGGCGTGATCCGTGAGGCATCCGGCACGACGTCCGTGTTCGGCGCCCAACCCGTCGCGTCGGGTGACGTCGCCGTCAGGGCGCCAGGGATGTAGCGCGGCCCGACGACCATCGGAAAGCGCAGGCGGTAACGGCCGTCGTCCCAGCGAAGCGTCTGCTGATACTCGATCTCGACGGCGATCGCCGCGCCCGGCGCGATGTTGGCGACGGACGTCGTGAAGATGTTCGCGCGCTCCTGCTCGACGAGGCCGGTGCGACGTCCCTCGCGCTTGGCCTGCTCGTACGTCGCCTTCGCAACCGTACGCTCGCGGATCACGCCCTCTAGCACACGATCGCCGACGTGCAGACGCAGCCGATCGACTGCCGCATCTTCCGGCAGCGGAAACACGTACACGCCTTCCACCCACGCGTCAGTCGGATTGACGAACCGCTGCCGCACGATCGCACGGGCGATCGGGCCGGTGACGTGCAGGTCGACATCGGTGGCGAGCAGCGGAGCGGGCGTTACGGCGTTCTCAGCGCCGCGGATCAACAGCGTCCCCTCGGTGACGCGCCCCGGCGCGGCCTCGGGTGCGCCGCCGGTGGCGGCGCGGGCCGCCACCGGTGCGAAGCAGAACATCGTGTCCAGCAGCGCGACAATTGCAGGCGGTCTTAGCATCCGTGCGCCTCCACGATTTCGTCGATGCCGTGATTGCGGAGAAACATCTGCCAGTTCTCGATCGGATCGAGGACGGCGTCCAGCTCCGACGGCACCGCGAGGCCGGCGAGATCGCCGAGATACTCCTCGGAGATCACCGCGGCGTCGAAGTGCAGCTGCGCTTCACCGTCGAAGGTCGACACGACGAGCGTTGCCGGCTTCGTTGGGCTCACCGGCGGCTCCGTGTCGGCCGGCGGGGCGCCGGTGGCGGCGGAGGCCGCCACCGGCGTGAAGGAGAACATCGTCATCATCAGCGCGACGATTTCGTGACTCGAACGCATGGCTCCCTCCCAGGGATGTGAGCGTTAGCCTCAGGGCTGGGCGATCTCGTCAGCCCGCGGACCCTTGGGAACGACGGGAGCCACGACCGCGACCGGCAGGCTCGAGGCCGCGGCGGTGGGCGCCATCCGCCGGATCTCGAGATGCACCCGTCGATTGAGCTGCTGGCACTCCTTGCTCGGGTCGTCGCACAGCGCGGCCTCGGGCCCGAGCGCGACGGCCTTCACCGACGTCTCGGGCACGCCGAGCTCGACGAGGAACTGCTTGACCGTGTCGGCGCGGCGCTGGGCGAGCACCTTGTTGTAGGCGGCCGGACCATGCACGTCGGCGTAGCCCGTGACGAGTACCGCCCACGTCTCCGTGCGCGTCATCTCGGCGGCCTTGTCCTGCAGCATCTTCGCGGCGTCGGCGCGCAGCCGCGCGCTCTTGAAGTCGAAGTAGACGTCGGCGTGGCTCACGGGGCCGTCAGGCGTCGGCGCGCTCGCCTTCGGCCGGGTGCTTTCCGTCGGCTTCGTCTCGCTCGACTTCGCCGCGGCGGTCGTCGTCGTTCCGGCCGTGGCCTCGTCGGGCCGCGTCTGCATCCAGTAGAGGGCGCCCACGCCGGTCAGCAGCATCGCGACGCATGCCGTCACGATGACGAGCTCCCTCAGCAGCTCGTTCTTGGTGGGGGTGGACTGCGCGTTCGTCGGGGTCATGACGTTCTCCTTG